>JALSPK010000042.1 GCA_026986005.1 Saprospiraceae bacterium
TTAACAGGCGATGGAGTAATATGGGGAACAACTAAAAATTTCAGAGTAGATTACCCTACAAGGTCTGATAAAGATATAGTTTATGCAAGCCTCGAAGGTCCTGAAGCTGCTGCTTATATCAGAGGTACCGCAAAACTGGAAAACGGAAGGGTTTTTGTAAAATTTCCTGAGCACTACCGGTTAATAGCAAATGCCAAAACTATGACTGTGATTCTAACGCCTCAATATTCTAAAACATTTGGTTTGGCGGTTGTCGAGAAAACAGAGGAAGGTTTTAGAGTTGAAGAATTGATGGATGGAAAAGGAAGTTTTTCATTTGATTGGGAAGTTAAATGTGTTAGGAAGGGACAGGAAAATTTTAAGGTAATAAGAGATAAACTACAAAGCCGGTTACATTCTAATAAAAAACAAATAAAAAGAAATACATTTTCACATAAGTATGATAATAACAATATAATTTACAGAAATATGATTAAAAAAAATCATAAAAGTTTCTAAATGGCAACTTCTCAGGTAGAGTAATTTTGAGGTAAAAAATAACTCTACCTGAGTAAATATAAAAAATTCATATAAGAGCGAAGAGGTTTCATATATACGGGAATTTTGAAATAGCTTCATTTTTAATATATTACAAAACTTTAAACACATGAAAACTAAAAGTAAATTATCATTAGCATTAATATTTATTTTGATAATATCCTCAAAGGGTATTTCACAAGACTATAGTGGTTTCGACCTACTTGCGCATTATACACTTATAAACACAAAGGCTGATAAAACAGGCTATTCTGAAGATATTGTTCTGGAAAATATTGCTTTTCACGGTGAAGACGGTATTTATAGCGATGGCGCACATTATTCAGATTCCGTTGGATATAAATACCTTACAACTCCTTCAATGCCTGATTGGAATTATAGTAAAATAGCAGCTAGTATTGAGTTTAAAACTGTAGATTCAAGTTTTAGTTGTCCTGTAATTGTTTTTGGTAGCTCATACAGATGCTTTGGAGCATGGATTAATAATTACGGTATGGAAATGATTTATAATGATGAATTTGGTGATAATTATAAACATGTATCATCAAATACTTGGCACAAATTGGATTTGATTTATAGTGATTCCATTGGTAAAATATATCTCGACGGGACATTGGTAGATTCCTTAAAATTTGCTATAAACTATGGAGGATATGATTCGGAAAAAGCAATTTTTAATTATTTCGGAGGTAATGGTATTGCATTTAAGGGTTATCTTCGCAATCTTAAAGTATATAGTACCAAAACAACCGCTATTAAAAATATATTAAATAGTGATAAATCCGATATAGATGTATACCCAAATCCAAATAATGGAAATTTCACAATTGATTTTAAACAAAAAATTCCGGAAGTATGTACAGTTCAACTTATTAACCGGAATGGAATAGTCCTTATCCCAAATTTTACAATTTTAGATGATAGAATTAGTATAATGACGAAAGGATTAAATCCCGGAGTTTATTTTGTTAAAATAGGCAGTAAAAAAAGGATATTAGCTAATGAAAAAATAGTTATTAGATAACTATGGGTAATTCTTTTTAATTTAATGAAATTTTTAAAATTTATAAGCTATATATGCCTGAAAATTTTTATAGAAAAAATCGATAAATGAGCTACTTTGACCTTTTGAAATTGATCTGGCAAAAACAAGATAGCCCGGTTGTAAACCAATTTCAATATTCAGACCTTTTACCGGATTATATCCTAATATTACCGACATATTCAAATAATCCGGAAAAAGTGTATAAGATTCTGTAAGTGTAGTAGCCGATGAACTACTTCCTTTATCCGAATAAATTAATTCTGCTTTTACATAGATATTATTTTTAACAGGTAAATCGGCAAAAACCCCAAAATGGTATCCTGTTTTAAACTCCGGAGACACATAAGTTAATTTTCTATCTTCTTCAACATTTGTTTTGCTTCCTCATAGTCTGGGTTAAGCTTTAGTGCTTGTTCAAAATCAAGTTTTGCAGCCTTATTATTTTTTTCCAAATAATGGGTGAAACCTCTGTAATAATATCCCTTTGGGTTAGTTTTTGCAATATTTACCGTAATATTAAAATTGTCAAACGCTTTTTTTAATGAATCTTGCTTAAGGTATATGATACCCGAATTCAGATAAGATGCAATATAAGAATGATCAATTAGGATAATCTTCTTGTATGTGTCCAAAGCTTGTTGCAATTTACCATTATTTTGGTAGTAAAAAGCAAGATAATGCAAGGCTTCTACATTATCTTTGTCTATCAATAATGCATTTTTATAATAGGTTTCTGCGGTGCTGTCATTTTGTTCCTCTGCCATTTTTCCCAATTGAAGCCAAGCATCAATATGTTCCGGATTGTTTTCAACGGCAGTAAGGAAACTGTTTTTTGCTTTACCTAATTGATTCATTTCTTTAAAATTGACACCTAGCATAAAATATGCTTCCGGATTATCCGGAGATAGATAAAGTATACTGTTAATTGTGTTTATAGATTTTTCATAATTTTTTACAATGAAATAAAATTCGGACAATTTCAACAAACTGGGAATTCTTTCGGGATACAGCATTACTACTTTTTCCATAGTGTTGATAGCATATCTGGATTCTGCATTATCCAAATAATAATCAGCTAAAGAATGGTAGTAGACAGGATTCAAAGAATCTAGTTTTAATACTTTTTTCATATCTAGAATAGCCTTGATGTATTTTTCATTTTTGTTAAAATATTTTGCTCTTTCATATAGTAGCTTTACATCGTTGGGAGAAGCTTCTATAAGTTTATTCAACTGTTCCAATGTGGGGTCGGATGAGATAACTACTTTTTTATTTTCCTTATCATTTTTACACGAAAATATAGAAATTAAAACAATTAACGAGATTAAAAAAATTTTCATTTGTTATAGTTTTTAAAGTATAAATAACAAGAAAAAACAACTTCCTCATTTGAATAATAATCTTTTCTTGTTTAAAAAAAAATTGCTAAGCAACCATTTTTTACAAATCAAGCACTTTATGGACAGAAACTAAATATTTTCTATACACAAAAATCCATAGGTACTTATTATAATACAAACGAAATTATGCAATTTTATGTTTAAATAATGCTATATTTGATATTATATTATATTTTTATTTTTAAAATCGTTTAATTACTTCCTTATAATCTTTGATTTATATGATAGCTAGAGCTTATTTTTTTATACTGCTTTTTTTAATTTCATCGGGGCTTGTTTCACAAAATAATCCTACAGATGAGCTTAGGTCTGCTTGGGTAGCGACGGTATCAAACCTCGATTGGCCAAACTCGTGGGATAAAGGAAATGTTGATGCACAAAAGCAATCATTTATTGATCTTATAGAGTCTTTGCAGGAAGTAAATATAAACACAATATTTTTTCAAGTAAGAACTGAATGTGATGCTTTTTACAACTCTGACTACGAACCTTGGTCTAGATATTTGACAGGTACACAGGGCAAGTATCCCGGATATGACCCCTTGAAATTTGCAATAGAAGCCTGTCATGATAGGGGCATTGAACTACACGTATGGCTCAATCCATATCGTATAAATACTTCAAAATTTGATAATGATAATTATTATGACACTAAACATGTATACAAAAAACATCCGGAATGGGCGATAGAATATTCCGATGGAAAAAAAATCTTAAATCCGGGTTTACCGCAGGTTCAGCTTTACATAAAAAAGGTAGCAGGCGATATTATCAATAAATATGATATTGACGGTATTCATTTTGATGATTACTTTTATGCATATGGAGGAACTCCGGAAGAGTTGGATAGACAAACATATCTTACATATGGAGAAGAGTATTCCAATATAGGAGATTTTAGACGTGGGAGCATAAATAAAATGATACAAAATGTAATGGATACCATATATACTACAAAGCCATATTTAAGATATGGAGTAAGTCCTTTTGGGATTTATGGAAACGGTATGAATCCTTCCGGAATTACGGGTTTAGACGCCTATAATGTGATTTATTGCGACCCTATAGAATGGTTAAAACAAGGTAGTGTAGATTATATAAATCCTCAATTGTATTGGACTACCGGAGGATTTCAGGATTTTGGAAAATTGCTTCCTTGGTGGGCAGGTTGGGCAGATCAATATAACAGGGATGTTTATGCAGGACATGGTATTTACAGGTTAGATGATTATCCGGTTGCTTCATTTCATGATTTCAATCTTCATGAATACAAAGAGTATTTTAATCTCTCTAAAACAGAAATGTTAAGACTTGGAGGCTGGAGTTTGGAGGAAGTGATAAAGCAAATTAATATCGTAAGACAAAATAGAGCCAAAAATGCTAAAGGAAGTGTTTTTTTCAGAGCTAAAGATTTTGACAGAGTATACGGTCTCAAAAATTTTATAGTAAAAAATGCTTACAAATATAAAACTTTATTGCCAAATCAATATTGGAAAAACTCGCCAAAACCCGAGAAAGTTACCAATATCAGATATGAGAAAGTCCCAAATAAACCATTCTATAGAATAGTATGGGATAATGGAGATACATTGAGTCGATATGCCATTTATAATACTAAAATATCGGATATCGCTAAACCGGAAAATCTTCTTGATATTACATTTGATAATTACTATATTCCTCCTTCTGATACTGTTTATGATGGAATGTCAATCGGAATAGTCAAGATTGATAGATTTTGGAAAACAGGAGATATAAGTACTTCTTTTGATATCCCAAAGCCTGATATCCCGGAACTTATTTTTCCGGCAGATAATTATATTAACTTAACCCGGGATGATGTTTTTAGATGGAAATCTAGCAAATATGCCGGTAGCTATGAAATTGAATTTTCAAAGGATATAGGATTTAATAATATATTAAATTCATTTTTCGGAAATGCGACCGAATTAGAATCAGATAAGCTAACCCTAAGTGGTGAAGAGTATTATTTTTGGAGAGTACGTGCATCAAATATTGCAGGTTATAGTGACTTTTCCGCTATTAGAAAAATGAAAACGGGTTTTCCTAAAACACCAAATATTACATATCCTGAGTACGATGAAAAAAACATATCCCTGAATTTAGAAATAAAATACAACGCTAGTTCCGGTACTGATTCTATTCATTTACAATTGTCAAAAATCAATTCAAAATTTGAATTAATAAATATTAAAGTAGATACTATTTTAAAAAAATCAGATGCTTTTACTTTTGTAGATAAATTGGATAAATACTCTGTTTATTTTGTTAGGATAAGATCTAAAAACGACTTTGGATACAGCAATTGGAGTGAAGTAATAAAATTCAAAACACTTATGCCTGTACCCGAAAAAACAGAGATTGTACAGCCAAAAAATAATTCCGGTATAGATGAAAATAGTGATAAAGTAGATTTTTTGTGGACAAAAGCCGTGAATGCATCATACTATAAATTTCAGATTTCAGAATATGAGGATTTTTCAAATCCGGTAAAAGATGACAATGTTTTTACCGGACTTAAATATATTTATCATAATCCACCGGTGAAGAAATGGATGTACGCACGAGTAGCAGGTAAAAATATTGGAGGGCTTGGGGTATGGTCTGACCCGATTCATTTTATATTGGACAATTCGGTTGATGTAAGTGATTTAAACAATATGCTACCTACTGTTTTTGTTTTCCCCAATCCAAGTGATAATATTTTTAAAATTAAACTAAATAAAAAGTTTAAACTAATAAATGTTGATTTGCTTTCTGCAACAGGCTCTATACTTTTTAATAAAACTGTCGCGTCATATCCAAATAGCAAAGTATTATCTTTTGATATAAAACAATTCATTTGTCGGCCTTGTTTTATTAGAGTAACTACAAATAAATTTACAAAAACAATCAAATTAATTAAAAAATAATATATGGAATCAGTTTTGCTACACACACACTCCGGACTACGATGGATTTTTATCCTACTGGTAATCTTTGCTCTTCTTAGGGATAATAGCGCTGCTCCTGACAAGAAAACAATGGATATACCTCTTTATACACTAATAGTTTTCGGTATGCAAATACTCCTAGGCTTAGGCTTGTATTTTATAAGTCACAATGTTAGTTTTGAATCAGGGTTTATGAAAGACTCCCAACTTAGATTTTTTACCGTGGAACATGCATTTGGTATGCTTCTAGCGTTTATTATAATGTTATTAGGTTTCAGAAAATCAAAAAAACAACTGTTATCAAAACGCAATAAAACAATAAAACTTTATTATGCGATAGCATTGTTTATAATTATTATCAGTATCCCGTGGCCTTTTAGGGGTTTTGGCAATTCATGGTTTTAATATTCAAGAACTAATCGGCACAATTATTGTTATTATCCTAAGTTGGATTGTTATTCAAAGTGATTTGTTTAATGATATGCAGTATTTGCAGTAATAATAAAACTTAGATTTTTTTAAATAGTCAATATGTTTCCTGAATATGATGTAATAGTGGTCGGAGCGGGTCATGCAGGTAGTGAAGCTGCCAGCTCAGCTGCAAATATGGGATCAAAGGTTTTACTTATAACAATGAATATGCAAAACATTGCTCAAATGTCTTGTAACCCCGCAATGGGAGGTGTCGCAAAAGGTCAGATAATAAGGGAAATAGACGCTCTTGGTGGATACTCAGGAATTATTACTGATCATACTATGATACAATTTAGAATGCTCAACCTTTCCAAAGGTCCTGCAATGTGGAGTCCAAGAGCACAGAGTGATAGACATGAGTTTTCCAATCTATGGCGCAAAACACTGGAGTTACAGGAAAATATTGATTTTTGGCAAGATATGGTGACCGGTATTATTGTGAAAAACGGTGTTGCCAAAGGCGTTTATACACAACTGGGTGTTCAAATCAAGTCAAAATCAGTAATCTTGACAAATGGTACTTTTTTAAATGGAATAATTCATATCGGCGAAAAACAATTTGGAGGCGGAAGAATTCAAGAAAGAGCAGCCAAAGGACTTACAGAACAGCTAGTAGAATTGGGTTTTGAAGCAGGAAGAATGAAAACAGGAACTCCCCCTAGAATTGATGGTCGAACCATAAACTATAAAGTGCTTGAAGAGCAACCGGGTGATAAGAATCCCAAGCGATTTTCTTTTACTAATACACCTGAACTGGAAAAACAGATATCGTGTCACATAACTTATACTGACACTAAAGTACATGATATATTGAAAACCGGGTTTTTAAAATCACCAATGTTTACCGGTAGAATACAAGGAGTCGGTCCAAGATACTGCCCTTCTATAGAAGACAAGATAGAAAGGTTTAGTTCAAAAGACAGCCACCAATTATTTATTGAGCCGGAAGGAAGAAATACATACGAAGTTTACTTAAACGGCTTTTCTTCATCATTGCCGGAAGATGTGCAATATAAAGCGGTGAGAAATCTAAAAGGTTTTGAAAACGCTAAAATGTTCAGACCGGGTTACGCTATCGAATATGATTATTTTCCCCCGACTCAATTGACTCATACCCTAGAAACAAAAAGGGTGAAAAACTTGTTTTTTGCAGGGCAAATAAACGGAACTACCGGATATGAAGAGGCTGCCGGACAAGGACTAATCGCAGGTATAAACGCCCATCTCAAGATAAATAAGAGAGATTCATTTGTACTGAAAAGGGATGAAGCATATATCGGTGTACTGATAGATGATCTAATCAATAAAGGCACAGACGAACCTTATCGAATGTTTACCTCAAGGGCAGAATATAGAATATTATTGAGGCAAGATAATGCTGATATTCGCCTTACTCCATTAGCCCACGCGTTGGGAGTGAAAGGTGCTGAAGAAAGAATGATTAAGGTAAATGAAAAATTAAATACGGAACAGGAGATAAGAACATACCTCAATCAGACTAGTGTCACTCCTGCTGAAATAAATAAATTGTTTGAATCAATATCTTCTTCACCATTGACTCAAAAGGTTAAATTAAACAAGATATTGTTAAGACCCCATATCAATTTTAATAAATTACGGCGTGCATTGCCTGATTTGGATATGCTTTTAAATGATTATAATGAAGATTATATTGAATATTCGGAGATTAGTATAAAATATGAAGGCTATATCAAGAAAGAAAAGGAAATGGCTAACAAGATGAACAGATTGGAAGAGATTAAAATTCATCCTGATTTTGATTACCACAAACTTCAATCCCTTTCCTATGAAGGAAGAGAAAAATTGATAAAAATAAAACCTGATACCATCGGTCAAGCCAGCCGAATCAGTGGAGTGTCACCCTCTGATATCTCGGTTTTATTAATCTTTATGGGGCGATAAACCAAAATCATTTAACCTCAACTTTTAGACCTTCGCTATGACTGCTAAACTCCGGTGCATAATAGCTTTGCAGCTCGGTAATACCATTTGAAAACACTCCCGATTGAGTTGCTCTCAATGAATACTCTAAAACAAATACCCCTCTAGGTAAAAAATCTATAAAGAAATTCATCTTTGTATCTCTAGGATTTTGATAATAACCCAATCCTCCTTGCCACATGTAACCGCTCAATTGTTGCAAAGGTTCAAATGTTGCTGCTCTTTGATCTGCGATATGGATAAATTCCATTTCTCTATCCACCTCAAGACGAATTTTGACCCTGATTAAGTTACCGGGATGCAATATATCACCTTGTTTTATTTCAGTCATCTTTTCACCTCTATCTGTGTTTTTTACCAAATAGAGGGATCTTTTTATCTTCAATGGAGTATCTTCGAAAGTCTCAATTTTATCAAGATCTTGAAGGTATTGCCAATATACAGCACCCCAAGCTATATCCTTATTAGGATTTTCAATTTTTATTTGAGACAATGATGAATCAATCTCATTTGCCGCCCATTTTTTCTTATAATATCCCGTTCCGGACTGAATTTCATTTTTTGAAATATCTTTTGTGATGTCTTTGTCCCCAGCGTATATCTTAACCAAAGCTGTCTCACCGATAGTGCCGCCCTGATCAAATAACAATGAATATATAGCGGAAACAGTAGCTTTATCTGTTTTCCATCTATTAGTCTGTTTATTTTTCAACAACCATATCTTCAATAGGCTTACTATATCTGTATCGTTGTTGATTTCATCAAATGCTTCGATCATCAATGCTTGGGTTTCGATTGGCAATTGCCACCAGTGATATCCGTGATACGACTTCCAATACATACCTGATTCTTCACTGATTATTGATTGCCCTTCAGCAGCTCGCAATACATCCTTTGCAATCTGAGTTTCATGTCCTCTGTGCAATACTAAAGCCAACATTCCTTTGAGATAAAGTGGTCGATTCAACCAATATTTTTTTGCCTGACCAAAGTAATAATAAAATGCTTCTTGGAGATCCTTATTTTTCATTTTTTCCGGATAAAACTGTATTGCATACATATAGTGAATCATCAATGAACTTAGGTGGTTATCTTTGAGATCTATTTTTCCCAAAGCGGCCAATCTCAGCAGCTCTTTGTAGTTTTTCACCACGTCCCTATTAACATAATTTATAGCTTGTGTCAAAAAACCATCAATCTCTCTTTCGTCTTTAAGCATACCAAGATGTTTCATTCTACCAAATGTTTCCATGATGTACTGAGTTATATATCTACTGCTTTTGCCTTGTTTAAACCAAGGAAATCCACCATCTGAATTTTGCAATCCATTTAGTTTCCTGACATATGCTTTTTTATCATTTTTTACTTGGTTTAGATCAAACAATAATGCGATATTTCTTTTTTGTTGCTCTTCATCAATGGCATCAAGTACCCATGGAGTTTCTTCAAGAAGAATATTTTTCAATTCTTGATTTTTGCTGAGATTACTGAGAAATGCATCTTTGTCGATATTGGACTTTGTATTTTTCCATTTTTCAAATACTCTTTTAATCTTTGGATTGTCATCCGTGATTTTTTTTGCCAACAAATTTGAAAAAAGTGCATTTGTAAAACTTAAAGAATTCTCACAACTTACATTGTTCAAATATGGAAGAGATTGTATCGCTATCCATATCGGATGTGATGTTGCTTCAATGGTAAAATTGATATTTTTTAAATCTTTACCAACAGAATTTTTAAGACTTTCAAATGTAAAATTCTTTGTTTGGTTGCCTTTTACCCAAAGAGGCATTGTCTCCGTGACGAGTTTTTGATTTGTCAAAACCGGTAATATACCTTCCTCGGCATCACTAAAATCTCCGGCTTTAGCATAAAAACGATATATAAGCAAATTGCTTTGATTTTTCGGAAAACTCATTTTCCAATTTACCAATGTAGATCCTCTTGCGTCCAAAGTAAAGCTTTTGTTTTTATCGTCCTTGAGAAAGGTAGATTCCAATATTTTCATACTTTCAGCATCGTACAACTCTACCCAAGCATTTCCTTTAAGAGATTTTTCAGTAAGGTTGTCTATTCTTGCTTTGAAGGTTAACTTGTCTCCTTCCCTAACAAATCGTGGATTGTTGGGCGTAATCATCAGTTCCTTTTGTGTGACAATCTCTTTCTCATCATATCCAAATTTAAGGTCTTTGGTATGTGCAAACATCCTCAATTTCCATTTTGTCAAAGCATCATTCATTTTGAATTTTAATACAAAATTTCCCTCTTTGTCCGTAATAATATCAGGATAGAAGAATACAGTTTCATTTAGATTAGTTCTAAGTTGGACTTCGTGAGATTCTTCTGTTTTATCATTTCCACCACTCATATATTCAGTTTTCTCCACATTCTCCAAAATGACACCATTTGCAGCAGCAGTATAAGCATCTAATGAAGTTCCATCTTCAGCAAATGAAGGAGTTGGTGCAGCAGACTTCATCAATCTTTTATCAGAACGAACCATTACTTCAGCACTATACATCGCACTTTTATATTCTCCATAATACCCTCTATTTACATAAAAGCCAAACCAATTTAAGTGCCTGAATATTTTTATATATTGTTTGTCACTAAAATATTTCCTATCTCTATTATAAAAGTATCGTGCATTTGAAGTATTAAAGCCGTAAGACTTTGAATAATTACAATTTACAGAAGGATAGCCGATAGCCTTAGCCCAATCTTGTTTATAGATTTTGTCCAAAGATTCATCGTAAATACTTGCAAGAATTTCTCCCATTATCTTATCGTTATTTTCACCTTTGATTTTTATATGCCATTCTTCATCATGTCCGGGATATAATTTGCTTCTAAAACTTAAGTATTCAAACTTTAACTCTTTTTCAGACCAAGGAATATTTATTGTTTTTGTGTCATTATAAAACCTGTTATCATACACAAAGATATTTTCAACAATTACACCACCTTTGTGTTCTTCCAGTAGTTTTATCGTGATTTTATCAGAGTTAGATAGCTTAAGCCAATTTTTTCCAAATCTTTTTCTATTTCTTTTCCATAGGCTGTAATATACATTTAAATCCGGTATGGACGAATGCCATCTGATATTTGCACCTGCCGGTGTTTTGTATGATTCCCTATCTGTTTCGACCATCAAAAGGGTATTTGCGGGGTTTTTAGTTTCAGAAAAGATTGAACTATAACTTTCCAAATGAATTTTTTTTCCACTGGGATCGTCAAAATCCAAAACAAACTTGTATTCGCCAATGGGCAATGCCAAAGTGTATTTTTCTTTTTCATGAGTGTCAAAATCAATAATATCAACAGATTTTTCAATCTTCCAAGAATGTTTATCATCGTCATTTTTATATGCATAAGATGGAAATTTAGTGTAGAAATTTTCACGATTATATAAAAATGTATCGGGTTTTGCCCAATATCTTCTCCTGAAATTAACTTTTGGTTCTACTAGTTTGTAAATCTTTATTTTCCCTTTAGCATCGACCTTTTGCCCACTATGGTTTGTTGTATTAACAATCATTTCAAATGGTTTGTCAACTTTACTTAAATTGGGTAAGCTCATTGAAATATTTATATCGTTCACACCTGCATTCAATTGTTTTTTGGCTGAATGAGTCTCTCCGGTCATATCTACTACGTCTACTTTTATCTCAAACATAAAATTGGGAAGACCTTCTTTTAAGTTAAGATCACCGGCAAATAATTTTACAGGAATAATGAACTTACCGTTTTTATCTGTTTTAACTTCTCCATATGCTATTTCCACACCATTGCTTATGTTTGGATAATAACTACTGTATCTTCTCCAAAAATAGGGGTAACTGACAGACCTTTTTACAGTATAAATCACTTTTGCGTCTTGAAGTGGGAATCCTGAAAATGTTGTTGCAATACCTGTTAGATTGATATTATCACCGATTTTGTAACTCTCTTTATAGTCTTCAAATTTCACTTCAAACTTTGGTCTTTTGTATTCTTCTACTCTAAAAGATATCGTATTGCCGGTAGATTGCTCTTGAATCCTAAAAGTACCTGTAAGACCTTTTAGGGGTATGGTAAAACTACCATTGAAAGTACCAAACTCATTAGTCGAAACATTAACCTCCTTTATTTTTTGCCAATTTGCATCTTTAAATTCCAATCTAAGTCCTGATTTATTCTTTATGATTGATGGTATACCATCCGTATTATTATGAATATACAATCCTTTGTAATAAACAGTTTGTCCGGGTCGATAGAGTGCTCTATCAGTAAAAAACATAATGGAATTGGATGAGCCTTGATCGTAATTTCTATTAGCATAAACATGCTCATCTATGTTTAAAACATCACTATCTCTAGTGATAACAACAGAAAAATCATTATGTCTTGAATGGGTTTTGTATCGAATATATCCTTTAGAATTTGTTTTTTCATTAAGAAATTCGATTTTTCTTCTTTCCTTGTATTTTCTGTCCCATTCTTGATAGCTCAATTTTACATTAGCGTTATCAATAGCTTTTCCTGTCTTTCTATCTACCACAAAAACATAATTGTAAGAATCTGCAAATTGAGTCCAATAAGACAAATTGGAGATATGAATAAATTGATATGCTAAAATACCATCATTTTGAATAAATCTGTTATTGGTTGACGAAATCAAAACATAAATTCCTTTATTTAGGGGTGAAATTTCTGTTTCTACACTATGGGATCTGTACTCGCCATCGTTAGGTATATTGACATCCCATTTGTTTACAAAAGAAAGATTGGCTAAAAATTCGTACTTGTGGTCTCTTAAATTTTTAAATTTATTGTATTGTTCAAGACTTACTTCGGCAATTTTAAAAAACACTCTATCTATATTTTTGTAGCTCAGATTAACTAAAATATTCTCTTTTGGCAAACTTACTTTTTCTATATTAACTCTGAGTTGTTTTTTCTCTATATCATATCTTAGTCTTGTACATTGGATTGCTCCTAATGTATTTTTATATTCTTTTTCGACTTTTAGGCATATATCTCTTGCTGCTTTTATTTTCCACCTTGATTTTGGGTCAGTTGAGCTATTACCTATTTGATTGTATAGATATGCTTTTTTATATAATACTTCTGCCACGGTTTTTGTAGAAGGGTATTTGTGAATTAAAAGGTCAAGAGCATCAATGTATAATTTTTCTTTGTCTTGTTTGACATATTGGCTATATACAAAATCCAACCTTTTGAGAGTGATATCAAGCAATTCTTCATAATCCTTGGTTTCTAAGTTATATCTTTCTATATCTTGAAACAGTTTTAATGTCTTTAGTTTTGGGTCATTTTCTTCGTTATTTTTTAATTCTATTGTCGTAAAAACAGCTGGAGTTGCTAAAAAAACACCATTGTCAATTTTAAAAGACTTTGTTGTGGAAGGTAAGTAGTTTTTATCATTTTTAAAATGTTCCAAAGCTCTGTATGCGAGAATCTCGTAAAGATTATCACGCATTTTTCCCGTATTTATTGCTTCGGTAAAGATTTCGTTATACTGTTTGTACGATATATCCTTTAGTTTTGGTGTCTCAATAGATGCATTAAAAAGACGATTGGATTCTTTGATAAATCTACCTAATGTCCAAGTCTGAATATCATCACTTGATGTATCTGTTGTTTCTGTCATTTTCTTGATTTTCCATATACTCGCATTGAGATATTTATCATAAAATTCAGCTAAAATTGATTGCAAAAGTTGTTTATCCGGAAATTCAGCCTTGGCAAGTTCTTTTCTTAGTATTTTTTCAAATCTTTCCAGATTATCTTCTTGAAGGTAATTGGTATATTTACCTTTATAGAACAAGGCTTTTATTTTTTGCGCACCGTCTTTATCCTCATTGGCATATTTATATATTTCCTCAATAATCGTAATTGCAGATTTGTATAATCCCTTTTTTTCGAGTGAATCAACTTTATTCCAAGCAGATTTGTAATTGTAGTCAGAATGTTTATAATTCATATTTGTGGTTTTACCGGTATTGCAAGCAAAAGATGTAAAAAAAAACAGAATTGACAGAAGAAATGGTATTTTATACATATGATTTAGATGTTTAATTATTATTAAGACGTAAAATAATCATAAAAAGGTGTGTGAACAGCTCAAAAATCATGTAAATGGTTGAAATATTCACAATTTGTTAGATGTTTTGTATTTATTTTTTTAAAAACAAAATCTGTCCCGGAGGTGTGATATAATACTCGCTCCGTATTTCTCCTTTTTGTTGATGATGTAGCCAATACAATACTTATCACCGGGAAAAACTGAAAACTTCTTGCATAATTAATTATTTTATAGTAGCTTTGTATCTAATTGGTATTCCCCCATATAGCCGAAGTGTAGATTATTTTATTTTTTTAACCTATAAAACTTTGTAATTATGAAAAACTTTATTAAATTTCACTCACTCACTCTTTCGCCCTCATTTTGATTGTGTTTAGTCCATTGATATTGAGAGGGCAAACTTATAATTATCAGGTCTCTTTCCATAATGTAGATCCTTTTCCACTTCCACCTTGTGGAGATAACCCATATGAAGGCTTTTATGGTGATTTTGAGATGCAGCATATAGTAGGTGCTGAATGTGGAACTTATTTTATTACGGTTTTTTCTAATGATTTAATAGAAAAAGAAGTTAGAAAGTTTGTGAGACAGTAATTTTTTAAAATAGGGATTGAAATCAAGAATTTACGCTCCCATATTTATTTTTAATAATAAAATAATATTTTAATGAAGGATATATATTCACTTAGCTTTATTATTTTTATTATCATTGGTTTTGATACTATGACATTATCAGGACAGATACAGAAAATTTATGCACCTAATGCAGATAGTACGTGCTTCTTTGGAGGCTATGTTGGTGTGGATGAAGAGAAAATTCTTATTTCAGGGGATGATTGTCCTGTTTATTATGACGATGGCTATGATTCTACACTATTATGTTTTTATGTAAAAGAAAATAATATATGGAAATATTCATCAACAGAAAAAATTAGAGGATCAGGATTTAATCAAGGTGTTTTTGGTAATTATATCATCAGGTTGGACAATAATTATCTATGTTATGTTCAGTTTTTAGATAAGAAAGATATTTCGGATACCTTGTTTTTAAAGAAAAAAGAAAATGGGAGTTATATTACTAAGTTGAAGATTCTATTAGCTGGAGATAGTCGCAATTCATTAGTAGGTATGTGTATGTATGATGATTGGTTTATGTATAGAATTTCTTCGTATGGAGTAAATGATACAATTACATTTAAAGACTATTTTTATAGATTGAATAGTGGAGGTTGGGAATTAACAGACTCATTAAATTGTAAAAGTTATCAAAACGGAAATATTGGAATACCTTCGACACAAAAATTTCATATGACTGATAAATATTTAATAATAGGAGATATAGGTTATTTTTATAAAGGTGTTGATAGTGATAGAGGTCAAAATAATGGTAAAGTAGATGTTTATGCAAAACATGATAATGATAAATGGAGTCACTTTCAATTGATTAATCACCTAGAAGTATTTGACAGAGGGAATTTCTTTGGTATGGGAACTGAAATTAGTAGTGACAATCAATTTTTGTTTATTGGAGCTCATTATTCTATTGATAAAATACCGAAAGTTTATGTTTATAAGCTCGGGGTTAATGGTTTTGATTTGTTTCAGACACTAACTGAGACTGAAGCTGGTTTATTTTATGGTAATTCTTTAAGTTTAGAAAAAGGAGTACTCCTAGTTGGTAGCTATGGATCAAATAAATCAGGAATGATATTTCAGTATGAGTTTGATGGTAACAAGTGGGTACGTAAAGCGAAGATACAGCCTCAAAATAATACTGATTTTGATTTATTTGGAGTGAATATCGATCAAATGGGTGAAACGGTGGTAGCTGGGGCTTCATACGATTTGACTTATCAAGAATACAACGGTGCCGCCTACATCTTCCAAATTCCTGCCCGTGATACTCTTCGTGCCGAGATATGTCAGGGACAGAGCTATACATTCAATGATACGGTGATATATGATGAGGGGCATTATACGGATACCTTGCTGGCTTCGTATGGAGTGGATAGTGTGGTGCAGCTATATCTCACGGTACATCCTGAGGGAAGAGTGGATATAGATACGGTGCTATGTGAAAAAGGGGATATGCTGCAGGTGGGAGATAGCATATTGACGGAAGTGGGAACGTATGAGATTAGACTCAAGGATATATTTGGTTGCGATAGTATCGTTACGGTGCATTTGGATTATGAAAGTCTGGAAGTTGTGGATAGCATCACGGCGGATTACGGTTGTGAAAACGGGAAAATAGACCTTATATTGCAAAATGTCAATAATCCGCCTTATGCTTTTTCGTGGAGTGGTGGAGAGACCATGGAAGATATATCGGGACTGTCATCAGGGGTATATTCCGTAAAAATCACGGATAAAAGCGGATGCGAGTATCAATATGAGTATACCGTAGACGACTCGATAGCATACCTGATACCCAATGCATTTTTTCCTTCGGGACAAGAAGAGCTAAATAAAACCTTTCGAATATATCAAGCAAAAGATGTTGATGTATTATCGACGGAGATATATGATCGCTGGGGCGAAAAAGTTTTCAACGGTGGACAAAATGAATACTGGGATGGCACATATCAGGGCAAAATGCAGTCCCCCGGCGTGTATCTATACCGGATAGTGATAGATTCGCCATGTGGGGAGGAGGTGAAGACGGGACAGGTGATGCTGTTGAGGTAAGAAGTTCAAAAGTTTGGAAGTTTGAGGTCATCTTAATTCCCAACGGGTCAGTTTTATGAATTTAGATACAACATTGGTTTAAAAATAGTTATTTTACACTATCTTTGCATTATTAATTTCAAAAAAGAAATATTTTTATGTCTAAAGGAGGTTCAAAATTGGTTATTTATGCATCAATTCTAGCAAATGTATTGATTGCAGTTATGAAATTTATTGCTTCTATATTTACCGGTAGTTCAGCGATGTTGTCAGAGGGAATCCACTCATTGATTGATACTGTAAATGGGCTATTGCTCTTATTAGGCATCAAAAAAAGCAAGCAAGGTCCGGACAAACAACATCCTTTTGGTCACGGTAAAGAAATATACTTCTGGAGTTTTATTGTATCAATTTTAGTTTTCTCTCTTGGTGGAGGCGTTGCTATCTATGAAGGCATACAACACATCATCGCTCCTGTCAAAGAAGCTAATCATTTAAATTTAATATGGAACTATGGCGTTTTGATTGGTGCTATTATTTTTGAAGGAGCAAGTCTTATTGTAGCCCTTAAGGAATTCAGAAAAGCACATCCTACCGGATACAAATCTGCATTGATTGAAAGTAAAGACGCAGCATCGATTGCAATAATAATAGAAAATGGAGCAGCAGTAACAGGTCTTATTATTGCCTTGATAGGCATAACTCTTGCATACTACATGGACAATCCCGTTTATGATGCTAGTGCTTCAATTCTTATAGGGATATTATTGGTATATGTTGCATTTTTCATGGCTTCGGAGACAAAACATCTATTGATTGGAGAATCCGCTTCAGATCAAGATATCGAATCTATTAACAATATAATTTCATCTTACAATCAAATTGATTATTTCGGTAATATCAGAACAATGCATTTAGGACCGGATGAAATTATGGCGGGAATAGAAGTGAATTTCAAAGACAATATACCTGTAATTGAACTTGAAAATACTGTTAAAAATATTAAAGAAGAAATAAGAAGAGCAAATCCTAAGTTTACTCACATCTATATAGAAAGTGATTCAATATTGAAGTCATCATATAATTAAACCTAATAAAAATGAATATCCCTTTTTAATGTTCTATACCGTCAAAATCCCTAAGATAATCAAAATATTTACTCCTTCACTGGTATACGATATAAAATCAAGTGAAAAGATAGTCTATTTGACATTTGATGATGGCCCAACACCTGAAATTACACCTAAGGTATTGAAAATATTAAGTCAATTCAACGTAAAAGCAACATTCTTTTGTTTGGGTAAAAATATAGAAGCTAATAAAGATGTATTTCATACAATTAAGAAGGAGGGACACGCCATTGGTAATCATTCGTACAATCACCTCAATGGATGGCAAACAAATAACAAAAACTATTTTGAGGATATTGACAAAGCAAATGAATTACTCAACACAAATATATTCAGACCACCTTACGGTAAAATCACTCCAACACAAATAATGTATTTAAAACAGAGCTATAAAATTGTAATGTGGGATATACTATCAGGAGATTTTGATCCAAATATAACGGTTAAAACCTGTGTGAACAATGTTTTTAATAATATAAAGCCCGGTTCTATAATAGTTTTTCATGATACCCTTAAAGCAAAAGATACATTGTTAGATGCTTTACCAATAATCTTGGGAGGTCTAATAAAACAGAAATACATATTTGAAGTGATTGAAAGAAATACGCTTATACCCGAATAAAATTTAATTTGCAAAAATACTTTTAATATTTTGTACTTTTGTCCTGATAACTTATCTTTATGTCATCAAAATTTATTGTATCATGACATTTCAATTCAAAATAAAAATTAAAGGCATTACCCATCCTCCCGTATGGAGACGTGTATTGGTACCTGCAAATTACAACTTTTATTTTTTACACTTGATTATTCAAAAAGTTTTTGACTGGGATAGTTCTCATCTTTTTCTATTTTCACTGAAAGGTTACCGCTCAAGCACATTTATAAAATTCAAATATAATAAGTATGAGGATGATGATTTGATAAATCCGGAAGATATCCTTTTGTCTAAAATATTTAAAAAGGAAAAACAGTACTTTACATATATTTATGATTTTGGTGATAATTGGTATCATACTATACTTTTAGAAAAGATTTTGCCTGATGATATTGAATATCCTAAATTAATTGCCGGTAAAGGAAGAGCACCTTTTGAAGATTGTGGAGGAGTATGGGGTTATGATGATTTAAAATTTCTTCTTTCGGATCCTGCCAATCCTAGATATGAAGAAATGGCGAGATGGTGCGGTATTGAAAAGGGAGAAGAATTTGATCCTTTAAAGTTTGATTTGGCCGCAACACAAGACCGACTAAATAGTGCTTTTAAAAGATGGGAGAAATAGTTTACAATCTTTCTAAACACACAGGCGATATTTATTTACCAAATGCTTACTGGGTAACTGTAGATAACCGTGGAGAACCTACTCATATCAAGCAGAAAGCTTATTTTGATCAAATTGAATATCACAATCAAAAAGAAATACATAGACAGATATTCAAAATAATAGAAGCTCTTTCTATAGAAGCTATCGAAACTCGCTTCATTACCAATAAAAGAAAAATAAGTAATCTTGATGGATTACTTGAAAATATATCAACAAAAACTTTTGTGCTTGACTTTATTGACAGAATGATGAATAAATTCATTCAATTGATTATTGACAACAAACTCATGCTTTGCATTAATCTGAGAAAGGACAGTATAGTCAGTAATTCATTACTTGACTACAAAACAGTAACGATAGATCCATTATTGCAGTTTATACGTAAAAATAACGGTATAATATACAGATTAAAACTTCAGGAGAAAGAAGATATATGGCAGATTAACACTAAAAAAGTCATACCGGTTTGCAACAATCCCGCTTGGATTGTAGCTAACAATTCTTTGATGAAAATAGCTCATATAAATGGCAATATGGTGAAGCCGTTTAGAGAAAAACAAGAATTATTTATCCCTGAAAGAATAGTCAAAACATATTTTGAAAAATTCATCTTGAAAGTGGTAAAAAAAGTAGATATTGAAGCGAGTGGATTTGAAATAATAACTAAAAATGAATTGCAAAAATGCAATCTTATTCTTTTTCGCAATTTATTTAACAAAAAATGGGAAATTTCCTTAAGAATGATTTATCCGGAAGCTGAATTTACTTGGAATGATAAAAAAGAAAATAAAATAGGTTTTGAATTCTGGAAAGATGATATCAAAATAACTAAAATAGTAAGAGACAGAATTGCTGAAAATAAATATATATTAAAATTAGAAGAATTCGGATTAAGTAATATATCCGGCAACTCTTTTGTCATTGATTTTGATAAAACCAAATCCATCGATCAAAATAATACATTGTATTGGCTGATTAATTATAAAAGAAAACTCCAAAAATCAGGTTTTAATATAATAAACCCTCTATTTCAAAAGAAACCGATCATCCTAACAAAACCGCAATTAAAAATAAATACTTCAAAAGATAATGATTGGTTTGATATCCATGCAATAGTAAAAATTGGAAATATCTCATTTCCATTCTCATTCTTAAAACAAAATATTCTTGATAATAATCCATATTATGTATTACCGTCAAATGAAGTTTTTGTCATTCCGAATGAATGGATGATAAAATACAATAAATTCTTCAAATTTGCTAGGCAGACTGAAAATAACCTGCAAATGGATAAAAGTCAATTTACAATATTAGAAGATATTGATATTATTGTCCCTACCAAAAAACGATATAAAGAAAAAGATGAATTTAAAATCCCGAAATCATTAAATGCTACTTTAAGGCAATATCAATTGGAAGGAGTGAAATGGATGGTCGAATTGCGCAATAACAATCTTGGAGCTTGTCTTGCTGATGATATGGGTTTGGGCAAAACTCTTCAGACTATTACTGTTTTGCTACATTCCAAAGAGCAAAATCAAAACAAAATAAATATTGAAAAACCCAAAATCATTCAATTGGATTTATTCTCTACTGTCAATAATGTATATTCATCTTCTTTGAATGCACTCATAATAATGCCCGCTTCCTTGATTTTTAATTGGAAATCCGAAATTATAAAATTTGCACCATCTCTAAAAATCTATAGCTTTATAGGAGCTAATCGCGTCAAAAATATCCATTATTTCCGTAATTTTGATATCGTCTTGACAACATATCACACAGCATTGAGAGATATTGAATTTCTAAAAGAGATGCAATTTGAATATGTAGTACTGGATGAAAGTCAACAAATAAAAAACAGGAGAAGCAAAATTTTTAACGCTATAACTCAATTAGAAGCTAATCACAAAATTTCGTTGAGTGGTACTCCTATCGAAAATTCATTGTCAGATTTATGGTCTCAAATGCAATTTATCAATGCTGGATTACTTGGAAAATACAAATTTTTCGAAAGGGAATTTTTAAAGCCAATAGAGAAATACTCTGATAAAGAGAAAGTTTCTCAACTCAAGCAATTGATTAGGCCATTTTTATTGAGAAGAACAAAACAAGAAGTCGAAAAGCATTTGCCTGAATTGCAAATAAAAACTTATTATTCTGAAATGACAAAAGAGCAGGAAAAGATTTATGAGAAAGAAAAATCTGCTGCCCGCAATTACTTACTAAAAATTTTTGATAGAAATAAAAACAAACAAAAACTGGAAATATTGCAAGTTTTAAACAGGTTAAGGCAAATTGCCAATCATCCGGTTTTAGTAAAAAAAGCATATTCATTTGATAGCGGAAAATTCAATGATATCCTCGAACAATTGAAAATAATCAAACATTCTGGTCACAAAGTACTGATATTTAGTTCCTATGTAAAACATCTTGAATTATTGAAAAATGTATTTGAAGAAGACCGTACCCCTTTTTCCTATTTGACCGGAGCTTTAACCTCTCGACAAAGAAAACAACAGGTAGAGAGATTTGAGAATGACGATAACACAAATATATTTCTTATTTCCATTAAAGCAGGTGGAGTGGGTCTTAATCTTACAAAAGCTGACTATGTTTTCATCATTGATCCGTGGTGGAATCCGACAACAGAACAACAGGCAATAGCAAGGGCACACAGGATAGGTCAAGAACAAAAAGTAATAGCAATAAAATTTATTACAAGGAATACTTTGGAAGAAAAAATCATATTACTCCAACAACGCAAGAGTCAAATAGCAGAAGATATTCTTGGAAATACCAAAACAATTAGTTTAACTAAAAATGATATAGATTATCTATTGAAATAGTACCAAATCTTAAAGCTACATATATATTTATTGTCATTGCACTCGGTATTCTACTAGAGTTGAATTGATTTGGGCTCTTTCAACCCGAAGTTGTTAATTTACACATACGGAGCTATAATATGTAGTCCCCGAGGCAAGATCTGGGCAAGCTCCTACGGGGTTTTCTTTGTTTCAAATAAATTTGCGACACTTGTTGAAGAACTTCCCCTGATAATAAACACCTACGGTTACTAGAATATCATGTAACTTTTATTTCTCCATTATAGCTTCAATACAAGGGAGTGCTTTGTTTTCAAAATATTTGAGCATAGCACCTCCTCCTGTAGAAATAAAACTTACTTGGTCTGCAAGCCCTGATTTATTGATCGCAGATACCGAATCACCTCCTCCAATTAAAGAAAATGCACCTTTTCCTGTAGATTTTGCAATCTCTTTGGCTACTTCAAATGTCCCTTTAGAAAAATTCTCAAATTCAAAAACTCCCAAAGGGCCATTCCACATTATGCTTTTGGACTTACTTATTATGTCACAATATTGCATTATAGCTTTTGGCCCTATATCCAATCCCATCCACTCTTCAGGGATTTTTGTGCTTTTAACCACCCGAACTTCTCCTGTATTTGAAAATTTATTTGAAATAGTAGAGTCCTCAGGTAAATAAATATTAACATTATTCTCTTTTGCCTTTTCCAATATATCCATGGCTGTTTTAACATAATCCGATTCAAATAAAGATAATCCAATATTTCCTCCCAAAGCTTTTACAAACGTGTATGACATCCCTCCACCAATCAAAATATTATCAGATTGCTGAATCAATTTGTCAAGTAATTTAATCTTATCCGAAACCTTTGCCCCACCTATAACAGAAGTAAATGGTCTTTGGGGATTGTCCAATAATTTATTAGCATTTTCTAACTCATCACTAACCAATAGACCTAAATCCTTGTGAAATTTGTCAAAGAATTTTGAGATGGTATAAGTTGACGCGTGTTTTCGGTGTGCAGTTCCAAATGCATTGAATACATAGTATGTACCAAGGTCAGCTAATTGATTAGCAAATATTTCATCACCATCAGTCTCCTCCTTATAAAATCGTAAATTCTCCAATAACAACACTTGTCCGGGATTTAAGGCTTTTGCCTTTTGCTTGGCGTCCATCCCAATGCAATCAGGAGCAAAACCAACAGGCTTACCCAACAACTTTTCTAATTCCGGAATTATATTTTTTAGAGAGAACTTGTCTACTTGGATTTTTCCTTGGTCGTCCAATTTTCTCAACGGTCTTCCCAAATGGGACATAAGTATCAAAGATGCCCCTTGATTGAGAATATATTTCAAAGTAGGTAAAGCCTTCAAAATCCTTGTATTATCGGAAACAGAATAGTCATCATTTAATGGAACATTAAAATCTACTCTGACCAACACTTTGTGGTTTTTATAATTGTCGTTCATTTTATACAGTTTTGTTAAATCAAAAGTAAAAAAAATCCTCGGATTTGAGCTATGTTCTGAGGATTTTTTACGATTAGTGTCTGTCCATAAAGTGCTTAAAGTTGTATTTTAAACCCTTTCTATAAGATCTGCCAATCTATTTGAATAACCAAATTCGTTGTCGTACCAAGAAACTACTTTTACTAAATCTCCTCCCTTGACCATAGTGAATTCTGAATCAAAAATAGAGGAATAAGTACTTCCAATAATATCACAACTAACTATTGGATCTGTTTCATATTTTAAAATCCCTTTCATCGAACCTTCTGCCGCTGATTTCATGGATGCATTAATTTCTTCAACAGTAGTCCTTTTTCTCAACTTTACTGTTAAATCTACTACAGAGCCATCAGGTGTAGGGACTCTCGTCGCAAGACCGTGTAGTTTCCCATCCAATTCAGGTATAACTAAACCAATAGCTTTTGCAGCTCCGGTGGAAGTAGGTATAATCGAAACAGCTGCCGCTCTAGCTCTCCTCAAATCTTTGTGAGGCGCATCAAGAATTATCTGATCATTGGTATAAGAGTGAATAGTATTCATCAACCCATACTCAAGACCAAAATTGTCATTTAAAACTTTACTGATTGGTGCAAGACAGTTTGTCGTACATGATGCATTGGACACTAGTTTGTGTTCGGGTTTCAATGTGTCATCATTTACTCCCAATACTATCGTCGCATCAACATCATCCGGTTTTGCTGAAGGCACGCTTAACACGACCTTACCCGCTCCTGCTTCCAAATGTTTGTTCAATAATTCTCTTTTTCTGAAAACTCCTGTACACTCCGCTACAACGTCAACACCAAGCTCCTTCCATGGCAAATTGGATGGATTCCTTTCCGCAAAAGCCTTAATTTTCACACCATTAATAATCAAATATTTATCATCAGAACCTATAGTTCCGTCAAACTTACCGTGAACTGAATCGTATTTCAGTAAATGAGCAAGAGTTTTATTGTCAGTTAGATCATTGATTGCCACTACTTCAATATCTTTTTTATTCAATAAAGCTTTGAAAGTAAGACGACCAATTCTTCCAAATCCGTTAATTGCTACTTTTTTCATTTTTTATATTATTATATTTTAAAATCAAACAAGCGGCAAAGGTAACCAATATATCTTTATTGGGATAGATGTTTAAAAAAATATTTCAATAAAGAATTATTCTAAAAATAGTAATCATCATTATCAATAATAATAATTATTATTTCAAATCAGAAAAAAAATATATGTAAATTTTGTTTAATATAAATAATTAACTAATTTTGCTGACATAATAGTCATAGGGTGTCTGTTATTTCGTTGCCTTGTTGAAAAGGATTTTTCAGCAAGGTTTTTTTATTGAAGTATTAATGTTTTTACCAATATGGCAGTATTTGCACTTAATGAACACAGACTAATATTTCCAAAGGCTGATTTGGCTGACGAATCAGGGCTTTTAGCTATTGGAGGTAAACTAGATGTTGACTGGGTGCTAGAAGCTTATTCGTGTGGAATATTCCCTTGGTTTAATGAAAATGACCCTATCATGTGGTGGTCACCTAATCCTAGATCTGTTATTGTCCCCGGAAACCTCAAGATAAGAAAATCCATGAAGTCTTATTTTAGATCAGGCAGATTCCATTTAAAAATTGACAAAGACTTTGAACAAGTGATAGACAATTGTCAAAATATTGCTCGAAGGGGTCAGGATGGTACATGGATAACACAAGATATGAAAGATGTTTACATTGAACTTCACAACTTAGGCTTTGCTCATTCTTTTGAAACTTGGGAAGAAGGAAAGCTGGTCGGAGGATTGTATGGGATATCTTTAGGAAAAATTTTTTTTGGCGAATCGATGTTTTCATCTGTATCAAATGCTTCAAAATATGCGCTTTTAAGCCTAAGCATGATTTTAGAATTAAATAATTTCAGACTCTTGGACTGTCAGATTCCAAATCCTCATTTGGATAACATGGGATGTGTGGAAATGTCAAGAGATGATTACTTAGCCTTAATTAAACAAAATAACAAGGATGATACCATTGTGGGGAATTGGGGCAATGATTTATTAAAAACGGATTTTAAGATTTAAACCAAGCCTTGATAGAATTTTGTATTTAAAAAATATAAATTTTATATTACAAAATCATATGCTGGTTAAGTTTAACCACTATTTAACATTTTTTCTATAAGAAATAATGCTAACTTTGCGTTTCAGTAAAAAAGATATAAAATGAAAAATATTATTATCAATAGTTTATTATTTATTCTGATTTTTAGCGCTTCTAGCTGCGCTTTTACCAAAAAGGCCTACAAATCCACTACAACCGCTTTGAATAAAGTGAATATTTTCTCTGTTGAAGAAGATATTAAACTAGGTAAGCAAGTGAAAGCAGAAATAGAATCTGACTCCAAAAAATTTCCAATTCTTGATGAACATAAAAACCGGGATTTATATAGATATGTAAGAGGATTAAGAGATGTTGTTTTAAATAGTGGCAAAGTAAAATACAAAAACAAATTTGCTTGGGAAGTAAAGATTATTGATGATAAGAAAACATTAAATGCATTTGCAACACCGGGGGGGTATATCTATATCTACACAGGATTGATTAAGTTTTTGGATTCAGAAGATCAATTGCTCGGTGTGATGGGACATGAAATGGCGCATGCGGATATGAGGCATTCTACCAGACAATTGACAAAAAACCTGGGAATTTCTGTTCTTTTAAGTGCAATATTAAAAGACAAACAAGCTTTAGAGCAAGTAGTAGCAGGCATAATTGGTCTTAAATTTAGCAGAAGCAATGAAGCGGAAGCAGATGAATATTCTGTGAGATATCTATGCCCAACACCTTATAATGCAGCAGGCGCTGCCGGATTTTTTAAGAAAATGCTTAATCAGCCTTCTCCTCCTGAATTCCTAAGTACTCACCCATCATCCAAATCAAGAGTAAAAGATATAGAAGCTATGAAAAACAAGCTGTCTTGTAAAGGGACAAGGACAAACAGAAATAAATATAACCGCATTAAAACATTAATTAGATAAATTATACTTAATTTTGCATCATCCAATGTAAAATTAAATGAGTACTAGAAATAAATTACAGAAATTTGCCGAGGTCTTATCTTATCCAAATGTATTTGAAAATTTTAATGCAAAAGATAAAATTCTTGTTGGCAAAAATGGTGCTGAAGTTGACTATTCGAATGGCTGGGGAGATCTGTTTTTCAACAATAGTAATCCTATTGTCCTTGAATTGGCCTGCGGTAGAGGAGAGTATTCTTTGGAACTGGCTAGAAGATATCCCCACAAAAATTTTATAGGTGTTGATATCAAAGGCGCTAGAATTTGGCAGGGAGCTACCTTTGCATTGAATGAAAAATTAGAAAATATAGCATTTTTACGGACAAGAATTGAAAGAATTTCAGATTTTTTTCTAAGGGGTGAGATTGATGAGATATGGATAACTTTTCCCGATCCGTTTTTAAGAAAAAGCAAATCTAACCGGAGGCTAACATCTCCTAATTTTATTAACCATTACAGAAATATATTAAAACAAGATGGAGTAATAAATCTTAAAACAGATTCACCTCAGTTGTATGAATATTCGTTGGAAACAATAGCTTCGGATAAAAAATGTAAAATTCTCTATACAAAAGACGATATTTATAAGGATGAGTTGGATTTCCCTGACCTCGACATAAAGACTTATTATGAAAAAATGCATCTTGAAGATAGTCGAAAAATTAAGTATTTGAGATTTTTAATCAATAGCCAAAACGAATAACAAAGGATAAATTGCAAATACAATATAATGGCTTGGCATATAATACGTAGATAAGAAAAATAAAATTATTTATAAAAATCTCTGGTATTAGCTGATGCTTATACCAGAGATTAATAAAAATGTTTATCGCGTTAAAAAAATCATCTAACCATTGTATTTATTTATACAAATAAATACAATGGGATTATATAAGATGGAGAAACTATTTTACATTATAATCATCTATTTATTGTTCCCTTAGGAAAATTTGATTTATTATCCATCTTGTATAACGCATGGTCAGCAGCATCTGATGGAATCTTACCTACTAAAGGTTTTAATTTAAATGGTTTTGAATTAT
Source organism: Saprospiraceae bacterium (assembly GCA_026986005.1). Classification (GTDB taxonomy): domain Bacteria; phylum Bacteroidota; class Bacteroidia; order Chitinophagales; family Saprospiraceae; genus JADJGA01. The sequence goes on from JALSPK010000042.1 coordinate 28,042, forward strand.
TATCCGGAAATGGTTCTATTGATATTACAGCTGTTCCACCTGCGATATTTAAAGGGAATGACAAGCCAGAAGGAGCATTTTTCAGAAAGTCTTCTCCGGGAAAGAATCCATTATCGCCATTTGGAGCCGGTAAAGGTAATGATCCACTATATGGAGCTGCCTCATCCGTTGCAGAAGTATTTGTAAATGTTCCGGTACTTACCGGAATTCCATCAATAACTACCCATCCTTCATATTTCCATCCATTTGATAAGCTGGGTAAGTTAAGACCTGCTACAGGGGTCATTCCTGTAGGATTTACCCACCATATACCACTTTTTTCGTTGGACGAAGCTCCATTAGTTGGTGTTGCTAAAATATAATTGCCAGTTGCATTACTAAAATCACCAACAATACTCGTGTTTACATTTGCAATATTACCATTGAAAACACCAACTAAGTATTTTGTATTAGAAGGTTTCGGATCATTATCCGATTTTGGTTCAATAGTAAGTACAAACTTCGTAGCTTTATTTAAATTAGTCTTGTCTAGACTAAAAACGGATTTAGATAAAGCTCCATTGTCATCTACAGTAAAAGTACCAGTTGTCATTGGAGTACCGTCAACAATAATCCAACCTTCATATACAAAATCAGGTCCAAGATTTGTAAGTCCATCAAGATTTAAATTAATATTTTGAGTTTTGTCTTCTTCTTTTGTACAAGATGTTGTGACAAATGCAAGAGTTAAAAAAAACATGGTTAAAATTTTTACTAATTTCATAATACTTATTTTTTATTTTTTAATTAATTAAATAACATATTCTTACTATGTAGTATTAATGAAAAGGGTTGCCTAAGTTTTAAATTTTTATTGAAAACCCCACATTAAATTTTATACCGTGCATTTTAGTTTTTATGTTTTCTTGGGAATATAAATTGTTTAAACTCCTAAAATAAGAAGTAGATAATCCTATAAAAATATTATCTTTTAGTTTATAATAATATCCTAATTCACCAGAAATACTAAATAATTTTTTATTTAATTCCTGAAGGTTAATAATATCTGATTTTACTAAATTCATTTTCGATTTATTATCATTATAAGAAAATGAAGCTTCAAATTCATTTTCTTGATTTAGCATATAAGATATATTTAGATCCACGCCAAGTTTAAAGTTGTGTTTATTATGAATTATTTTCTGTATTCCTAGTCCTATTGGAATATTTACAAACTGATACTTTTGATGAGATTCCATGTCTGCGATAAATAGATCACCTTCTTTGATAGTATTATTCGAAGATTGTCTAATTGTGATTTGAGTAGACATTTCACCTATAGGACTCGGTAATGGAACTGTTATTATATTTATTAGATTACCATTTAGATCGATATATTCACCGTTTGAATCGTAATAGTATTCATTTCTGGAGAATGACCAACTCTTAACTGTGAGATATTCCATCCCTAAATTCATATAATATTCATTATTGAAAAAATATTTGTATTTTAACCCCAAATTAGCTGATACTTGCAATTTTTTATAGCCATTTAACGCCATTTCTTTACTTGCTTTCATTGGTGTTGAAGTTAAAGAAGGTCCATAAAAGAATGAGATTTCGTGTTTATGAGGATTAGGAGCTTTAGACTTGGGTACTACATTAATTATTGACAATAAATCTTTAATCGGATCAGGTAACACCTCATTCACAACCAATTTGTATTTATGCATCTTTAATAATGGGAGTTGCTCTATTATCGTTGGATTATTTACATCAGGATAGATTATTCTTTTTGATCTTTCGTTTTTTTCTGTATATGATCTGAAATTGTATTTCTTACTACTTAGAGTTAAATATGATTTGTGAAAATTATTGACGGTTGGTGTTTTTAAGTTATTTTCAATACCCCTAACTTGAGTTTTAGTCTCTTTCATACTTGTTTTACTATTTGGGGTTTTACCAGAATTTAATACTTTTATAGTCTCAACAGGGTTAGAAATTGATTGTTCCGTTTTATAAGTAATTAAACTTCGTGTAGCATTTTTATTTAATGGTGGAGAGATCTTCGTAATGGATTTATTTTTTTGAGAATCAATGATGGATTTATTTTTTGATTCAATATTATTTATATATATAACTAAGACAACTAAGCCTAATGATAGCAGTCCAACAAGATTCCAAAGCCAAAATATTTTTTTGTCTTTACTCTTTTCATCTAAGATTTTACTTGCATTTAACCATACATCAACAGAAGGCTCAACCCATTCCTCTATGAGTTGATCTTCTTTAAGTAGATATTTTTTAAAAAATGATTCTAAATTGTCTTTCATTTTATTATATCTGTTTGAAATAATAGTTCTATTTTAGAACGAAGTATTTTTTTTGCTTTAGCTAATTGAGATTTTGAAGTCCCAATATTAATATCTAATAATTCTGCAATCTCTCTGTGTTTATATCCTTCCAGTACATACATATTAAAAATCAATCTATAGCCCGTAGGCAGACTCTGTACTAATTTTATTAATTCTTCAGCTCCCAATACATCATAAACATTAGTAAAATTATCGATTTTTTCATTAAAATTTTGATGGTTTTCATCAAAAGTGAGTTTTTCCCACTTTCTTAAACATATTAAACATGAATTAACAACAATTCGGTAAGACCATTGAGAAAAATTTCCTCTAGAGGAATCATATTGTTTTATCTTACTAAAAATATTGACAAGACTATCTTGTAACATATCTTCAGCTTGGCTTTTGTCAATGGCATACCTAAGACAAATCATGAACCACTTGGTCTTATACTTCAAATATAAAGATTCTTGGCTTTTTCGATTACCTAAACGACTTTTTCTTATTAATTTTAATTCTGTATTCAATTTTTAAGTATTGATATAAATACTATATGGTATTAAACTAAAAATGGTTGCCTTTAAGGTAAAATATTTTTACTTTATTCAAATTACTGATGCTAAGGCATCACTAATCCTCAGAGAGGCAAAAATCTCATCTAAAATCTTTATTTTTCAAAAATCAAGCACTTTATAGACAGACACTATTTAATATATGCATTACTTACCTAATAAATCAAGTATTTCTTTTTTTCTTATAGCTTTGATTGAATCCACGATATTAGGAAATTCCGTTTGATAAACCGAATCACAAATCGTATCTAATCTGCTCTTTATCTCTTTTTTCCTGAGATTGTACAATGAGTCAATTGCATTTGATTCTTTCTCTGTGAGAGAACTATTGTCGTCCGTACATGATGAAAACTGAAATAAACTCAACATAAAAAATAATACAACTAATAATAAAATTATTCTATTACTTCTCATCTTCTGTTACTAGTTTTTTCAATTCAAAATTCTTTCCTAAATAAACTTTACGTACCAATTCATCATTAGCCAATTCTTCTGCTGATCCACTCCTTAAAATCGCCCCTTCAAACATCAAATATGCTCTATTGGTAATTGATAAAGTCTCGCGGACATTGTGGTCGGTGATTAATATACCAATGTTTTTATCTTTTAACCTTGATACTATAGACTGAATATCTTCTACCGCTATCGGATCAATACCTGCAAAAGGTTCGTCTAGCAGGATAAAGCTAGGGTTAGAAGCCAATGCTCTTGCTATCTCTGTTCGTCTTCTTTCACCACCTGATAGAGAATCGGCAAGAGTTTTTCTTACTTTTTGTAATCCAAATTCATCAATAAGACTTTCTAATTTTTCTTTTTGTTCTCTCTTTGATAACGGCTGAAACTCAAGTATTGCAGAGATGTTTTGCTCTACACTCAGTTTTCTGAATACAGATGCTTCTTGAGGCAGATATCCGACACCTTTACGAGCTCGTTTGTACATGGGAAGTTGAGTAAGTTCATCATTATCTAGATATACTTTTCCAGAATTGGGCTTGATAAACCCAACTACCATGTAAAAGGTGGTAGTTTTACCTGCCCCATTTGGCCCCAGCAATCCGACTATTTCTCCTTTTTTAACCTCAATAGAAACATCGTTTACTACTTTTCGTTTACCGTAAAATTTAACTAGATTTTCACTTCTTAGTATCATCTTTCTTTTTTGAGTTTAGATTTATATTTTCTTCTTGATTCCAATTTGCTTTTAGTTCATTTAGCTTAAAAGAATATCTTTTTTCAGCTTTGCGCTTTTTAAAATAGTCTCCCTCATCCCATTTATCATTATTATTGATATCAACAATGACTTCAAGAGTGTATTTCCCGGGGTGTATAGCATTGTATTTTATATCCTGCCTTACACTATTTTTAATTATTTTTGTTTTTACAACATCTTTTCCGTTAAAGAGAGTTACCACATACTCTTTGCTTTTTGACAAGCTATCAATATGGCATATTAGATTTGAATAGGCTTCTCTTTTGTTGGTATGTATTTTTAGTTCTATTGTGTCATTTTGTACTCCATATTTGCTTTTAAAAAATCCCGGAAGAATAGATAAGTTATAATCCTTATTTTCCTTCCATTTTCCTTTGAATTTGAAAAAATGGCTATTTGTTGAATCAATCATGTATTCTTTTTCAATATTTGAATATAATGTATCAAATTTGGTCGTGCCTGAAGTATCTTTTTTTTCTTTAATTATTCGTTCATTGAGTGATATTTTGGAAGAGTCTTCAAAACTAAATAATTGGTTAAATTTTAATATAACAAACTTGTCAGGATGTTGCTTTATAGATTTGGCTTTATTGAGCAAAACCAAAGGGATTGGGTTTTTAAATTGTTTTCTTATTTTGAAAATCATTGTATCTATCCTTTCCTCACTTTGTACAATAATATTGATGCTGTCATTTTTAGTTGAATTGTCATACCAAATCAAAAGGCTGTCATTTATTATTTCTTTGTCAAATACGTTTACAGATGAGTGCAATACCTCAACTCTGTCAGGCTCTCTATTGTATTCAATTTTTATTTTTCCGTAACCTGAGACAGCTTTATCTGTAATCATAAGTTTCGGACTTGGTGTAAACATTTTTATCTTCAAGTCTTTTTCCAATGTATCGTTTGTGATATAAATCATACTATCCAAATAGCCGATTTGTTCAGTTTCTTTGTCATAAAGATAATTGGAATTACCGTCTTTTAATGCAAAAACCTTAAAATATCCTTCTTTAATGTGAGATATTTTGAAATAGCCTTTTTTATCGGTATTTGCAAAATAATATGGTTTTGATTTAACTACAACAGAATCTTCATCAGTGTCATATAACATGACTACAACATCTTTTATTGGCTTATTGTCAAATGCATCTATGACTTTCCCATTGATTTCCAAAGAATCTATTTTATCTCCGGTAGAAAAGATATAGGTAAAATCGGTAACCGGATTTCCTTCAGTAAAATCGACTATAGATTTGCCAAAATTTATGGTATAAGTAGTGTTTTTCTTTAGAGTATCATTTTCATCAAAATCAAAGGTCACATGTTTTCCCCTATATGAAATTTTAGGTTTTTTATCTAATGGCGGTGAAATCAATATTTGATTTTTATTCTTTAGAGTAATCCATTCATCAAAATATAAAACTAAATGTTTAGGGTTAAAATTAGTTTGGTAATTAGGTGTTGATTTTTCTTTTACCAACTTTGGCGGTGTTTTATCTCGCGGACCACCTGATGGATTTACCGGCTTAGCACAAGACAGCAATATCAAAGTTGATAGTGATACAAAATATAGTTTTTTTATTACATTCATTAAAATTAAAAAATTACCTAGTTCAAAAAAAAACAAAGCTAAATATTATTGCTTATATAATGACTTTATTGTGTATATATTATCATTAGAAGATTAAAAATTTGTTTTTATCGCAATATTTTGATTGCTATTATTTTTATATGTATATTGGAGAAAAATTATAAATTATGTTGTACAGTCTCATTAGTGTCTGTCTATAGGTGGTCTTTCCGGTTGGTTAGCCGGTATTTTTTTCAAGGGCAAAGGTTTTGGAATAATACTTAATATCTTAATAGGTTTAATAGGTGGTATTATTGGCAACTTTGCGTTTTCTCTCTTTGGGTTAAACGCCCATGGATTTTTAGGAAACATAATAACGTGAATCGCAGGAGCCGGGATATTATTTTGGTTATTTGGGTTGATTAGAATATAAAAAACACCTATAAAGTTAATTATAGGTGCAACTTGTGATATGAAAAAACTCTGTGCGGGAGTTTTAATCTTTATGATTTTAGAAGCCAACTAGTTTTACCCCTGCACTTATAGCCATCAAATTATCGCCTGTTTGACTTCTATCCTCTTTGAATAATGGAATCAAGTCAAAATTACCGAAAAATGTTATTTTATTAAATCCCAATCTAAGTGTCGCATAGAGTTGATAAGGATTCAAATTAAAATCGCTTTTAGTTTTTCTTTTAATAGTGTTATCTCCTAAATCATATTTTTGGTATAGTTTGGAGTACATTCTAAGACCTCCTACAACTCCTGCTGCCAAATAAATCCCTTTTCCTGCTTTGGATGAAGTATTAAATTCTAATAATATTGGCATCTGAAAGTAGCTCACATGAAGTTTATCCGTTTTATATTTTAAATTATTGTTAACTTCAGGATTCACTCTGTTGTCTTTATCTTCAACCAAATCAATATTCTCCGTGAAAGAGTAGTTTTTATACTCAAGTCCAAATCCTGTAGTTAAGAGGATATGTTTTTTAATTATACTAAGATTCATTTCCATAAAATTTATATTCCATATTCTACTTTTCCATGGATTAATCTGCCAGTCTTGCATATCAATAGATAGCGGACCTCCATCTCCAATATCTCCTAGTTGGTTTACACCTAAATACAGACCTGCCCATCTGGAATATTTTCGAGAACTGTAATGTGGTTTATCCATTCCTTTCTTATTTTTCTCATCAATAGTTACTGTTTTTTCTTCATCTGTGATTTCTTTTTGTTTTAAAACAGTTTCTCCTGTTTCTTCATTTTTTTCAATTATCATAATTGTTTTGTTTCCCAATTTTAGTTTTGTAGTATCTGCATCCGTATTTTCTTTTTGTGCGCTAACAAGTGATGCTGTAAAAACCATAACAATTAATAAGATGATATTTTTCATTTCTTCGTTTTTTTAGATTATTAAATAATAAGTTGTTTGATGCTAATACGGGCATGAAGGAAAAAAGTTACAAAATATATAAAAAGCCTTTCCTATAAAAACAGAAAAGGCTTCAAGTTTTGGTTAAAAAACTGAGTATTCTTTTAACTTTTGTAGTAGTTTATAATTGAAGCTACTTCGTTATCATATTTGAGTTCGGGCGCCAATTCAAAAAGCATATTATGCTCATCATAGTTATCTTCCAATGCTGAATCAAGAATCAGGAGTGCTTCTTTCTTATTATCAACTTTAAAATATATTACTGATTTCAAATAATTAAAAAGCGGACTATAAATGTTATCCTCTGATTTTTTAATGATATGATATGCTTTATCATACTTTTTGTGTGACAATAAGAATCTAATATATCTTATATAGTATTTCTCTTCAAGAGTATCCATTGACATAATTATATCAAAGTACTTTTCTGCTTTATTATTATCTCCAAGATTTATGTACATATCAGCAAGAGCTTCATAATATTCCTCACGCTCATCTTCTATTTCTATAGCTTTATGAAATGCATTTAGAGCTTTTTCCCATCTTTTATTGCTTTTGTAAACTTTGCCTAGGAGAAAATATGCTTCGTCATTGTATGAATCGGTTTTTATAGATTCAATAGCATATCTTTCTGCCTTATCAAAATTTTTCAATTTCAAATGAGCATAAATAAGATTTACGTACAATTCAGAGTCACCATCAAATAATTCCAAGTATTCTTCATATACTACTGTAGCTTTATTATATTTCCCTATCTGATTGCACAAATCAGAGTATTCCAAATAGCCGTCTTCAAAATCAGGATTTATCAGGAAAGAATACTCTAAGGAATCAATAGCTTCTTCGTATTCAGAAAGCACGGTATATATCTGACCAATATTAAACCAAGCCATATAGTTGTAAGGTGTGCTATCAATTAATTTTTTATGAAAGTCAATACTCTCTTCATATTTTTTTGTGAATATAGTTGCAGTGTTAATCCTTTTAAGAGCCTCTTTGTTTAATGGATCTATTACCAATGTCTCTTTTAAAACATTGAACATATCTTCATATTCACCAAGGTGTTCATATATATATGACCTGATGATATTTACCTCTACATTGAAGTTAAGGTTAGAAAAAGATCTTAATTCATTTAATAAATTACCGGCTATATCAATATCTCCCTTCATAGCATAAGCCTTTGCCTTAAGTATTTTTACTTCAAAAGCATATGGCGATATGTTCTCACAATGGTCTAAGTATTTTAGAGCCAAATTAGGGTTATTAGATTCTAATAGCAAGCTACTTTTTACAATATAAAAGTTGGTAATATACTTGAATTGTTCAATAGCTAAATCTACAATTTCCAGAGACTTTCCGATATTGCACTTATTCCTATAAAAATTGATTAATTGCAAAAATTCATTTTTACTATAAGTACCCACCTCTCCTCTTTCGGTCAGTACTTCAAAGCCGGAAACAAGATTCTGTAATAAATACGTGTTCTTATTATTATCGTTCATGAGTTTGGTTATTGTTATTAAATTGAGGATTTCTCCAAAATTATTCTGTAAAGGTAAAGATTAATTATCTTAAAAACATAAAATATTTCAATAAAAAATTCATTTTTTTTATGAATTAGAATTATTTGTAATTTGATTATAACAGCGGAGTATCAAACGATTATGAATATGTTAAAACTCATATAACATGAAATTGCATCTATTAACTTTTTCAAATAGTTCTAAATACATATTAAATCAAAAATGCAATTGAAAGTGAAAAAAAATTGAAAAAAACAAAGAAAAAAAATCGTTTTTCAAGATTTTCTATTAAAAAAATAAAAGAAAACGATTTTTATCGGATTAAAAATTGATTAAATTCGTTAGATTTGTGATTATGGGATTTAAATTAACATCTAAATACAGACCCACAGGAGATCAGCCAAAAGCTATTGCAGAATTGGTGAACGGGATTAATAGAAATGAAAGGGAGCAGGTTTTGCTTGGAGTAACCGGATCAGGAAAAACATTCACAATAGCAAATGTTATTGCGCAATTAGAAAGGCCTACAATTATATTAACTCATAATAAAACACTGACTGCACAATTGTATGGTGAGTTTAAGGAGTTCTTTCCGGATAATGCTGTTGAATATTTTGTTTCTTACTACGATTATTATCAACCGGAGGCTTATATAAGTACTTCTGATACTTATATTGAAAAAGATCTTTCTATCAATGAAGAAGTTGATAAACTTCGACTTAGAGCAACCTCCTCTTTATTGTCCGGTAGACGTGATATTATTGTGGTTGCTTCTGTCTCCTGCATATATGGTATGGGAAATCCCGAGGATTACAAAAAGGGGATTATTAGTATCACAAAAGGGCAGCAGATCAGTAGAAATGGGCTTTTACACAAACTGGTAGATGCATTATATTCCAGGACTGTTTCTGATTTTTCACGAAGTACATTTAGGGTAAAAGGTGATACCATTGATATAAATCTTCCCTATGTAGAGTATGGTTACCGAATTTCTATGTGGGGAGATGAAATAGATACTATTGAGATAATAGATCCTATTGCCGGAAAAAGATATGAAGAAATTGATTCTGCATTGATTTATCCTGCCAATCTGTATATAGCTAATAGAGACAGGATGAAAGAGATTATTAGGGATATTGAAGATGAACTTCATGCGCAGATTGTATATTTCGAAAGCGAAGGGCGATATCAGGAAGCAAATAGAATTAAAGAGAGAACGACATTCGATTTGGAAATGATAAGAGAACTTGGATATTGTAATGGTATTGAGAATTATTCGAGATTTTTTGACAATAGGCAACCGGGAACACGACCTTTTACACTTTTGGACTATTTTCCTGATGATTATCTTATGATAGTCGACGAAAGCCATGTAACCATACCTCAAGTAAGAGGGATGTGGGGGGGAGACAGATCTCGAAAACTCAATCTTGTTAGTTTTGGGTTTAGACTGCCCTCAGCAATTGATAACAGGCCGTTAAACTTTGAAGAATTTGAAAGTATCACTAATCAATTGATTTATGCGAGTGCGACTCCGGGAGATTATGAATTGGAGAAAACATCAGGAGTTATTGTTGAACAAATAGTCAGACCAACAGGATTATTGGATCCTGAGATTGATGTAAGACCTAGTATTGACCAAATAGATGATTTACTTGGAGAGATTAATGAAAGAATCAATAAAAATGAGCGTATACTAGTTACAACACTAACAAAAAGAATGGCAGAAGAACTAACAAAATATCTTGATTCATTGGATATCAAAACTAAGTATATCCACTCTGATGTAGATACAATGGAGAGAGTGGAGATTATCAGAGATTTGCGGCTTGGTGAATTTGATGTTTTAGTCGGTGTAAACCTATTAAGGGAAGGTTTGGATATGCCTGAAGTCTCGTTAGTAGCGATTCTTGATGCTGATAAAGAGGGTTTTTTACGAAATGAAAAATCTCTTACACAAACAGCAGGAAGAGCTGCAAGGAATGTCAATGGGAAGGTTATATTTTATGCCGATAAAATAACAAGAAGTATGGAAAATACAATTGATGAAACAAATAGAAGGAGGGCGATTCAAAGGGAATACAATGAGAAACACGGTATTGTACCAACATCATTGAACAAAACCAGAGATGAAATTCTTTCGAAGAAATCAATTCTGGATATACGTGGTATTGAATCAAAAGCATATATCGAGCCCGAAAAACCCGGTATAGCCGCTGATCCGGTTATAGGATATATGAATAAGGAACAAATTTCAAAGCTAATAAATGATACGGAAATAAAAATGAAAAAGGCAGCAAAAGAATTGGATTTCATATCAGCAGCACATTACCGCGATGAAATAGCGGCATTAAAAAAGAAACTTTGATGAAATATATAATTTTTATACTATTTTTGATTTTGTCTTCTTCTTTGAATTTGAAGTCTCAGGACAACTATCTTTTTTTTCTAAATAATGCTGACGATGCTACATTGGCTAGAATCAAAATCATAGAAAATGCAAGAAAAGAAATATTAATTTCATATTTTATATTTGAAGATGACCCTTTCGGATTAGTAAGTCTTGATATATTATTGATGCAAAAAGAACTTCATCCCGATTTGAAAATTAAAATATTATTGGATGCCTCCGCAAATGGCATAGATAAGAGCTTATTGTATTATCTAGAGCAAAACGGCATTGAGATTCGCGAGTTTCATCCTTTGCCTAAATTATTTGTTCCCTGGAATAAAATCAGTATTAAAAAATTCTTTAATGCCTTGAATAATTTAAACTATCGGATGCATGACAAATTGATTTTGGCGGATAATGACAAATTAATAGTTGGTGGTAGAAATATCAAAAATTCATATTACGGGCTTAATAGTAAAAATTTTCACGATCGAGATCTATTCTTTAATTCCAAATCACTAGTACGCGATGTGAGAAGATATTATTATCAATTGTGGAACAGTAATCATGTCCAAAAGATAACTTACTACGATAGTGATAAGAAAAGTAAAAGAAGTATTAAAATGGTCAATAAGCTTAAAAATATAAGAAGATATGTTTTATCAAAGAAGAATTTGTATCAAAAACTAATATCGGATGTTGATCCAAAATTAAGAGGGACTAAATTTAATAGCGTTTTGTTTTTAAATTCATACGATGAGGTCAAAAACAAATTCAATCCCGAATATTTGAGCACAGCTTTATATTATCTTACACTGAATACAAAAAAATCATTTGTTATTGAGACTCCTTATTTACTTCCTACTCAAAGATTTTACAGGCTTTTAAAGCATTTCCAACAAAAGGGCGTTAAAATGCAATTTGTCACAAACTCTTTTTGCTCTACAGATGCTATGCCTGTTGCTGCTGCATATGACAATGAAAAACCGAAGTTAGAGGAGTTGGGAATAGAGTTGTACGAGTATTTGGGTCCCGGATACCTCCATGCTAAGTCAGCTGTTTTTGACGATAGCTTGGCTTTGGTAGGGTCGTACAATATGGATCCGAGGTCTGCTTATATCAATACTGAATTAGTATTTGTGATAGAAGATAAAAATGTAGCAAGAGAATTGAAGAAGATAATTCAGGAGGATATGGAAAACTCTGTGAATACCAATATAGCAACAGAAAATTCATTTGGTGGTTATTATGATTGTAAAAAATCAAGAATAGACATAATGACTTATGTTGTGTTTAAATTTTTAACAAAATTCAGTTGGTTGTATAACTTATTTTAAAAAATCGACTTGTAATACCAATAGCTTTTTCATAATATCTGCATGAAAGCAGCTGATTTTTGATCCGAAATAAATTATGTTTAAAAAAAATACAACCTATTCTTTATCTAAAGTGAAATAAATGCTAATATTTTGAGTTTTTGGTGTGATTATTGATAATAATAAGCGAAAGGCTATAACTTTTAGATATTTTTCACGTTTTTTGCATGTTACTTTACAAGTTATAGAATTAATTATTTTAAAGAATATAGAGGCAAATGGCATTTTTTAGTTTTTTTACACAAGAATTAGCGATAGATTTAGGTACGGCAAATACCCTAATCATTCAAGACAATAAAGTCGTCGTTGAAGAACCTTCCATCGTAGCGATTGATCTGAAGACAAATGAAGTGGTTGCAGTAGGCACTAAAGCGATGCAAATGCATGGTAAGACACACAACAATTTAAAGACAGTAAGACCTCTAAAAGACGGCGTGATTGCAGATTTTCAAGCAGCAGAAGCAATGATAGAGGGATTGATAAATATGATAAATGATCAAAAAAGATTTTTTACTCATTTGAAAATAGTTATCTGTATCCCTTCAGGAATTACTGAAGTGGAAAAACGTGCTGTTTTTGACTCTGCGGATCATGTTGATGCAAAAGAGACATATTTGATATATGAACCAATGGCTGCTGCCCTTGGAATAGGGCTTGACGTAGAGGCTCCGGAAGGGAATATGATTATTGATATAGGAGGAGGAACAACAGAAATTGCAGTTATTGCACTTTCAGGCATTGTTTCAGACCAGTCAATTAGAACTGCCGGAGATGAGTTTACAATGGATATAGTAGATTTTATGAAGAGAGAATACAATCTTTTGGTAGGAGAAAGGACAGCTGAACAAATAAAGATAAAAGTAGGGGCTGCTATTGAAGAGATTGAAGATGTCCCTGAACCATTACCTGTAAACGGGAGAGACCTTGTAACCGGAATTCCAAGGCAAGTGGAGATTAATCATAGAGAGATAGTCCACGCACTTGATGGCTCAATTAAAAAAATAGAAGAAGCTGTATTAAAAACATTGGAAGATACCCCTCCGGAATTGGCATCGGATATATTCAGAAGAGGTATATATTTAACCGGAGGAGGTGCATTATTAAGAGGACTGGACATTAGGCTTTCCAGAAAGACCAAATTAAAGGTTCAGGTAGCTGAAGATCCATTAAGAGCTGTAGTAAGAGGAACTGGTTTAGCATTAAAAAACTCTAGTAAATTTTCATTTTTAGTCGATAGAAAAAATCTTTAAATCTCATTTTAACATATGAGAAACCTTCTATTATTTTTAAGTAAATACAATGCGATACTAATCTTTGCAGTATTGGAAACGATGAGTATTTACCTGATTATTAATTACAACAACAAACAAAATGAGATATTTCTCTATTCCTCCAATTTATTAATTGGCAAAATAAATAAAAAACGTTTTGATTTAGAAAATTATCTCAATCTCAATAATAAAAACGAAGATTTAAAGAGAGATAATGCTTATATTTTTCAAAAATATTTTAATTCAAGGTATTTTAAAACCGACAATTCTGAAATAAACGATTCTTTGGTTAGCGATTATAAAATAATCCCAACATCTATTTGCAACAAGAGCATTACTCATAGAAATAATAGATTTACCTTGGACAAGGGCACTATTGAAGGAATTGATGTGGGGATGGGAGTTATTTCTTCACGAGGCATAGTCGGAGTCGTAAGGAAAGCAAATGAAGAATTTGCTTCTGTGATACCTCTTATAAATACAATTTCACGTACAAGTGTAATGGTAAAAGGTAAAGGGTATTTTGGCATATTAAAATGGAAGCCTTATGATTATAAAAAAACTACATTAGAAGAAATCCCAAAACACGCAAATATTATCACAGGTGATACTTTAATTACAAGTGGATTTTCCACTATTTTCCCTAAGGGTTTAATGGTTGGAACAATTACAGATATTGAATTGGATAGAGGGTCAAATTATTATAATATATCCGTTAGTTTAATCAATGATTTGGCATTAGTTCAAGATGTTTATGTCATTGATTACAAGAAAAAAGGACTAAAACTAGAAGTTGAAGAATAGATTTTAATAAGATGAATACAAATACAATCAATATTATAAAAAGGTTCTTTATCATAGTACTAATCCAAGTATTAATTCTTAAACAAATAAATATAGGATGGGGAGGTTTTAATTATATTCATCTATTTATTTATCCACTTTTCATATTATTGATTCCGTTAAAAACAAAAAGATTTCTTCTGATTTTGGTCGCTTTTATTACTGGGATAATAGTAGACATGTTCTATGACACACCCGGATTGCATGCCGGCTCACTAGTATTTATGGCTTATATGAGAAGATATATATTAAAATTTCTGGAGCCTGTGGAGGGGTATAACGTAGATACCTCGCCAACAATATGGACGTTTGGTTTGGATTGGTTTTTAATTTATTCTAGCGTTCTTGTTTTTTTAAACTTATTGTGGTATTTTTCTATGGAGGCATTTTCATTTCAATACACTTCTATTGTATTGCTTAGGACAATATTTAGTTTTATTTTTTCAGAAGTTATTATAGTATTATATGTAGCAATCTTAAATCCTAAATAAAGCAATTGAAAAAGGCTGAAAAACATAGCATAATTAAGATATTTTTTATTATTTCAGCTATTTTGCTGATATATAAAGCATCGATATTACAGATATTTGACAAAAGCTACCGAACAAAAGTAGAGCAAACAACATTAAAAAAATCAATGCTTTCACCAGCAAGAGGACTAATTTATGACAGGAATGGCAAGTTGCTTGTATCAAATGACCCTGTTTATGAACTAAAAGTCATTTATAAAAACATAAATCCTGAAATGGATACAGCACTCCTGTGTTCCTTGCTGAAAATATCAAAAAATGATTTTATAAAAGCAATGGACAAAAACTGGAAAGACTATAGATTTAGCAAGAGAAGTCCTTTTGTCTTTCTTACAAAAATCGAACCTGAAGTATATTCAAGATTTGTCGAACATCTATTTGAATTTCCCGGATTTTATCCAAGCACAAAAAACATTAGAAATTACATCTACCCAAATGCAGCACATGTCTTGGGATATATGGGAGAAGTAAACTTAAGCACGATAAAAAAATCTAAAGGAGAATATTCATCCGGTGACTATATAGGCATCACGGGCTTAGAGGCCAATTACGAATCTCAATTAAAAGGTGAAAAGGGAGTTAAATTAGAGCTGAGAGACAATATGGGCAGAATAATTGATGATTTTGGAAAAGGCATCCTGGATTCTTCTGCAACAGCTGGAATAAATTTAGTAAGCAGTATAGATATTGACTTACAAGCCTATGGAGAAAAATTGATGCAAAACAAAAGAGGTGCAATAGTCGCTATAGAACCGAGTACAGGTCAAGTACTTGCTATGATTAGCTCTCCGACTTACAATCCAAATGACCTGTCGGTAAAATCAAATAGAGGAAAAATATTTGCGGATTTATTACACGACAAAACCAATAAACCTTTGTTGAACAGAGCTATCAATTCCAAATATCCACCGGGTTCAATATTTAAACCTATTGTTGGACTTATAGCTCTTCAAATGGGCGTAACATACCCCAATAGAACTATTTATTGTCCCGGATACTATGAATACAAAACAAAGTATAATGTTTTTAGACAGGGATGCCATCATCACAGTACTCCATATAACATATCAATAGGAATTCAACATTCTTGCAACTCATACTTTTTTCAATTAGGACGTGATATAATTGAAAAATATGGTTTTACAAATCCAGGCAGAGGTCTTGACACTATGGTGAATTATTTGCATGAATTTGGATTAGGCAAACGATTAGGGATTGATTTAAAACATGAAACAGGAGGTTTTGTCCCTGACAGCAAATTCTATGACAAACTTTACAGCAAACAATTTGCCAAATGGAGATCAACATATATTATGTCCTTAGGAATAGGACAAGGCGAACTAGAGATGACTACTCTCCAAATAGCTAACCTTGGTGCAATTTTGGCAAATAGAGGATACTATTACACTCCTCACTTAATCAAAGAATTTGAACCCGATATCTCTCTTCCTGAAAAATACAAGATCAAGCACAAAGTAAGGATAAAACAGGAGTATTTTCCACCTATTATCAAAGGAATGGCTGGAGCAGTTGAAATAGGAACAGCTCAATTGGCTTATGTGTATGGATTAAGTATTTGTGGCAAAACCGGAACTGTGGAAAACTACTCAATTGTAGAAGGTAAACGGGTGAAAATGAAAAACCATTCCGTTTTTATGGCATTCGCCCCAAGAGAAAATCCAAAAATAGCAATTGCAGTATTTGTTGAAAATGGTGGTTTCGGAGGACAAACTGCTGCTCCAATAGCCAGTTTGATGATAGAAAAATACATAAATAAAGAAATAGTTTTTTACCGGGATTATCTAGAAAAAAGAATGATGAAATTGGATCTGATAACTCAAGATAAAGTCTGGAGAGATAAATTAAAAACTAAGGTTGATAGTCTCTAGAATCGGATTGAGCGAGTTTTGACATACCATGCATGGTTACGCCGAATGAAATTTATGGTATTGAATTATTTTTACTTTTTCCAATAATTTGAAATCTTTATTCTAATATATTATCTTCAGAGATTAAATGAATAAAAAAAATCTATTAACTTTGTAGTTCACTCATATAAAAATATTGAAATGATAATTTCATGTATTGTTGCTAAAGCAAAAAATAATGTAATCGGACTCAACAACAAAATGCCGTGGCATATCTCCGAAGATTTAAAATACTTCAAGAGAATAACTTCCGGACATAGCATAATATTGGGAAGAAAAAACTTTGAATCAATAGGTAAAGCTCTACCCAATCGTACCAATATAATAATCACGAGAGATAAGGCATATAAATGCCCGGGATGCATCATAGCAAACTCTATTGAAAGAGCTTTAAAAATAGCGTATGACCAAGGAGATACAGAAGTGTTTATAATCGGAGGAGGTCAAATCTACGCACAAACACAGGAGTATTGGGACAAATTATACGTAACGGAAATTGAGGAATCATTTGAAGGGGATGTGTTTTTTCCCATTTTGAATATCAAGGAGTGGAAAATGATTGCACAAGATTGTCATGCCAAATCAGATATTAATAAATACAATTATTGTTTTAATGTTTATGAAAGAAACCATCCAAGATGATTAAAGAAGACTTTTTGCATTACATATGGAAACTAAAGAAATTTGATTTATCAAACCTAAAAACATCTGATAAAACAAGTATTTCTATAATTGATTTTGGTGTTCACAACAAAGATAGTGGACCTGACTTTTTCAACGCTAAAGTAAAAATTGAAGGAACTATATGGGTTGGAAATATTGAAATGCATGTAAAATCGTCAGATTGGATAAAACACAATCATCAGTTTGATAAAGCATATAACAATGTGATTTTGCATGTTGTATACGAAGATGACTTGAATATCAAAACTGAATCCGGAATAACAATACCAACATTGGTTTTAAAGAACAGAATATATAAAAATGATTTAAAAAACTATAAGCTTCTACGGTTTAATAAGGATTGGATTTCGTGTGAAAAGCTTTTTGATAGTTCCTCTATATTTTCTAGAACAAGTGCTTCTGAAAAAGCTTTGACAGACAGATTGTTAAGCAAATCTGAAAAACTGAAAGATATCCTTTCCAATAAAGGTATGGATTGGGATAGTGCTTTTATCGTATTTCTAGCCAGATACTTCGGTCTAAAAGTTAATGCAGATGCCTTTGAAATGCTGGCACACTCATTGGATTATAAAATACTTCTTAAGGAAAAGGATCAACTTATAAAGCTAGAAGCATTACTTTTTGGTCAATCAGGACTCTTGCATAGAGATTTTAAAGATGAATACCCAAATATTTTAAAGGAAGAATATTCACATCTTAGAAAAAAATATAAGCTTAACCCTATTCCTGTTTCAATCTGGAAATTTTCAAAACTAAGACCGGCAAATTTTCCAACTATACGAATAGCACAACTAGCAAAGCTATTATACAAAAATAAAAGATTTTTTAGTGAAATAATCAATAGCAATAAAATTGATGAAATAAAAAATATATTCGATGTCAAACTATCAGATTATTGGATAAACCATTATCTATTTGATGAAACATCAAAAATAAGAAATAAAACTTTGGGAAAATCAGCTATTAATATCATATTGATAAACACAATCGTCCCTGCTTTATTTCTATATGGATTGCTTGAAAACAATGAAGGATTCAAGCGAAAAGCAATTGATTTCCTATTAAAAATACCACCTGAAAACAATTCTGTTATAAACAAATGGAAAGATTTGGGGTTTAGTGTTAGTTCGGCTTTCGATACTCAAGCTCTGTTGGAGTTAAAACAAAATTATTGTAATAATTATAAATGCTTGGATTGTCCAATAGGTAATGACTTGATGAAAATAATATGATTTTATATAAATGCTCATGGTAAGAAATATAATTTTAAAATTATTGTTTTTCCCTTTTTCATTAATATACGGTATTTTATCTTATATATATGGTCTATTGTATGACACAGGAGTTTTGGCTTCAATAAAATTCACTATTCCGACTATCAATATCGGAAACTTGACAGTAGGAGGAACAGGAAAGACTCCTCATACAGAATATTTAATAAATTCTTTACAACCCTACATCAAATTGGCTGTTTTGAGCAGAGGATATAAACGAAACACTTCGGGTTTCATGGAAGTTCTTAATAATCACATGGTGAAAAATGTGGGTGACGAGCCCCTACTTTTCAAAAGAAAATACCCAAACCTCAGTATTTTTGTAGCTGAAAACAGAGTAGATGGCATCTCCCAAATCTTGATGAAGGACTCAGCCATACAGACCGTATTGCTCGATGATGCATATCAGCACAGAGCCATCAATCCCTATATAAATATCCTTTTGACCGAATATAATTTCCCGTTTTTTAAAGATTTTTTCTTGCCTTCGGGCAGATTAAGAGAATGGCGGTCTGCCTACAAAAGAGCAAATATCATTATTGCAAGCAAATGCCCTGAAGATCTTACTCATCAAGATAAAGAAAATTTTATTAAAAAACTAAACCCTACAATTAAACAAAAAGTGTTTTTTAGCTATTATAAATACTTTGAACCTTATTTTATCTACAACCCTAACACTAAGATAACTCTCAATACGGATTTGTCCGTTTTGTTGATTAGTGCTTTGGCTTCCACATCATATCTGCATAGCTATCTCGAAGAAAGGATTGATGATTTACATTCCTTGGAATTTACAGACCACCACGAATTTACTTTTGATGAAATGGAGCATTTTAAAAAAGTATTTCTAAATCTGGATAACAAAAATAAAATAATTCTCACTACAGAGAAAGACGCAATGAGGTTAAATGACCATCGTGAATTCATTTTAACAAACAACCTGCCTGTATTTGTGCTACCTGTTTCAGTAAATTTTCTTTTTAATCAAAAAGAAGAATTTGACCTGCTTATAAAACAATATCTTTTGGATTTCAAATCTTAAGCAATCATTTTTCTTAATTTATACCCGACTACCACTCCTACGATTCCACCTAGAAATGACACTAAAATATTGCAGACGAATAAAGGCATATTTACTGTACCATCTCCAACAATTGACATAGGATCAAAGCCTAATCTACCAATGGATTTTATAAAAAAGATACTGCCAAATACTCCTGCCAGAACATTGCCAATCAGTCCATTGGATCTGTGTTTAAAAACAGCACCGGCAAACACTCCTCCGAATATCCCAATACAAACGCTGATAAGTGAAATTAATGTTGCTGTCAAATTAAATATATTTTAATGACCATAATCCATTTTGTCTATTTTGCCACCCATCAGCCTCTTTTGAACTATCATATAAACAAATAATAAAACAAATCCCAGTATTCCCCAATTTAAAGCAACCGACAAACCATACTCAGTACTAGATGTATTGTAAATAGTAAGCGATTCGTTCACATCATTGGTCGATGGCAATATCACAGGATAAATCGCAGCTAAGGACGAAGTTATTCCTCCAATTATTATTGCCGTTGACAAAATAAAGCCATGTATTTCCTTTTTCAAGGACTTAATGAAAAACAAGCCTGCAATACCTGCAAAATAAATAATGGGAAAAATAATCAAATAGGGCTTATCTATAAAATTAGTAAAAGAATTTGGATTTATTGTATACCAAATATACAAAGAAATCATCGTCAATATCAGCAATATAATATTCAAATTTAAAATTATTGTTTTTAACTTCTCGTTGATTGAAGAACGTGTTTTTAACACTACCCAATTGGCTCCATGTATCGTAAGAGTCACTACTGTTATAACACCGATAACAATGGTAAACCAATCTATTACACCGGGTGTTTCACTCAAGGGGCTGAAACTACTATCCCACAATGGTAAAAAGAAAAAATGTTTTTCATACAAAGCTGTCCCATTCTCAATACCACCCAGATTGACCCCTCTCATAATGTTTCCAAGTGCAATCCCAAAGAATAATGCTAATAACAAACTAGATACTCCAAATGACTTATCCCAAATATCTTTCCACATTTGATACTTAAATTGTCCTCGCAGTTCCAAACCGATAGCTCTAAACATAACCAACCACAACACAATAATCAATGGGAGATAAAATCCACTAAATACCGATGCATAAAAGGTGGGAAAAGCCATAAACAACATACCTCCCCCCGCTACTAACCATACTTCATTTGAATCCCAAAAAAGTCCGGCAGATTTTGAAATCACTTCCTTGTCTTTTTCTGTTTTAGCAAAAAACAAATGTACAATTCCAGCTCCAAAATCATAGCCATCCAAAACAAAGAATACAGCTAAAACAATCGCTATAATTATATACCAAAATATTTCCATAATTTAATGTTTTAAAGATCTAGGTCCATAATAGATAACCTTACCAATCAACAATAAAAATAATACCCCCAACAACAAATAAATTCCGACAAAACCAAGTAAAGTAAATAAAGTATTACCTGAAGAAACGGTAGGCGAAATTCCTTCTGAAGTCTTCAATAACCCATATACAAGATAAGGCTGCCTACCCAACTCTGCTACATACCACCCGGTAAGATTAGCAATATATGGAAATGGAACCAAAAACATTATAACCCATAGCAAGGGTCTAAAGCTAAATAGTCTTTTTCTCCAAAGAAAAATTAATGCCAAACCAAATATGCCGATAAATATCGTGCCCAATCCTACCATAATATGATAAGAATAATACAGACCTGGAACATTTGTAGGTAATTGCTTCGGATTAAATTGATCCATACCGGGGATCTGTTTTGACCAATCTTGATATGTCAGAAAACTTAAAACATTGGGGACAGCTATTTTATTATCCAATTTTTTTTCTACCATATTTGGCTGTCCTATCAATACAATTTCAGCTCCAGCCTTCTCCGTTTCAAAAATGCCTTCCATCGCAGCAAAAGAAGCCGGTTGATACTTTGCTACATTTTTTGCATTCCAATCTCCGGTAGGCATAGCAAGTAATACACTAGCTACGAATCCAACAACCAAACCGGTCTTTAAAAACAATTTTCCATGTTCCTCGTTTTTATTCCTAAGTAAATAAAACGCGCCTATGCTAGCGACAACAAACGAAGATGTTACTATCGAGGCAACCTGATTGTGCAAAAAAGCAGGAATCAACCATGGATTACTAAATAATGCTGAAAAATGCTCTAAAACATATTTGCCATTTTCTACTATTTCATACCCAACGGGGTTTTGCATCCAAGCGTTGGTAGCCAAAATAAAATACCCACTAGCCCATGAGCCTAAAAATACTAGAAAACCTGTCAGAAAATGTAGCTTTTGTCCCATTAACTTCTCCCCAAATAGAAATAAAACCAAGAATGAGGACTCTAGAAAAAAGGAGAACATTCCTTCCATCGCCAAAGTTTGACCGATTATATTGCCTGTCAATTCTGAGAATTTAGCCCAATTGGTTCCAAACTGAAATTCCATTGGTATACCCGTGATAACTCCCATCGTGAAATTAATAGCAAATATCTTCATGAAAAATTTGGCCGCATCATTGTATTTATCAACTTTTGAAGCCAAATACCTCCACTTAAAATAAACTATCAATAGCGATAAACCCATCGTAAGTTGAGGAAATATATAATGAAAAGTGATAGTAAATGCAAACTGCAACCTATCGTAAAGTATCATGTCTTCCATATCTTTAAATTGAATATATCAAGGCGTCTCCCAAAAGCATAAAATAATGCTCGTTAGAAAACACTAAATAAGTATTAAAGTACGCATAAAACAAGGAGAAACCTGCATTGTTCTAACAAAATATAGTCTAATTTTAATTTAGATACAATTATAAATAGTGTCTGTCTTTAAAGTGCTTGATTTTTTAAAAATAAAGATTTTTGATGAGATTTTTATTATTCCTATACGAAGTGATGCCCATGTATCAGCAAGTTGAGGAAAGTAAAAATATCGCAAAAAGATTATTTTTAAACAATAGTTAAATCTTTTGTTTGTATTGGGTTAGTTGTTCTGAATATAGAAATTGATTTATTTTTTAAACCCATCCCCTTAGGGATATTCCCAATTCTGATTCCGCCTCCAAATCTTATATTGAGGACGGTATTATATTTTATTGAGATAGATGCATTTTGATGCTAAAATACTATATTCTCCACTTATCATTTTTTTCCTGAAGATTTTGTTATCCGGATGACAAATCAGACAAGAGCCTACCTTTAGTATTTTCTTTCTATCCTCAAGACTTAGAGGATAAAATCCCTGATGTGCCGAATACTTAATTGTATCTTCATTAGACTTCGAAAATCCTATCCATGCATCTAGTGGTAGTTTATCTTGTGAAGATAAGGCATATAGTGATTCAAATGTCCAAATTTTAGATCTCATATCAAATCTCAATTTACCTTTACCATATCCCAAAGCTTCAGAATTATTGTGACACGATTCACAAGATCGTGGCTCTGAAGTCGTAGTATGAGCTGATATTGGTGCAAAAAGTCTTAAAAACGTATAGTCGTGACCAAGTTTATTTCCTTTAAAATCTGATTTATCCAATGTCATTATCATTCCCGGAATTGCAGGTTTTATTGTTTTATTACCATTTTTGAAGTACTCGCCCATCACCGGCAATGTTTTATTGAATTCTCCAATTTCCTCATACCACTTACCCCTTTCTTTTTTACCCTTGATCTTCACTTCGTTATCATATTCCATATGACAACCTATGCAACTTGTTACCCAAGATGTGTGACACATACCACAATCCAAACTTTGGTGAACTTTATCTTTTTGACATCTTTCTTTTGCAGAATTCAAATAAAATAGTTTTTGATTCAATTTACTTATTAAAAAGGCCTTCTCTTCTTTCTCAAAACCCGTATTTACCAATGCGATGTTATCCTTTTCAGTTGCAATGAATTTAGTTGTCGGATATTTATATTTTCGCAAGACATAATCCAATGCTGCAATATTTCCTATATTTTTTTTATCAACTTTATTGTACTCTTCTGTAATGTGACAATCAATACATTGTATTTTTACTGCTTGCTCTTGGTGTTTATGCACTCTCCCATCTCCCATTACATCTATAGAACTGTGACAATCAATACAAAGAAGCCCTGCCTTGTGATGAACATCTTCTTCAGCCAATGCAAAAATCCTACCATCCATCAAAACTCGATATTTGCTGCTATCGATTATTTCTTCATTTTCGTGTATAGTTTCATACCATCCTTCATAATTTGTGGATATTCTACTAGATCGGCTATGACAACCAAAACACTTATTATTGTCAATATTTAGATTTATAGCAGGATGATATTTATCATTAATATTAGGTTGTTTACCTTTTTTATAATTCAAATGACATGCAAGACACCCTCCTCCTCTGGACATTTCTGTTGTAGCTCCATAATGCCCCTTTTCATACCCCAAATGGCATTTGAAGCAAAGGTTTTTAAGATGTTTTGCCGCTGCTGTACTATGGATACTATCAATATGAAATACAATATCTGTATGAATCACCTCATCAAATATATATTTATCAATACTAACAATACCACTATTCGTTGACATTAGTGAATTGTTTATTCTTGATAATTCACTATGGTGACAATCAGTCGTAGAGCAAGTTTTTGAAGCATTGCTTAAATTGCCTGGAATCTTGATTATTCCTTCATGAGCCGTTTCCTTTTCACCTGAATTGATATTTCCCAAATGGCAGGAACTACAACCTATTGCTTGAGGATTGTGCAAATCACTAAAACCTACAAGGTCAAAGTGACATTCCAAGCAAGATTCTTGTTTTATATTTGTTACTATTTTGTTATCAGATATTTCATGACATGAAAGGAAGACTAATAACAAAGCAAAAGCTAAAAATATTTTAATCATCAATTTGTATATTTTAATCTCGGTATTCAACATATAAATATACTATTCTTTTTCGATTTAACACCCCTCATCATCATCTTCTTCTTTTTCTATTTCCTTAATTGGGCTCTGTGCTTGTTTTCGCTTGAAAATCACTTCCTTTTTTTTGTTTATCTTTAAATTATTCTTTTTTGATTTAATTGCATTTATTTTCACCTTTTCCTCTTCTTTTGATATTTTGTCATACTTTATCTTTTCATTCTTAATCAATTCTGCAAAATCTAGCGCTGCTGTTTCACTTCCCATTTCCAATTCCCCCATTTCAGAAACAGCTTTGAGGTTATTGTTTTCAAAAAAACTATATCCGCTTTCCATCAAAACAATATTTTCAATCCCTATTTGCTTCAAGATCATAAATGGAGCATTGGCTTCAACCACATCATCACCATACAGTATTGCCTGCTTTCCTAATTCTTCTAAAGAATGAAAATAATTAATATTTTCCTTATTCAAAATATCTGCTTTATATATATTTTTTGCATTTGGCAAGTGCCCTTTTAAATACTTATATTGATTTCTTATATCAATAAATACCACCGAAGGATCATTCTTCATTGCTTGTTTTGCTACTTTAATTGGTGATATCTTGTTATATTCATCTAGTACATCTTTAAGCACCTTATCTGGTTCTGATGTAAATGGCACAATATTCCTAGTGTCTTTAGTCACATAAAAAATTGCAGCTACAAACAATAAAAGCAACAAAGCTATCACAATTGCAAACGATTTATTTGATGTTCCCATTTTTTTTATTTTTTATTTTCTTTTCACTTTAGCAACCCTCATCCTCTTCTTCTTCTTCAATTTTATTTTCTTTCTTTTTGACTAATTTTACTTTCTTTTTAACTTTGGCTCTGTTGCCATCAGTCATCTTTGTTCTCGGAGCGATATCTATTTTTCGTTTGGCTTTATATATCGCTAACTGTTGTGCAGGAAAAAATTCTTGTGGATTTGGCATTCCAAAATATCCTCCGGCAGATTTTCTGAATCTATACAAATCAAAAGCGTCACCTGAATCGGTTTGTTTTGGTTTGGTGGGGGTCATTAGAGTCAAGAAAAAACTATTTAGTCCACCATCCAAAACCTTAATGTTTTTACATCCCATTCTTCTTAATATAATCCACGCTTGATCCGCCAATAATGTATTGTTTGAATAAATCACTTTTACATAGGCACTTGACTTATAAAACGGTTCTTTATCATTTACTTCCGGTATTTTATTAAAAGGAACATTTATTGCCCCCGGCAAAGAGTATTTTTCAAACTGGTATTTATCTCTGATATCAATTAATATATATGTAGGATCCTCTGCTATTATCTTTGAAGCCAATTCATCCACACCTATAAACCTATCAGTACTCAACGATGTAACCAATAGTTTGGCTGGGCTTAATTCTTTGCATTTTTTTGATTTAAAATGAAACTGTCCACTAATGCTGCTATCACAATTATTTCTTTCTGCCACAAATGCAATAACAAAAATCATAGCTAGTATCAGGAATGTTAAAAACATATAACGCTTTTGCATAATTACCATTTTATTTAATTTCTTAATAAAGAATTCTTGTCAACTGACCTGCATCAACCATCAAAATCCTAAACACTAACCCACCAATCAATACTAAAATCGCAGGAATTACAATTGATAATTTTAGTCCCAATAATTCCAACACTTCCAGCAACAAGGGGAACAACAACCCCAATCCTACCAAAAATACGAAAAACATAGTACTATAATCACCTCTAATCAAAATCTGTATAGAATCAATTTGTGCTTCTCCGCCTGCATAATACCC
>JALSPK010000043.1 GCA_026986005.1 Saprospiraceae bacterium
ACATTAATTCTACTTGCTGCTTGCCAATTATTCGCTCTAATTGTTCTATTTTATATAACAATTCAATGTTTTTCTCCGATTCACTTTTCTTCTCCACAACTATACGTTCTGTCTTTAATAGCTTGCTATATTTTTTGATCCATTTGTATATAGCACTTGGACTTACTTCATAAATTTTGCTCAATTGCGATACGCTCATTTTACCTTCTTCTATCATGCGAACCTTTTCTTTTTTAAAGATTGGACTGAATGTTCTTATTTGTTTTTTCTGCATTTCTTGTACTTTTTCCATCTAATTTAATGTTTTTGATGAAATTTTTAAAGGTTTTGGTTCACATATTTTTGTCAACCTATACCATGAGACCACAGGATAAAGTTCAAAGGATAAAGTTCAAAAGTTTGGAAGATAAAAGAAATTAATGATGAATTATGAATGGTAAATTACGAATTACGGATTGGATAGAAGAGATTGAATTAATTAATTTTAGGGATGTGCGGAATGGGGTTCTCCCGATTTCGGAGCGTAGTGGAGAAATGGGGAGTCAGAGGGTAGTTTGGCAAAAAAAATAGTTCAAAGTTCAAAGGCAAAAATTCAAAGGATAAAATTCAAAGGATAAAGTTCAAAAGTTTGGAAGATAAAAGAAATTAATGATGAATTATGAATGGTGAATTATGAATGGTAAATTACGAATTACGGATTGGATAGAAGAGATTGATTTAATTAATTTTAGGGATGTGCGGAATGGTGTTCTCCCGATTTCGGAGCGTGCGGAGAAACAGGAGGCTGGGAGGTAGCTGTTGAAAAAAAGTGGCAATACTTTTAGGGACGTGCGGGATGGGGGTCTCCCGATTTCGTAACGTAGTGGAGAAATGGAGCCTGTCTAGCTTTAGCGGGAGAGTCAGAGGGTAACAGAGCAAAATGATATTTAAGCTGTTTTTTTAACTAACGGTAAAAAAATTGAACATAACTCTATGAGTGACCAAAAGCCACTATCCTGATTATTTTAATATTTAACCGAATGAATCTATACGCTTGCCAAATCCAGTTTTTTCTAATGATTTTGGTCATTCTTGTTGGTACAGGGGCATATGCAAATTCGCTATAACCCCTTGCTAAATCCCTTTCTTTATGTAGTAAATTCATATTATATTATATTATATTATTTTATTAAAAGTAATGTTTATTTAACAATTATAGTGACTATTCTGGTAATAAATACCAAAAAGGATATCCTTTTGCTTTGTGCAAAAACATATAATGCATGAACCATTTCAGCCAATGTCCGGCTAATCCCGGTTCACCCATGGTGTATTTAATTGACCTGCCATAATCCGGGTATTTTTCCCAGTCAGGTACAATGGGATATACGGTCATAGTCGCGGCAATGCCGTTGGTAAGTCCATATCCGGCTGATACGATACATGCCGCTCCCATTTTAGCCATAGAAGCCTTGTGTTTCATGACCGGCTTGCCTGTTTTTATCCAGTCTCTAATATTTTGGGCTACGATTTTTCCCGTTACACCTGAAGGCATTCCTGTTCGTGGAGGTGCCGGAGTAATACTTGTTCCATTAGGGCTTTTGTGTGGTTTTGAAATAGTATGAGGCGGAGCAAATGCAATTCCGGGAGCAAAAATATTGGCATATTCAGGATGTTGATATTTGGATGGCCAATCTGAGGCTTTCCATTCTTCAAATGGTTTTGGTGTATAATCAGCATCTACTATCATAAAACCATTAGGCTTAAACAGCTTTGAAGTGATATCTTCGCCATCTTTTCCAAATGCCTTAATTCCCGGACCTGAAAAAGCAGGGATCAACATACTGAAATCGTATTTCAACTCATGATAAGTGCCGTCAAGTTTTTCGTAATAAATAGTTTTTTTATCAATTTTTTGTACTCCCGCTTGTTTGATCCAATGTATTCCTCTTTCTGCTAAAAAGGATTCAGTAAAAACCTTAGTTGGTGTAATGTAACCACCATATTTTATGTAGGCGCCTCCCATTGCAAAATCACCAAGTTGATATTCGTTGGTTATCCATGTTATATCTGCATAATCAAGAAGTTTTTTTCGTTTTATTTCAAAATAGACGTTTAGTACGTATTCAAATGCAGCTCCTTGGCATGTTGCCCCGGGATGACCAATACCTATTACAATATTTTGCTTAATCCCTTGTTTCATTTTTTCCATAGACTCTTGCAATTTCTCCCATGCATGAGCTGCATGATCATAAGAACAAACAGATACGGATGTTCCATTATGTGGACCCAAGCCTTCCGTTTTATCAAATCTCAAAGCCGGGCCGGTAGCATTTACCAAAAAGTCGTAGTCTACCTTTTCTACCTTGCCTTTATCCTCATCTGTCACGTATTCAATGGTTATATATCCTTTATCAAATCCCTCTCCACCATCAGGGTGAATTGATTTTGCCAAGGCTCTTTTAAAATCAATATTCCATTTCTTGTATAGGGGAGCCAAAGGGAAATATATGTCTTTAGGTTTCATTCTTCCTACTCCAACCCAAATATTTGAGGGTACCCATTGAAAATTTTTATTTGGAGAAACCACCACAATTTCATGTTTTTTCCCCAAATAGTGTTGCAAGTATGAACTTACAGTATGTCCGGAAATCCCGGCTCCAATAACTACAATTTTCGCCATGTCTATTTAGTTTTGTTTTAAATTGAGGCAAATATAAGTTAAATATATTGGAAAATAAAATTAATTGTATATAGATTTTTAAAATTAGTTAGTGTGTGAGGGCTGGTGCTCAAGTATTGGTTCTGTGAAAAAATATATAGATTTTAATATTTTTGTGATTTGCACGTATGAAATATTTTATTGGATACATCTTGAAAGAGATAGTGTTCAAAACTTGTTTTTACATTCTTACAGCATTTTGTTGGGTATTGATATAATGTATATAAAATATCGAAAAATTGATTGTTGTAAAATATTATTATGAAATTTATATAAAAACAAGGGTGAGACAAAATTAAGTTCTGCAAGAATACTGCCTTGTATTATTTAAAATAATTACAAATACCGCTATTTATATCCCCTCTTAATACCAAAATTATAAAGGTCAGGAGTTGAATGAAATGGTAACTTGATTTATTTTTGTGTAAAATTATATAAAATGGATAATATAAATCGTCGAGACTTTATTAAGATATCTTCAGTAGCAACTGCCGGGATGGCATTGACTTGGTCAGGAACAAGTTTTGTTAGTGATTTGCTCAAGGGAGAGGTAGTTCCTTTGTCTGAAAGTATTGCTAAAAAAGTGCCAACAGTATGTGAAGTGTGTTTTTGGAATTGTGCGGGTTGGGCTTACTTGGACAGAGATGATAATCTTCAAAAAATAAAAGGTAATGCTATCGACCCTCATTGTAATGGACGTCTTTGTCCTCGTGGTACAGGAGGTGTGGGGATGTATGCTGATGAAGATAGGCTGAAAAAGCCAATGATAAGAGAAGGAAAACCCGGAGAGCAAAAATTCAGAGAGGTTTCTTGGGATGAAGCTATAGACCATATTGTGAAGAAGATGAAAGGCATTGAAGCTAAACACGGTAGAGAAGCAATGGCATTATTGCATCACGGAAAGACGGGTCCTCATTTTGAATTTCTTTTTGAAGCTTATGGATCCGGAAATATTGCTGAACCTGCCGGAGCACAGTGTTTGATAACACGTGAAGCAGGATTTATAACTACATATGGTGCCGGGCTGGCTTCTCCGGAACCTACGGATACCAGAAATGCTGATTGCTTGGTATTGATAGGAAATCACATTGGTGAGAATATGCACAATGGACATGTTCAGGATATGTCACATCTTATAGAGCAAGGAGGAACGGTTATCACAGTTGATCCAAGATTTTCCACAGCTGCCGGACATTCTAAATATTGGTTACCAATAAAACCGGGGACAGATATAGCTTTGCTTTTGGCTTGGATGAATGTTATAATCAATGAAGAGATATATGATAAGGAATATGTAGAGAAATATACTTACGGTTTTGATTTGCTAAAAGATCATGTCCAAAAATACACTCCTGAATGGGCGGCAGCCATAACTACTTTGTCTGCGGCAGATATTAGGAAAACAGCTAAAGTGATGGCCGGTTTAGCGCCTAAAACAATTGTTCATCCGGGAAGACATACTGCATGGTATGGTGATGATACTCAAAGAACAAGAGCAATTGCAATATTAAATGCTTTACTTGGCTCTTGGGGAAGAGTTGGAGGATTTTATTTTCCTGAAAGAATTAAACCGCCACATTATCCTCATCCTCAAATGCCAAAACCAAAATGGACTTGGAAGGATTACACTAAGGAAAAACACAAGATGGCAATAATGGGAATAACTAATATAGTGATAGACCATGCATTGCCGGAATATAAGGGTAAGCACA
The DNA here is from genome assembly GCA_026986005.1 of Saprospiraceae bacterium. Lineage (GTDB taxonomy): Bacteria > Bacteroidota > Bacteroidia > Chitinophagales > Saprospiraceae > JADJGA01. Next base: position 4,414 of record JALSPK010000043.1, read on the forward strand.
AGATTAAAGGTATGTTTATTACCGCGACCAATATAATCCAATCTGTTCCCGATGTTGAAAAAACAAAAAGGGCGTTGCAGAACTTAGATTTAGTTGTAGTTGTGGATACTATGCCGAGTGAGATTACAGGTTATGCAGATGTGATATTGCCTGAAGCCACATATCTTGAAAGATATGATCATCTGAGGACAAGTCATCACAAAGTGCCTAATATAGCACTTCGTGCACCGGTAATGAAGCCAAGATGGGAGACTAAACCGGGATGGTGGATTGCCAGAGAGATTGGAATCAAATTGGGATTGGAAAAATATTATCCTTGGAAAGATTTTGAAGAAGTATTGGATTGGCAATTAAAACAAGTCGGGACTTCACTTGAGGAAATGAAGAAAATAGGAGTGAAACGGTATAGTAAGAAAAAACCTCTTTATATAAACGAGAACGAAGAATATTGGTTTAATACCAATACGGGTAAGATTGAATTGTATTCCACAGACTTTGCGGAATGGGGATATGATCCTATGCCGGTATATAAAGAAAAAGATGAAGCGCCGGTAGGTTTTTTCAATCTGATTTACGGTAGGGTTCCAATGCATACGTTTGGAAGGACAACAAATAATCCAAACCTTTATGATTTAAAGGAAGAAGGTCATTTATGGGTTCATCCAAAAGTTGCCAAAATATATGGTATTGAATCGGGTCAAGAGGTATGGCTTAAAAATCAAGATGGAAAAATATCTACTTTTCCATCAAAAGTTAGAATTACGCAAAGGATAAGTCCAACATCAGTCTATTTACCACATGGCTTTGGTTCCAAATCAAAGAAATTGAGTAGGACTTATGGCAAAGGGTCAGCTGATTATGAAATGCTGACCAATATCAAGATTGATCCGGAAACCGGAGGTACAGGGATGAGAAATAATTTTGTAACATTATTAACAGAAAATCCACATAAAAATATAGAATCATGAGATTAGGAATGGCAATTGATATAACCAAATGTGTGGGCTGTGGTGACTGTGTGGTAGCATGCCAAACAGAAAACAATGTCCCAATAGGTTATTCCAGAGATTGGATAATGGAATTTGTTGAGGGAGATTTCCCCAACTTAAACCTTCATTTTGAAACACAAAGATGTAATCATTGTGAAGATACTCCTTGTGTAAGAACTTGCCCAACCGGTGCAAGTCATGTAATAGAAGGAGGAATAGTTAAGGTGACACATAACGAATGTATCGGTTGTGGTGCTTGTATCGAAGCTTGTCCTTATGATGCTCGTTACTTCCATCCTGACGGATATGTTGATAAGTGTACTTTCTGTGATCACAGACTTGAAGATGGTCTTGATCCCGCCTGCGTTTCTGTATGTCCTACAGAATGTATGCATTTTGGAGATTTGGATGATCCCGGCAGTGAAGTATCTAAGCTTTTGAAAGAAAGAGAAAATTATTCTATTATTCCTGAGGCAGGAACTAAACCACAAATATTCTACTTAAAATAATCGATTATGGAACAATTATTAGCAACAGACAGACATATTCACGGTTTATACCCACATGTTGATATTTGGGGATTCCCGATTTCTGCATATTTGTTTTTGGGTGGGTTGGCTGCTGGAATATTAGTATTCGCAGCGATATATTATTTATTGGGAAGAGAGAAAGAAATGCCTTTTACAGTAAAAATAGCACCTATATTTGCATTTCCTATTATTATGCTTGGTTTGTTTTTATTGATTTTTGACCTTCATCACAAATTATTTGTATGGCAATTGTTTTTGGCTGCAAGACCTGAGTCACCGATGTCCTGGGGGGCTTGGACGTTAGTAATCGTATCGGTATTTTCTTTGTTATGGCCTTTGAGTTTTGTTGATAGTATTGATGACTATCTGATAAAAAGAGGTTGGAGTAAGATGACTAAAGTAACGGAGGCAATTATTAAGTTTGAGCACAAATGGATAATACCACACTTTATTATAATGTCTTTTAGAAAATATAGAAAGTTTTTTGCTGTAGTATTACTAATATATTCCATTATTCTTGGTATTTACACAGGAATCTTGCTATCTGCTTTTAATGCACATCCATTGTGGAACAATCCGATTTTAGGGCCTTTATTCTTGACTTCCGGTGTCTCGACAGGGTCGGCATTTGTGATGTGGTTAAGTGACAATCACAAGGAGAGATTGTTGATGTCAGCAATAGATATGTCATTGATAGCAATAGAATTGTTTTTTATAGTACATATGTTTATGGGAATGGAAGCGGGAGCTGAGGTCTATAAGCAAGCAGCCCATATGTTTTTAGGAGGTGAATTTACAGCTGTTTTCTGGGGAGTTTTTGTTGGATTAGGCTTGATTTTACCATTTACATTGGAGGCTTTAGAATTGAGAGGTTTTCATATACCTACAGCTTTGCCTGCACTTTTGATATTAGCAGGAGGATTGTTATTCAGGATATTGATGGTTTCTGCAGGACAGATGTCAGAATATGCAATGTTTCCTTAATCAGATTAAATAATAAATAGTTATGAGTAATAAAAGAAAAAAAAGGACTAAATGGCTTAAACAGTTTAAGTTCAATAAAAGGAGTAATAAGTATATCAACTCTTATGTTGGTGGTTTTCTGTTGGGTCTTTTGATTATTGTCGCCCTGTATTTTTCAGGTGAAGGACTTGGGTCAAGTGGTGGTTATCGCGATGTAGCAGTTGCTGTATTGGATAAGGTATCTCCGGATTATGCACAAGGAAATTCATATATAGGTCCTCGATTGGCATCGGGAGAATCTCCATTAAAAACTTGGTTGGTATTTGAATTAATCGGTGTGATAATGGGAGCAATACTTTCAGGTGCTATATTTAACAGACTTCATTTGAGAATAGGTAAAGCGCCACACATTACTAACAAAAAGAGATTGCTCTTTGCTGTAATCGGAGGTATTTTATGGGGGGTAGGAACTCAATTAGGTAGAGGTTGTACATCAGGATTAGTCTTGTCGGGCATGGCTGTAAATTCATTATCGGGATACATTGGCTTAATAGGCATTTTCGGCTTTGGGTTTATTTTTGCCTTTATTTTTAAATCTATTTGGATAAAAACTAATAAATAATATATCATGGGACCATTATATCCACAGGGAATTATTAATTCCGAGTTTAATATTTTAATAGCGGTGCTTATAGGAGCAGTTTTCGGATTTATTTTGGAAGCATCGGGATTTACAAACACAAGAAAATTGGCAGGAGTATTTTATGGATACGATGCTACTGTAATTAAAGTGTTTTTTACCGCTGCGATGACAGCTGCTATAGGTTTGCTTATAATGCACTACTTGGGATGGATTGATGTGAAACTCACATTTTATCCCAAGACATTTTGGATTCCTACCTTGATAGGTGGAGCAATTATGGGACTAGGATTTATAGTTGGGGGCTTCTGTCCCGGAACAAGTTTGTGCGCAGCAGCTACGGGTAAAATTGATGCTGTTGTATTTATAGGAGGTGTAATGTTAGGTATTTTTGGATTTATATTTACGTATGATTGGCTGTTTGCAGGCTTGAGAAAATCCGGTAAAATGGGAGATGTAGATATAGCTCAATGGCTTGGGATAAGTGACGGATTATTTATTTTTATAATGATAATAATCACTCTTGTATCTTTTGTTGTATTTCAAAAATGGCAGGATTCACAAACCAAAAACATGGAACAACGGGATTTGAATGAATTGGGATTGCATAAGCCAGAATAAGTACTTATTGTAAGATTTGAAAATAGTTTCAGATAAATAAATAATATTATGAAAACGAATTTAAAAGAAAAAATAATTTTTGCCTTGTTACTAATAGGAGGAATAGCTGCTATTTTTATGCCAAATTACAAAAAGCATCCAAAAGTATTGCGTTCAGAATTTCTATTGCAAGAACTGAATAAAAAAGAAAGATATATCTCCGCTGATGAATTGGCAAAATCATTGATTGAAAAAGACCCTTCTATTATATTGATAGATGTAAGGTCAAAAGAGGATTATGGACACTTCACATTGGATGGAGCTATAAATGTTCCTATGGAAGATTTGTTAAAAGACGATTACTTGGGGTATTTGGATCAGGACGTCTATAAGACAGTCTTATTTTCAAACGGGACAAGTCTTGCAGACGAAGCTTGGATGATTATGAAAAGCCATGCTTACGAAGGTAACTATGTTTTGAAAGGTGGACTTAACAATTGGTTTAAAACAATAATTGATCCTCAAAAACCGAGTGAAATAGCTGAAATGCCGGAGAGAGAAGCGTATGAATTCAGAAGAGGTGCATCTATGTTTTTTACAGGAGTTTCAGCCGGAGGAGTGGGTTCAAGCGGTGCAGCTCCCAAAAAGGCAAAAGCAGCACCAAGACCAATGGTGAAACGTAAGAAAAAAGCAGTATCAGGCGGATGCGGGTAGTGATAATTGAAAGTAGAAAGTCGAAAATTGAATATTGATATAATAATGGAAAAAAAATAAAGTATTTTTAAGATGAAAAAGATAAATATTATATTGTTTTTGTTAATCGGATTAGGGTTTTTTAGCTCATGCAACAAGGAAGAAGCTTTAGTAACCGGTACATCAAATAAAAGATGTGCTATAAATGAATTGAGTGTAGAGCAAATAGCAAATTTGTTGTATAGCAAAAGTCAGGATGGAGTTCAATTTATAGATATCAGAAACGCAAGAGACTACTCCGTAGGACATTTACCAGGAGCTGTTAATATGCCATCAAAGATATTTTTTGACAAAGATCAATTATCAAAGATAGAGGGAGATAAATATTTAGTAGTTTATGGCTATGACTCTTCTACACCAAGATTGATTTCGCTGTTGTCATCTCACTTTAAAAAGGCAAATCTTTTTGTGGCAATGGGTGGATATGATTTTTTAAAGACAAAAATTATTGATAATTATGGGATTTATAGCGGTATTTATGACGATGAAGTACCATTGTGTGATTATGCAAAAAAAATGAGTGCAATAGCCGGTAGAGTAGGTTCTGCATCAACAGATACAAAACCAAAAGCAAAAGCAGCACCAAGACCAATGGTGAAACGTAAGAAAAAAGCAGTATCCGGAGGATGTGGGTAATAAGGAAAGATAATAAAATAAAAAAATAAAATCATAAATGATGAAAAATATTAAATACTTATTTGCAGTAATAATTCTTGTTGGATTATTTTCTTGTAAATCTAAAATTTTCAAGCATAAAAAATTAGGTAAAGCAGAAGATATATCAAAATTCATAGAAGCTAAAGAAACATTGCCTTTGGCTCAAGTATATTTTGAGCATGGCAATTTTATTAATACCCGTAATTTCCCTCCGGTTATAAAAAATACTGAGGTTTATGAAAATCAGAATGACTATCTTATTATTGACCTAAGGAAAGCAGATGATTACATCCAAGGTCATATAAATGGAGCATATAATGTACCGATGAAAGATGTTATAGACTTTCTGAAAACCAAAAGAAAAGCTGCATCAGTAAAGAAAGTTGTTTTTGTTTGTTATACAGGACAAAAGGCGTCTTATACTACAGGAATAACGAGATATGCAGGTTTTGACAATACCTATGTAATGCTATTTGGAATGGCAGGGTGGAATTCAGAGTTTTCAGGTCCATTGAAAAAAAACTTTGGAGATATAAGCGACAAAAGCTTATTGGAAATTGCTAAAAGTGTGAATAAATCTGAAGGTGGTGAGGAACATCATGCGGCAGTAGAGCATCATGAGGTCAAAGCAATAGACTGGGCAAAGTTTCCTCAATTGGAGAAAGGAAAATTTACAGCTATAACAGAAAAGAGAGCAAAAGCACTATTGAGTCTGAAAAGACCTGAGTTTCTGGTTTCTAAGACAGAATTGGTATCTGCTCTCAAAAAAGATATCAATGCATATTATCCGATAGCATATATGAATGAAAAACAATATGAATTTGCACATTTAAAAGGAGCGCATCAATTTACAAAAAGAAAAGATTTAGCCCCTGACCATAAACTTTTGGAAGTACCTAAAGACAAGCCTGCTTTGGTGTATTGCAAAACGGGTCACACTGCCGGAAATGCAACAGCATATTTAAAAATGTTGGGATATGATTCAAAATCCATAATTTTGGGCTCGAGTGCGATAATGCAAAGTTTATGGGCAAAGGAAGGTTGGCAAGTCAGAGATGTCTCATCACTGATAAGTGAATTGCCCGTCGTAAGAGGAAAAAACAGAACAAATAAAAATCCTTTCTTAGCAAAAGCGACAAAGAGAAAGTCTACCGGCGCACCAAAGCCAATGGTGAGAAGGAAGAAAAAAGAGGTCAGCGGAGGATGCGGATAGAAAATAGTATTAAAATTTCTTCTCGTTGTCCTTTTGTATCTTGTCCATCCATAGATGGTATGGGTCAATGACCAGTTTATATGGTTTGGATTTTATGCTGTACTTCAATTTTGCTTCTTTGTTTTTCAATCTAAAACTCCTGTAGTCTATTAGGCTGTCTTGCTCATTATTTTTGGTGTAAAGCCCAATAAATACCAAGTCATTAATGGGTTTATTTGTTTCATTACCTAATGAATCCGACCAAGTTTTGCTTATAGACAAGTCTACGGTTACATTATAATTACTGGGAGTACTGTCAAGTTGCACTTCTTTTACTCTTGAATCATAGAAAGTAATTTGTTTAAGATAGTCATCGATTATATACTTCATGCTATCCGGCACTTTTGATTCCAAGACATCGATGAAATCCAATGTGGTTGGATATGGAGGTTCCTTGTATGCATACATATCAATAAATTGTTTCATAGCAGCATTCATACTATCTTCGCCTATCAATTCCTGAATAGCAAATAGTGACACACCGCCTTTTGGATATCTGACATAACTTTCTCCTTCAACTTTGTAAAGAGGTTCTTCTTTTTTTGATTCGCTTGCTCTACCTCTCATGTATCTATCAACATCGTATTTGGTGTATTTGGGAATTATTTTTTCCCCATATTCATTTTTAAGAATCATTAATGAGGAGTATTCTGCAAAACTCTCTGATAGCATTGTAGCACCTTGTACGTCTCCACCTATTACTTGATGTGCCCACCACTGGTGTGAGGTCTCATGAGCACCGATTTTGAATGCGATATCCAAATCTCCATTATCCTTGTCTATATCCAGTATAAAACCCACGTTTTCAGAGTAAGGCATTGTCCCTGGAAAGGCTTGTGCATAACTGCCGTATGGGAATTCGATTATCCTTGCTTGTTTGTGGTAATATTTACCGTAATTTTTGCTATTGTAGGAGATTGTGCTTTTAAGAGCATTCATCATCTTCTCCAGATTGTATGTGTGTTCATGATGGTAATATATCTCTAAATCAACATCTCCTACCTTATCTTTTTTTACCTTATATTCTGCAGAAACAAATGATACAAAGTTAAGTGATGGGACATCAATTTTGTATTTGTAATAGTTTCTCCCGTTTTTATCCCATTTCTTAACTAATGAGCCCGGAGCGATTGCTATTTGACTTTCAATAGTTGAAATAGTTGTTTCTATATTTACCCAATTCGAATATTTGCCGATATAGTTTGACATACAATCCTTACTACAATTTCTTTTAAGTGCAGCAACCCTATTTTTTTTCTCAGGCAAATCATACTTTTTCCGTTTACTTTTGGAATTTATTTCAGCATTTTTATCATAGCCAAAAACAGGTAAAAAAGTGAATGAACTAATAAACGTTCCATTCTTATGCACTTTAGATCGACCGTTATTGGTAAAACCTCTTGTGTGATAAGTCGAATTGATTGTATAATCCAATCTCTCATCCGGCTTTAATGCTTTATCTAATTTGTAAATACGATAATGAGGGTTATCAAGGACTAACTTGGAATTTGGAATTTCAAAAGATATATCCCAATCATCACTGCCAATAGTAAAATGAAGCGAATCAATATTAACATCGCTTTCATTTTCAAATGACAAAATCGACTTTGCTACAAATTTTCTCTCGTTTGGATAAATATCAATGTTATAATTAGCATCTTTTAAAATGGGCTGAACTACATTTTCATACTTTTTAAAATTTTTCTCATAATTAGCTAAATCTGTGGTATATTCTTTTGATGTAACAATCTTATTCAATACTTTTGTATTGTAGTAAATAATACTACCAACTCCGGCAATCAAACCAACTAAAACTGATAGTACTAAGTAATTTTTCTTTGAAAATCGATGTTTTAATGCCTTGAATTTATCAAAAAAGCCTAATGATTCTCCCTTGTTCCAAAGATTTAAAGTAAGAATAGTAAATATTCCGGCAAACAAAAGCCAATATATGGTAAACCAAATATAAGAATCAAAAAATCCATATCCATTCATGTCTGAATATCTTAATGATCCAGTAGAATTAATAGAAAGTAGATTTGTCTCAAATTCAAAAACTACTTTTAAAAATGGTTTGATAACAAATAAAATAACTACTATGAAATATCCTAAGAATTTATTGCTTACAAGCGATTGGACAAAAAATGAAATTGCAATCCAAAATATCATCCCTAAAAGTGGTTTTATAAATCCTGAAATGAAATAAACATTGAATTTTATATCAAAAAAGCCATTATATATTTGATGAGATACTCCTACTATAATGCCAATAATAGCAAGAATAGATAATGATATCATTAAGGCTGTAAATTTGCCAAAATAATGAACTGAAGTAGAAGACGGTGTTGCATCAATAATCCCGGCAATTTTATTTTCCTTTTCTCTCCAATACAGTTCACCTGTAAAAAAGACAAGTATAATTACCATAAACATATACGTAGGTCCAATTATACTTTGGACTACATGTCCGGTTACAGGTAGTGTAGAAATCCCGTATCCTCCTAATCTAATTGCCCCTGTAAATAACTGAACGATAAAAAAGGCGATTATAATGATGAAAAAACCCGAAAATACAATATATTTAGTATTTATTTTTACAGAGTTCAAGTATTGTGTTAGCCATGTATTTGAAGTGAAAATCGGTTTGAATGCTGGTATTGAAATTGCTTTATCTGAACTTTCTACATCTTCCGGTTCTTTTTGTTTTTTACTTTTATCTTTTACTGCAAGTAAATCAAATTTTAGATAATAAACAAAAAGGATAAGACCGAAAAAGCCTGTCCAAATGACTCTATTAATAAGCATCAATGGATTAAAAGGGCTAACAAAATTGATGTTTTTCTCTGCCGGAGACCAATATTTTGTAATATAATCAAAAGCATTAATCCCAAGAGGATCGAGATATGCACCTATCAATTGATTGTCTAATTCACTGCTATAACTACTCAAAACTGCTGTTAGTACTACAAAAACCAATGCTCCGATATAGCCATATATTGCTTTTTTTGTAGCCAATGCCAATAGAAATACCAATGTTCCAACAATAAAAACTGAGGGTAAAACAAATATTAAAAATGAATTAATATGTGGCAGCAATTGAAATGAACCTACCTTCTCAGGATCTGCTCCGGGCATTAATACTCCGATCAAAAAACCAAGTAATATTCCTAAAAAGGGAATAGAACCTAAAACTAATCCTGCAAAAAATTTACCAAAGAAAAAACTAGCTTTACTTATAGGTTTTGAAAAAGTGATTTCATGAAAGTTGTTATTATATTCTCTCAAAGCACCATTCACAAACATGGGGATAATAAAGAGGAATCCAACCATTATCATTATCATATAATTCGTCTGGACTACATAAGGAGCATTTAAGTCGAGATTCTCCATCCATCCTCCAATTGTAAAATTTTCTAATGCCACTGCCAAACCTACCATCAGACCCAAAATTGCCATAAAGATGTAAACGATAGGTCTCCGAAGTACATATTTAATCTCAAATAAAAAGAATTGCATACCTTAATTATTTTATATTATTAAAAAATACTTCCTCTAAACTTGGTTCTTGTATATCAAAGCCATTTTGGGGGTTGTAATCGCTGAGAATACTAATAACAGGTTGGCCTCCTATCATTTTTTTCGACAAAACATTATATTCTGCTTCATATCTTTTTATTTCGCCTTTGTTTATACTCTTACTCCAAATCCTGCCTTTCATTTCATCTATTGCTTCATTTGGCGTGCCATTATAGACTACTTTGCCTATGTTCATAATCACAAAATCTTGACACAACTCAACTACGTCAGCAACAATATGTGTAGAAAGAATTACAATCTTTTCTTCAGATATATCTGCTAATAGATTGTAGAACCTATTTCTTTCTCCCGGATCCAATCCCGCAGTAGGTTCATCAACAATAATCAAATCAGGATTACCGATGAGTGCTTGTGCTATACCTACCCTTTGTTTCATTCCTCCGGAGAATTTATTGACACTCTTTTTTCTAAACTCATATAGATTGACTCTATTAAGTAAAGCTTCTACCAGTTCTTTCCTTTCATTTTTTTTGGAAATACCCTTTAAAATACTTAAATGATCCAATAGTTCATAGGCATTTATTCGAGGGTAAACACCAAACTCTTGTGGGAGATAGCCTAATCTTTTTCTTAATTCAATTGGATTTTTTAATATATCAATTCCATCAAAAACAATACTTCCCGAATCAGGTTCTTGCAATGTAGCAAGTGTACGCATCAATGAAGATTTTCCGGCACCATTGGGGCCTAACAACCCAAACATGCCACTATGAATAGTTATAGTGACATTGTCCATGGCTTTTACACCATTAGAATAAGTTTTTGATAAATCTTTTATCTCCAGAATTAATTTGTTATTTTCCATTTAAGTCAATTTTATTGTTTTAATTACTAAATGTCAATCAAAATTAAATATAAATTAATATTTTCCCTTTATTTTTCTATTAAATTCAAAAGTTATACGACCAATTAGTATTATTAGTTACATTTATATTGAAAATATTAAAAAAACTTTTGTAGTTTTACAGGGAAAAATAGATTTATTAATTTTAATATTCAAATATGCATTTATTTAGATCAACAATATTTATTGTATTGTTTTTACTTATTTCCTCGACTTCGATTATATCTCAAGATAATATTTATGCTGAAATCAATGTAGATAGCGCTTATTCTATGGTACAATCAAATATTAATAATCCGAATTTCATAATTCTTGATGTAAGGACTCCCGGAGAATATAAACCGGATCATATTGAAAATGCAGTATCGCTTAATTATTACAATTCAGATTTTAAAGAAACTCTTGATACTTTGATAAAAACTAAAAAATATCTTTTGCACTGCAAATCAGGGTCTCGAAGCGCTAAAGCTTTTAAAATGATGAAAGATTTAAAATTTAAAGAAGTTTATAATATGCAGGGAGGAATTGTTAAATGGAAAAACAAAGCTTACCCAACTACAAAAGAAGTGTTTCCTATATTAATTTCAGTTAGCCCGAAAGATGAAGGAAAATTTGGGAAAATAGATATAAATGAAAAAGATACAATAAATATAACCATTACTAATTTTGGCAATGATACATTGAAATTTTCAAACTTCACTGACTTGTCCTCAACTGAATTTGCTACGGATTTTGATATTAATAAAAAACTTACAGGTTTTGATGATTATACATTCAATATAATCTACTCTCCGATTGATGCGATTGAAGATTCTGTCAATTTTACCCTTTTTAGCAATGGTGGTGAATTGAGTTATAATTTATTTGGTTCAGGAAAAAACGCTAATACCACATTTAACACTTCAAATCAATTAATAGTACTTTACCCAAACCCGACAAATAGTTTTATAAATATAGAATCTATCAATGATGAATCGATTTCTAATATTCAAATTCTGAATATCAAGGGACAATTAATATTGAAAAAAATATATAACACAAAAGCGACACAATCAATAATAGATTTGAGTAATTTTGAAAAAGGTCTCTATATTATCACAATCAAGTCAAAAGACAATGTCGTGGTAAAAAGGATAGTTATTAAATAAAAGGACTTCCGGTTTTTACTATTTCACCATCTTGATAACGCTTTGTTATAAACACTAATCAAAAGGTTGGTGCAAGATTGTTTTTTTTTGTTTTTTGTTGAAAGTACCTTCAAATATAAACATTTACTTTTGTTTTCAGTTATAATACATGGACATAGATAAAGAGTGCTTGATTTCATATTGGTATGAAAGAAGGTTTTCAATTTATTTTATTAAAACCTTTTAAGAAAAGATATGAAATTCGAAGATTTAAATATAATACCTGCTATATTGAAAGCAGTAAAAGACAAAAACTATACAGAACCTACATCTATTCAAGCCAAAGCGATACCAATAGCGCTAAATGGTGAAGATATTTTAGCAAGTGCTCAAACGGGAACCGGTAAAACTGCAGCTTTTGCGATCCCCATTATTCAACATTTGGATGTAGAAAAAAAACGCTCTAGTAAGGGAAAGATCTACTCTCTTATAGTCACTCCTACGCGAGAACTAGCGATTCAAATAGGAGACAGCTTTAAGGATTATGGTAAATATACAGATATAAGGAATACAGTAATATTTGGAGGAGTACCTCAAAAATCACAAACCAATGCTTTAAAGAGGGGTGTTGATGTATTGATTGCAACCCCCGGACGTTTATTGGATTTGATGGATCAAGGTTATATTTCCTTAAGAGATATTAAATATTTTGTTTTGGATGAGGCAGATCGCATGCTTGACATGGGGTTTATTCATGACATAAAAAAAATTATTGCCAAATTACCTAAAAAAAGACAGTCTTTGTTTTTCTCAGCCACAATGCCTCAAAAAATAGTGTCTTTATCTCGAGAAATTTTAAATTCAAATGCTAAGAAAATTGCAGTAGATCCGGTTTCTTCTACTGCTGAAACAATCCAGCAGTATTTGTATTTGACTAATAGAACAGATAAACGCGAATTGCTTTTGCATATACTTAAGGATTTTGATATTGAGCAAGCTTTGGTTTTTTCAAGGACGAAACACGGTGCAAATCGTATAGTTAGAAATCTTCAGAAGAAAAATATATTGTGTGCTGCAATACATGGAGATAAGACTCAAAACCAACGGCAAAAAGCCTTAAAGGAATTCAAGTCGGGTAAAATAAAAGTGCTGGTAGCTACGGATATTGCTGCACGTGGTATCGATATTGATAAATTACGCTATGTAATCAATTACGATATACCGAATGAAGCAGAAACCTATGTTCATCGAATAGGTAGATGTGGACGTGCAGGAGAAGAAGGTATATCAATATCTATATGTGAGCCTGAAGAAAATGCTTATATTAGTGACATTGAAAGGTTGACAAAACAAAAGATACAAACTGCAATTGACAATCCTTTTCCTCAGACCGACAAACCGATGAATCAAGCTGAAAAGAAGGAATGGGAAAAAGAAAAACGTAAAAGGAAACAGGAGTTTTTTGCAAATAGAAATAAAAAAAGAAATGCAGGGAGTAATAATATCGGTACAAGAAGACGAAGATAATACTAAACTTTGTTCTTGTTTTTTGCGTTTTATTCTTAAAGATGTATTTTATGATTATTTTTATTGTAGTAGTATCGATTTATATGTTTTTGCATAGTTTTTTGGCTGATAAAACGGTAAAACAGTTTTTTTATAATTATTTAATTAGCGAAAAGAATTACAGATTTTTCTTTGTTAGCTATGCTACGATATTTTTATTACCAATTGTCTATTTATATGCTAAAGGAGATAAAACGGAGTTTTATTATCCTAATTTGATATCTCTCATTATAGGGTGGGGATTGATAGTGTTGTCCGTTTATGCTTTCTTTGTCTCCTTTAAAAACTATAATATTCATGAATTTTTAGGGCTTGACAGGCTTAAGTCTGCGGACAAAGTATTTTATCCTTTGAAGGTTGAAGGGCTTAATAGATACGTTAGGCATCCTTTGTATTCATTTAGTTATATTCTTATAATTGGCATATTTCTGATATCGCCCAATGATTATGTGCTTGCTGCATCTATCATAACAGCTATCTATTTGCCTGTTGGTATTTATTTTGAAGAAAAAAAGCTACTGGAAGAATATGGGGATGCTTACTACGAATATATGAGTAAAGTACCAAAGTTGATTCCTTCATTTATTAGGATATAGAATAGTTGTTAATTTGCCATATCAGAAATAAACTTAATTCTAATCAACTGTATGTCTTCTTCAAAAATATAGTCATCTTCATAAAACTCATCAAAACAATCATCTAATGAATCAGAATCTGCTTCAAGAAAATAATCGTATATTTCCTCCTGAATACTTTCTTCAATCTTTTCATTGATATAGTAATCTATATTAAGTTTAGTTCCCGAATTAACAATAATATACATTTCATCGAGAAGTTCTTCATAGGTCAAATCAATGTTTTTAGCAATATCTTCAAAAGGCATTTTTCTGTCAACATGTTGAATAATCGCTACTTTAGTTCTTGATTTATTTGCTACTTGTCTTACGAGGTAATCAGAAGGGCGGTCAATGTCATTTTCTTCAACATAATTTTTTATTAAATCAATAAACGGTTTGCCATATCTTTCTGCTTTGCCTTTATTGACACCTGATATACTTAACATATCTTCAATGCTAATCGGATAAAAAGTTGACATATCTTGAAGTGAAGGGTCAGAAAAAATCACCCAAGGCTTAACATCGTGTTTTTTTGCCTGTTCCAGACGTACATCTTTTAGTAGATTGAACAGTACTTCATCCAATGCCGAACCGCTTTGTCCTCCCATTGAAACAATATCACCGTCGTCATCTCCTTTCTCGTAGTCATGATTGAGAGGTATTTTAATAGAAGTAGGGTTTTCGATATATTTTTTTCCAATTTCAGTTAATTTTATGATTCCATACAATTCAACTTGCTTTTTTACCAAGTTATGCAGCATTGCTTGTCTGATAACCGAATGCCAAAATTGGCCATCTTTTTCTTTTCCTGCTCCGAATAATTCGTGCTCGACATAGCGGTAATCTTTCATCTCTTTGGAATTGCGACCGGTGATAAAATCAACCAAGGATTTAATCATATTTTTTTCATGGAGTGCAGTAATTACATTGAGCAATATTATAAAGTATTCTTTAGCCTCTATTTTTTCTTTAGGCGTCCTGCAATTATCACACATTTCATTACATTCTTTACTATCAAAATTTTCTCCAAAGTAATGAAGTAAAAATTGTCTTCTACACGAACCGGTTTCCGTGTATGCAATTATCTCGTCCATTAATTGGACGCTTAGCTCTCTTTCAGCTACAGGTTTATCTCTCAAGAATTTTTCGAGTTTCAATATATCTTTATGAGAATAAAAAGCAATGCATCTAGCCTCCATTCCATCTCTTCCAGCTCTGCCCGTTTCTTGATAATAATTTTCAATACTTTTTGGAATGTCAAAATGTATAACAAATCTCACATCCGGTTTGTCAATTCCCATGCCAAAAGCGATGGTAGCACAAATTACATCTATTTCTTCCATCAAGAAATCATCTTGAATTTTTGTTCGAGTCTTGGAATCCAGCCCGGCATGATAAGCACTTGCTTTAATACCATTAACCTGTAGCATTTCGGCTATTTCTTCAGTTGATTTACGACTTTGGACATAGATGATTCCTGATTCATTTGGGATGGATTTTATTATTCTAACGATGCTATTTATTGCCTGTTCTTTATTCTTTTTAGGCTTTATCTCATAAAAAAGGTTAAATCTATTAAACGATGAGATAAAATATTGAAGATCCTTCATCTCAAGATTCTTAATTATATCTGCCCGAACCTTTTCTGTTGCAGTAGCGGTAAGAGCTATAATAGGTATCCCCTTATTGATTTGGTCAATCATTGTCCTTATTCTTCGATATTCAGGCCTAAAGTCATGTCCCCATTCAGATATGCAATGAGCTTCGTCTACAGCGATAAAAGACAGTTCAACTTCCCTGAAAAACTCAATATTTTCTTCTTTTGTCAATGTTTCCGGAGCGACAAAGAGCATTTTAGTTTTTCCATTTACTATATCTTCTTTTACTTCTCTGATTTGTGTTCTTGATAAAGAAGAATTAAGGAAGTGAGCCACCGAATTGGACTGACTATGTCCTCTTATAGAATCGACTTGATCTTTCATTAAAGCGATCAAAGGTGAAATTATAATCGCAGTTCCCGGCATTAGTAGTGCCGGCAACTGATATGTAAGTGATTTGCCACCTCCAGTCGGCATTATAGCAAATGTGTCGTTTTTTGCAAGAACACTTTTAATAACACTCAACTGTAAAGACTTGAAACCATCAAAGCCAAAAAACTTATACAGAGCTTCATTCAATTCTTTATCAGTATATGATTTGTGAACAGCTACACTCATAAATTAAAAAAAATATTTAATTAAAAAAGATATTAAATAATCCACTTAAAAATATTTGGGTTTAAATCCAAGCAGATTCTTAAATATGGTTTAAAGATAATAAAAAAAATCTATTTCAAATATAAAGGTAATTAAATTATTTAAAGAAAAAATAAATTTAGCAAAATATGATGCTAAAACATAAAAATAATTCTAAACTCTTTTTATTAAAAACAACCAAAAATATAAATAAAGTTTGAATATTACAAAATAAAGTATAAAAAATACGATATTTGTCAATCGGTATTTGTCTATGGAATTGAAAGCATGAGCTGAAATGTTTGATCTAGAGGCTTGCGAAATGTTTTAAGTCAAGGAGTTCCCATATCGGTGGGGTATGACTATTTCAAATAAATGCATGAGAATGGACATTCTTGACAGACATTAATTAATTGATTAATAATAGGTCGATCATAATTATGGATATATTAGAAGTTGCTAAAAAGGTAATAAATATAGAAAAAGAAACGCTAGCGAAACTTGTAAAATCATTGAACGATGACTTTATCCAGTGTGTGAAATTGATTCACGGTATAAAAGGGAGGGTGGTTGTGACCGGTGTTGGTAAAAGTTCTCTTGTAGGGCAAAAGATTGTTGCTACTCTTAATTCTACCGGTACACCTGCGTTGTTTATGCATGCTGCAGATGCTGTCCATGGAGATTTGGGCATGTTGAAAGAAGAGGATGTAGTTGTTTGTATTTCTAAAAGTGGGGAAACATCCGAAATAAAAATATTAGTTACAGTATTGAAAAACTTTGGGAATAGAATTATTGCGATGACTTCAAATATCGATTCGTTTTTGGCAAATAAGTCTGATTTTGTGCTTTATATTCCGATTGATAAAGAAGCTGAACCTAATAATCTAGCTCCTACTGCATCGTCGATAGCTCAAATGGCTATGGGTGATGCACTTGCTGCCGCTTTAATGAGTCTTAAAGGATTTTCCAGCAAACAATTTGCAAAATTTCATCCGGGCGGATCATTGGGGAAACAACTATATCTAAAAGTGTCTGATATCTTTGTTAAGAATGAAAAACCTTTTGTTAGAAGCGATGCAAATATAAAAAAAGTGATAGTCGAAATAACTTCAAAACGCTTAGGAGTAGCTGCAGTATTGAATAGCGAGGATAAACTTGTGGGGATAATAACAGATGGAGATTTGCGTCGTATGCTTGAAAAGAATATTAATATAGAAGAAGTAAAGGCAAAAGATATAATGACTAAATCTCCTAAGACTATACTGTCAGAAGAATTAGCTGTTTTTGCTTTGGAATTGATGAGAACTAAAAGTATAACACAACTTATTGTAGTAGATGAATCAGATGATTTTGTTGGTGTTATTCATATCCATGATTTGATTAGAGAAGGTATTATTTGATATTTAAAAGTATTTGTTTTGAGATATTCGAATGAAAAAATTGTCATTGTCGGAGCGGGACCGGCAGCCATTAGTCTAGCTGCAAGTTTGCA
Organism: Saprospiraceae bacterium; assembly: GCA_026986005.1. Taxonomy (GTDB): domain Bacteria; phylum Bacteroidota; class Bacteroidia; order Chitinophagales; family Saprospiraceae; genus JADJGA01. The sequence continues at coordinate 22,275 of JALSPK010000043.1, forward strand.
ATTGGGTGGGTTAAATTATACCATACTTGAGAAAAATTCAATTCCTGGAGGACAACTGCCTTTAATTCATAATGAATTGGATGATTTTGTGATTGGAGTACATAAGGATGGTAAAGAATTTGCAGAAAAATTAATTCAGTTCAATGAGAAATATAAATTAAAAATCGAGTTTGATTGCACTGTTCAAAAGATAGATGTCTTAAAAAAGATAATATATTTTATTAATGATGGTAAGCAAAAAAGTATTGATTATGATATTGCGGTGATAGCTACGGGCAGCAGATGCAAAAAACCGAAAAAATCTTTGATTGATACCTTTGAAAAAGATATATACTATAGGATAAGTTACAGTTTGCCTGATTTTGTAAATAAAAAAGTTGCGGTTATTGGGGGAGGGGACAATGCTACAATAGCAGCTCTTAGATTGGCAGATGTCGCAGAGGAAGTAGTGTTGATTAACAAAAACGAAGAATTGATTTCAAGACCTGACTTGGTAATGGGTGCCTTATCCCATCCTAAAATAAAAGTATTTAATAACTTTTTATTGGATAAATTGAAAGGAGGTACTTGTCTGAATCAAATTGAAGCGATTTCCGGTAGCTCGGGAGAGAGACTTATATTTGATATTGACAAAGCGGTTTTTAAAATTGGATATTTACCCAATACGGAATTTGTATCTGATTCTCTTGAGCTGGATGAAAGAGGATATATAAAAGTATATAAGAAATATGAGACAAGTGTAAAAGATGTTTTTGCTATTGGGGATATAGTGTCGGGAGCCTACAAAAGGATTTCAATTGTAATAGGGCATGGTACAGATTTGGGTAATTATTTCTTAAAGGATTATATGATTGAAGTATTTAGAGTTATTTGATTATTTGTGACAAAATAATTAATTTTATGCAATAATCAATCAATTATTCTATTTTGTATGCAGAATAATATATTTTTGTACTTTTAAAATATTATATGGGATAATGTAGTTAGTATCCTAACAAAAAGTTTAAAACAGATGAAATATACTATAGATAAGAAAAAAGATCATGTTGTATTCCAATTAAATGAAGATAATTTGAATTCATTTATCTCTCCGGATTTAAAATCAGAATTTATTATTTTAAGGAATGAAGGTGTGAAAAATTTAATTTTGGACATGAGTGAGGTGAAGTATGTAGATTCATCAGGTTTAAGCTCTATTCTGACAGCCAATAGACTTTGGAAAGGACAAGGTAGTTTTATCTTGTCAAGCATCAATTACGATCCGGTAAAGAGATTGATAGAAATAAGTAGACTTGATTCTATACTTACGATTGTGCCAACCAATGCAGATGCTATTGAATTGTTGGGTAGTGCTGAAGAAGAATAAAATAAAATTGATGTGATTTTTGAACTTACTATTTTAGGATGTAGTTCAGCGATTCCGATCCATAATCGGTTTATGTCATCGCAAGTGCTCAATGTTCACGGAAGATTATTTTTAATAGATTGTGCAGAAGGCACTCAGATAAGATTGGCAGAATATAAGATTTCAAAAAACAAAATTGAAAATATTTTGATTAGCCATTTGCACGGTGATCATATTTTTGGGTTGCCGGGATTAATTGGTTCAATGAGTATGTTGGGCAGGACAAAACCATTGGATGTTTATGGACCTGAAGGAATTGAATCTTTTTTGAATAATGCATTTGAAATATCTGAAAGTTTTATTGGGTTTGAGCTTAATATTCATGTGGTCAGGCACAGTAAATACACTAAAATCATTGAAAACGAAAAAGTCATTGTTTATTCATTTCCTCTAAAACATCGAATAGCAGCAGTAGGATACAAGATAGTCGAAAAGGATAGGTTGAGGAATATCAATCCTGAAATGATTGAAAAATACAATTTGAGTTATAATCAAATACAAGCAGCTAAATATGGCAATGATATCAATCTGACCGGTGGGGAAGTTTTGAAAAATGCCGATTTGACATTTTCACCAAAGCGAAAAAGGAGTTTTGCATACTGCTCTGATACGATATATGATGAAAGTATTGTGCCGGTTGTAAAAAAGGTTGATCTCTTATATCATGAAGCCACGTATATGGAACACTTGAAAGATAAGGCAAAGGAAAGATTTCATTCGACTACTGTTGACGCGGCAAAGATTGCTCAACAAGCCGAAGTAGGAAAACTTATAATAGGTCATTATTCATCTAGATATAAAGACTTGAATGCCCTGTTGCAAGAAGCCAAGGGAGTGTTTGAAAGGACGGAATTAGCAATTGATGGGAAAAGATTCACAGTTAAAATACCGGACAATGAATAACAATTTGACGAATTGGATAACAGCGTTTCGGCTTAGAACTTTGCCTCTAGCTCTATCTTGTATATCGATGGGAAGTTTTCTAGCTTATTTTAGAGCTGAATTTAAATGGAGTGTATTTCTATTGTCCTTTGCGACGACTATTTTTTTACAGGTACTTAGTAATCTGGCAAATGATTATGGCGATGCAGTATTTGGGGCTGATAATAAATATAGAGAAGGACCAAATAGAATGGTACAGGATGGGTTGATATCCAAAATAAACATGAAAAGGATGATTATCTTTTTTGCTTTTATCTCATTGGCAACAGGAATTATTTTATTGTACGTTTCAGATTTAAGTAGAAGTGATTTTATTGTTTTTTTTGGTATAGGAGTATTAGCCATAATTGCAGCAATTAATTATACTATTGGATTCAAGTTGCCTTATGGGTACAAAGGATATGGAGATATTTTTGTTTTTATATTTTTTGGATTGGTAGCTGTATTGGGTTCTTATTACTTACATGCCAAATCATTTGATTGGCAGTTATTGCTGCCGGCTATATCTTGTGGTTTTTTTGCAACAGCTGTATTAAATATCAATAATATGAGAGATATTGAGTCTGATAAAATTGCAGGTAAGAACTCTATACCGGTGAGAATTGGCTTTGAAAAAGCTCTAATATACCATGGTGTATTGCTTTTGGGCGGGTTGTTGGCAGGTTTGATATTTGTATTATTAAATTACCAATCGCCATATCAGTTTTTGTTTCTCTTGTCGACTCCATTATTATTAAAGAATTATTTGGGGATAAAGAATGCAAATAATTCAAAGGCTATAGATCCATTTTTGAAGCAAATGGCGATTACAACCTTGATATTTGTACTTTTGTTTGGTTTTGGACTTGTAATATAGATACAATAAACTTTTACGCATTTGATAATGTTAGTTCATTATAGACTGTAGACTGGAAGATTAATTGTACATGGAGTGTTATTTTAGTTAATATAAAATAAGTTAATATTATGAAGAAGCCTGTTTTTATTTTACTTTTTGTGTTTGTTTTTGTGCTTGTAGGTAACTCTCAGGATGTTGTAAACTTTAGAATATTGAAAAGCTACACGAAAGAACAATTGAAAAATATAAATCCTATTATCAATGCAAAATACGATGTAGATGTATACTATATAGAATATACTACAAAAAAAATTAATCAGGAAATAGATACGGCATCAGGTATCTTTTCTGTTCCTGTTGCTGTTGATACAAAGTTTCCAATATTGGTATATGAGCACGGTACTTCCGGAAGTAGGTTTGATGTTCCTTCAAAGGACGACAATCAATTGTTGTCAGCAGTAATAGGCACTTATGGTTATATATGTGCTTTTCCTGATTATATAGGGCTTGGGATATCTAAGGGCTTTCACCCTTATCTTCATCCTGAATCTGAATCATGGGCGACAATAGATTTGATAAAAGCAGTCAAAAAGCTGAATGGGCAAGGAATTGTATTATACAATGACCAGTTGTTTATTACGGGGTATTCTCAAGGAGGACATTCTGCAATGGCTGTGAGTAGGGGAATTCAGGAACAAGGATTGTGGCAGATAACAGCTAGTGCGCCGATGTCAGGGCCGTATAGTGTTTCCAAAGAAATGAAGGCTTTTACTCTTAGTGATAAAGAATATTTTTTTTGTGCGTATCTTGGAGATGTCTACTTATCAGCAATGAAAATATATGACGATTTATTGAAAGATTATAATATAGAAGTTGCTTTCAAACCTGAATATGCAAAACTTATCAGAAAGTTTGAAGCAGAAGAGATGAGCTTGTGGGATATGAATACTAAAATTATCTCATTGATGAAAGAGAACAATGGTAAAGTGATGCCAAAGAGAATGTTTGTAGACAGTATTGCCAAAGCGGTCTTGACCAATGAAGAGCATCCTATAAATAAAGCCTTAAAAAGGATGGATGTTTGTGATTGGAAACCCGAGTTTCCTTTGAAAATGATTTATTGTAAAGGAGATAATCAGGTTACTTATCGCAATGCTGTATATACAGACTCATTGATGAATGCAAAAGGAGCTGCGAATGTAAGTTCGGTAGATGTGTTTACATCAGGAGATCATAGCAGTTGCTTTAACTTTGCTTTGCTAAAAACTATTCAGTTTTTTGGTACATATCAACATATTGGTTCTTCAAGAGTGGGGGATGAAGAGATTGAGAGTATTAAAGTTTTCCCGAATCCAAATAGTGGATTGTTAAGAATAGTACTTCCTGGTGAGATTTCAAGTGAGGTGAATATAACCATAGTGAGAATGGACGGAAGAAAAGTTTACGAAAATGCAATCTCATCGGGTAAAAATGAATTGGATATTTCCAGTATAGGTACTGGAGTGTTTTTTATAAAAATAATGAATGGAAGTATGATGTCAAAGACCGGAAAACTATTTGTCAGGTAATGTATATTTAGACATTCATTCCGCGGATAAGTCCTCTGTCTGACCTTTCTATAAAGTCCAATACTTCTTCTTTATATCTTGTGTCCGGCAAAGTGCTTTCGATCAACTTGATTGCTTTACTTACATTTACATGTTCGACGTATAATATTCTGTAAATATCACGTATTTGATCGATTTCCTTATTTGAAAACCCTCTTCTTCGCAGACCGATTGAGTTTACTCCCACGTACGAAATCGGTTCTCTGGCAGCTTTAATGTATGGAGGAACATCTTTTCTTACCAATGAACCACCTCCAATCATTACTTGTTGTCCTATTTTTACAAATTGATGTACCGGTACAAGACCTCCAATAGTGACAAAATCATCGACCTCAACATGTCCTCCAAGGTTTACTCCGTTAGCGAAAAAGCACCCTTTTCCCAATGTACAGTCATGGGCAATATGGACATATGCCATCAGATAGCAATTGTCTCCAACTGTTGTTTTGCCTGAGCGAATGGTTCCTTTATGAACGGTAACATATTCTCTTATGATTACATTGTCACCGATTATAGCAAAAGTATTTTCACCTTTATAAGATATGTCCTGTGGGTCTCCTCCTATTACAGCACCGGGAAAGATCTTGCAATTGTTGCCGATTCTTGCTCCTTTTAATATAGTGACATTAGGGTAAATAAATGTATCATCGCCTATTTCTACATCTTCGTCTATATAGGAGAATCTTCCGATCTCTACATTTTTACCTATTTTTGCATTTTTATGAATGAAGTTACTTTCCATTATTTGATTTTGCTGATTTGAGCCAATAGATCACCTTCAGATATTACTTTGTCTCCAACGTAGATTGTGCCTTTCATTCTGACCAATCCTCTGCGTATTGGTTCTGCAAGCTCCATTTTCATCACCAATGTATCACCTGGGACAGCCATATTTTTGAACTTTACATTATCCATTTTCAGGAAATATGTATTCCATCCTTTTGGAGTATCTTGCAGGGATAATGCAAGAATTCCTCCTGTCTGAGCTAAAGCTTCCATTTGCAATACTCCGGGGAAGACAGGATTGCCCGGGAAATGCCCTTGAAATAAAAGTTCATTAAAGGTCAAGTTTTTTATACCAACGATATGTGTGTCTGACATTTCAATTATTTTGTCTACCAGTAGAAATGGATATCTGTGTGGCAATAATTCCATTACTTGAGGAGTGTCGAGCAATGGTTTTTTATTGGGGTCATAATGTGGTTTGCCCTTGAGTTTTCTTTGTTTGACAGCCTTTTGTTTTAAGAATTTCCCAAATTCAATATTAGCTTTATGTCCCGGTCTTTTAGCGATAATTCTTCCTTTTATTGGCATTCCTAATAGCGAGATGTCTCCAATGAAATCAAGTAATTTGTGCCTTGCAGGTTCGTTGGGGAATTTTAAAGGGGTAGAACTTAAAATGCCACCCTGATCAATGTTTAGCTGTTCAATATTTAGTTTTTTTGCAAATCTGGAAATATCTTTTTCTGTCAATACTTTGTCTGCAATTACTATGGCATTGTCAAGATTGCCACCTTTTATAAGTCCTTGATCAAGTAAACTCTCAACTTCACTGAAGAATCCAAATGTTCTACATGATGCAAATTCATTACAAAAGTCTCTAATGTCTAAGATTTCAGCAAATTGTTTGTCGACTATTGGAGATTTAAAATCTATAAGTGCTCTTACTTCAAAAAACTCGGCAGGCATTGCGATAAACTCACTTCCTGTTTCTTCGACTTTGAATTCAAATATTTCTGTTATTTCGAAGTATTCTTTTTCTTTTTCTTTTTCTACTATACCTGATTTTTGTATTGCTTCACAAAATGGTTTGGAACTTCCATCCAAGATAGGTATCTCGTTTCCCTCGATTTCAATGTATACATCATCGACTTCCATTGCATATAATGCTGCCAATAAATGTTCTGTTGTTATTACTTTTTGGTCTCCTTTGGATAAGGTAGTGCTTCTATTTGTAGTAAGCACATTTTTCAGTTCTGCTTTAATTTCAATTTCAGTACCATTATCTTTTTTTAAAAAGACAATTCCTTTGTTTTCATCCATTGATCTAAATCTGAGTTTAGATACTTTGCCAGTGTGTAGACCTATTCCTTCCAATTCAAAAGAAGCTTTAATAGTCTTTCTATTCATTATCTATATATTTTGTTAGTATTTCTATCTGTTTTTCCAGTTCAGTTATCCTTTTTTGTAAGTCAGGAAGGCTTTTGAACACAACCGAGGATTTCATGTGATTGTAATATTCAATACCGGGACTACCTTGATATCTGCCATTTTTCGTTTTGATACTGCTCAAAACCCCTGTTTGAGCTTGAAATTGGTTGCCATCTGCTATTTTTATGTGACCATTAAACCCCACTTGTCCACCTGCAACGATACTTTTTCCTAGAGTAGTGCTTCCTGCTATTCCTGTTAGGGCTGCGATGACACTATTTTCTCCGATTTCAACATTATGAGCTATTTGTATTAAATTGTCCAACTTAACACCTTTATGTATAATAGTTTCGCCAAAAGTAGCTCTATCGATTACTGTATTTGCTCCGATTTCAACTTTGTCTTCAAGTATTACTTTTCCCACTTGTGGGATTTTGATAAATTCACCTTTATCATTTGGTTTGTAGCCAAAGCCATCACTACCGATTACGGTATTAGCATGAATGATGCAATTATTCCCAACCTCGCATCTATTGTAAATTTTTACTCCGGGATATATTTTTACATTATTTCCTATTTTTACATCTTTTCCCAGAAATACATGAGTAGAAATCAGAGTGTTTTTTCCTATGGAACAATTTGAAGATATATATGAAAATGCACCGATTGATACATTATCTTCAATATTTGCATCTGTAGATACATAGCTAAATTCTGATATACCTTTTTGCTCAATGTCGTCTTGCTCAATATATTTTAGTAGTTTAGACAGCGCAGAATATACGTTATCCACTTTGATCAAAGCATAATCATGTCCGTTTTGTATGTGTTGATAGCTGTTGTTTGTGATTATAGCCGTAGCTGAAGTTTTTGCGAAAAATTTCTTGTATTTGTCATTAGCGATAAAAGTAATAGAACCTTCCTTAGCATTTTCTATTTTATTTATCGAAAAAATCTCAAGTTTTGGATTCCCCTCAAGCTTTCCGTCAATCAAATCACATATTTCCTTTGTGGTTAACATCGTGCAAAGTTATAAAAATAGACATAATAAGTAAACTAACGTTAACTTTTTCTTAATATGATATTATAGACACATATTTTTAATAAAAAGTTTGAAATAATCTTATTTAATTCAATATTTGTAATTTAGCAAACCTCAAAACAATTCTTTTTTCTTCGTTTTCTATTTCATCAAAATTTATTCTGGCTATTTTATTTGATGAGTTACCGTCAATCGACAAAATCGTTCCTTCTCCAAATTTCATATGCATAACCCTCATACCTTCTCTGATCTCGTCTGGACTGTTAGGTTTGAAGTTAGCGCTATCTCTGAGTTTACTCGCTTGCCCGATATTAAGTTTTTTAGGCTTCAGCCCTCCGAGTATTTTTGGTTCTGCAAAAGTTGGTTTTGGATGTGCTACCATTGCGCTCATTGGTTCAAGAGAGTCTTCCGGTATCTCACTGATAAACCTACTTGGATCATTGGAACGAATCTGACCATATTGGTATCTATTGTTGCAATAACTCAATGTCAAGTAGCTTTTTGCTCTGGTAATAGCAACATAAAACAATCTCCTTTCTTCCTCAATATCATCGGGAGATGATAGTGACATATAAGATGGGAATAAGTTTTCTTCTACTCCTACGACAAAAATCGACTCAAATTCTAAGCCTTTAGCGAGGTGAATTGACATAAGAGTAATTGAATTAGATATTTTTTCATCATCCTTGTCCATGTCAGTCAATAGTGATATATGTTGAATAAAAGCGGATAAATCACGGTTTTCTACCAATTCTTCTCCCATGTATTCATCATCTTCGACAAATTCTTGCACACCATTCAATAGGGCATTTATATTTTCCAATCTACTTTGGGACTCTATTGTGTTTTCTGAGTTGAGTATTGCCGCTATTTTTGTGCTTTTTATGATGTAGTTTACAGTTTCGTAGGCATTTTTTTCTTTGTTTTTTTCCTTCATCGATTCTATCAATCTGATGAATTCATTAACCAAAGACCTAGGTCTGGTTTTTAATTCGGCATCAAAACAAGCTTCGTACAAACTAATATTATTAAGGTCAGAATGGTTTTGCAATGCAGATAAAACAGTTTTACCTATTCCTCTTTTTGGGTAATTAATCACCCTTTTGAATGCTTCATCGTCCTTGGAATTTACAACTAATCTCATATAGGCTAATACATCTTTTATTTCTTTTCTTTGATAGAAAGAAAGTCCGCCATAGATACGATAGGGTATATTTGCTCTTCTAAGATTTTCTTCAAATATTCGGGATTGGGCATTTGTTCTATAAAGAATAGAGATTTCAGAATTTTTCAGATGGTGTCTTGTTTTTTGTTCGATTATTTGATCTATGACTTTCCTTCCTTCTTCTCTATCTGTTAATGCCTTTATTATTTTTATTTTTGAACCTCCTAATTCACTAGTCCAAATATTCTTTTGGATTTGCTTAGTGTTATTTTTAATAAGTTCATTGGCAGCTTGTATTATATATAAGGTGGAACGATAATTTTGTTCAAGTTTAAATGTTTTTAGATTTGGGTAATCATTTTTAAACTGCAATATATTTTCGATAGTAGCCCCTCTAAAGGAATAAATACTCTGTGCGTCGTCCCCCACAATGCATATATTGGATGGGCTTCCCTCGTAATTGATAAATAGCTTGATTATTTCATATTGCAGATAATTTGTGTCTTGAAACTCATCCACCAATACATATCTAAATAGTCGTTGGTATTTTTCCCTTACATTGTCAGGATTGGAATACAAAAGTCTGAACATTTGGAGAAGTAGATCATCAAAATCCATAGCACCAGCTCTAAAGCACCTGTCGTAATAATTTTGATAAATGTTATGTAGCATTGGCATTCTACTCATTCTATCATATAGTAAAAGCTCTTCGTTTGTAGCGTATGCTTTTGGAGTAATCAGGCTGCTTTTGGCTTTTGATATTCTGGCTCGTACTGCATTGGGATTATATACTTTTGGATCAAGATTCATTTTTTTAAGAATATCTTTGATAAGACTTTTTGAATCGTCAGAATCATAGATAGTAAAATCATTGGGATAGCCTATTCTATGGGCTTCAACCCGAAGGATTCTTGCGAATATCGAATGGAATGTTCCCATCCACACTTTTCTTGCATCAGAACCAACAATGGATTCAATTCTTTCTTTCATCTCTTTTGCGGCCTTATTGGTAAATGTCAATGAAAGGATATTCCAAGGGGCAATTCCGAGATTCAATAAATGAGTTATTCTGTATGTTAATACTCGGGTCTTTCCCGATCCCGGACCGGCAATCACCATCACAGCACCTTCTGTAGTCTCGACAGCTTTTCTTTGAACATCATTTAGTTCAGTTAAATAAGAGAAGTCTTTATTGTGCATTTTTTTTTATGTTGTAAAAATTAAAATGGAATACTATTGGTTTATTCATGTCCTCTGTTATATACTCTAAATACAGAAATTAACATCCTTATTGGTAATATCACACTTGTGACAAATGCTGCAACTCCAAAGAACAAATATTGGTTTTGAATATATTTACCAAGGAAATACTGTTTATCTAAATTAAATTCCTCCAGCGATTTGTAAATCCCAAAACTTTGGTAGTAGTCGATAAATTCATTCATTGCCATATAAATGTATATTGCCATAAATATACCCAAAGGCATAATTATTAGTTTTATTATCAGTTTGTTTTCTATTAATGTATGTTTTATGCGAAATATATATCTAAAAAAGTATATTCCTACTACTATAAATAGAATATTGTTATAGTAAAATCGGTAATTTATATGGTTAGAGTATATCGGCCACAATACTACACTAATCAAGAGTATAGTAAAAATTAACCAAAGTAAAGCTGAGAATAATTTTGATTTTAAATTTCGTATCACTGATTGTTATTTGTTGTTGAATCACAAAGATAATATAAATTTAATTTATTCATGTGAGTTCTTTTATGAATTCGTAAGTCGTTTTATCAGTTATCCTATTATAGTATAAAAAAAGCCTTAGTCGAAAAGTAACTAGTGTCTGCACGAAAACAGGTAATTTTTGAATTTTTGATAATTTTTGTAGAGATTTTTATTATTTCACAATAATTTGATGCCTTTTAATCAAATGCTTGTGAAAAGATAAAAATATCGCAAAGAGAATCAATTTCAAATTTGCGGTGTTTTCGTGCAGACACTAACTATAGCTCAATATTTGTTGGTTGAATGCAGACTTTATTGTTCTGCATTTGTTCTCTTTACTAAATCCAAAGATAGTGAAAAGATATGTGAATACAAAGAACTTGATATCTCACCCACATTTGACAATGCATAGTCTAGATGTAGTCTTCCCAATTTTATTCCGAGACCTACATTGGGTTGAACTTCAAATGCTCCCTGATCACCTGTAATATCATTTAAGACCCGTTGTAAATTTCCAACACCTGCTCTAAGAAATATTTTATTTATATATCCAAGTTCAAATCCAAAAGCGGGAGTTATGTCTATGTAGTTTGATTTGACGAAGCCATGTCTTCTTCCATCAGTAGAAAGATTTATATCAGCTTCAACCAAATATGAAAATTTCTTTTGGGTGCCACCAAAGCCTCCTTTATATGCTAATCCTGCAATTATTCTTGGTAAAGCATATTCTGTACTACTTTTTGGAATATCATTGCCAGTTGCAGCGAGGACACTTTTTTCTGTATCTGTAAAATTGAATGACCAGGTGGTAAGAGTAGATGTAATGTCACGCCCCATGATTCCTACAGAAAGCTTACCGAAATTCATTTGTGTGCCAAAATCAAATCCAAATCCCCATGCAGAACCAAATGTTCCGATTTGTCTGTAAATGATTTTTGTGCTTCCTCCTACACTTAAATTGCCAAAAGCTTTTCTAGCATATGAAATAATAAGTGCGTAATCAGCTGCTGAAAAATCTGTGACTCGTGAATAGTCAATTCTTCCGTCAGGGCCTACAAGATTAAATGTGTTAGGGATATTGTCTACTCCCATTCTTATAAAGGAAATGCTACCAAATGCATTTCTTTCTTTGCCCAATTTTTTACCAAATGCAAGATAGTCGTATTGTGCTATACCCGCAAACCATTCAGAATGCGTGGCGCTTACTTGAAAAGGAGCATCTATTTTCAACAAACCGGCAGGATTCCAGTATCCGGCAGAAATGTCATTGGATGTCGCCGTTACAGCACCAAACATAGCTAAAGATTTGGCTCCTACACCTATGTTTAGAAACTCATTTACGAATTTTCTTCCTTGTGCTTCTGAAGAGAAATGTGCAAATAGGGAAAACAATAATACCGGGATAAAATATTTTATTTTTGTCATTTTTTGTATTTTATATAGATAGTAAAAAAATGCAATATATAAATAACTAATTAATTCTGTATTTATTTTATTAGTAGACACTTTGAAATGTCAAATCCCTTAAAATATCAGTTATTATTTATTGATTCTTGACATTATAGTCTCAAGTTGTCCTACATTTAGGTTTTTTGCAAATATTTTTCTGTCTCTATCTATGACATAAATCTCAGGTGTGACATCAACAAAATATTTTGGATACCAGCTTGCGTTTGAAGCATCAAAAAGATCAACCCATGGCAGCTTGAATCTATTGTGAAATCCTTTCCATTCAGGTTCAGTAGTATTGGCGGCAATAGAGTATATGTCAACCCCTCTATTTTTCCATTTATGGTAGAATTCGATAAGATGAGGAGTTTGTTCCTCGCAATGTTCACAATTTGGGTTGTATATGTAAACTATTATTACAGGTTTTTTACTATCCAAAATAGTATGGACTTGACCATCAAAACCTCTGGCGGTTACATTGCCTGCAGGTTTTCCAAGTAGGCTTTGTACCATCTCTCCTGCTCTTTTTCGTAATATTTTTATTGATTCACTATCCATCCAAGTAGCTTTTTCAGGAGTAAAATATTTTAATATCATGTGAGAGTATACAGCTTCTCCATCCATAAGTTTAGTTTTTCCCGGCTCGTATTTTAGTGTGACCCAATTTGATATTACTTTATAAAATTCATCATTATTCTTGCATTTATTCATCAAAACATCAGCATATTTAATGATTTCGTTTTGGTTTTGTCCAACAAGTTCTGTGAAATACCTATTTAATTTGTTGGTAAATGCCGGGGTGTTAATCAATCCCTCCTCATTAAAATCAAACCCATCCCAAAAATGTTTTCGATATTCTTCAACTTGTTTTTTTACATCCAGCTCTCCGGTTGCATCTGTTGGGTATGTCAACACAGGGTTTTTACCGCCGATTTTGAATTTAGTAAAGAAATTATCAGGATATTTTTTGAGGTAATAGTTATTTCTGTCAGTATATTTTTTTGATAGTGCTAAGAATTTTTTATATGTATTTTTAAATTCAGGGTCTTTTGTAGACATCGTTCCTATCTTTCTTGCGATTGGTCCGTAGTCTTTGTCTATCCCCTTTTTAAATTTCAAATCCTCATAATAAAGCTTATTTGCAAGAGAGCCATCAATATTTGCAGTAGCGTCAATATCTGATGCATCTGCTTTATAAGAAAAAGTCTGATCGTCATCCAGTAATAATTTCACTACATGGTTTCCGGGTAAAACGATATAATAAAAACCTTTTAAAAACAGCCTGTCTTTTGTGAATTCAAACTTGCCACCATCGTGAATCAATGAGGAATCAGCGACATACTTTTTGTCAACATACATTCCTATTAATCTGATTGATTTTCCATCGGCATTCAGATTTGTGATCTCGAAGTTCATTTTTACATCGCCTTTGATAGATTGAAATGAATCACCTTCTTGACTCTCTGAAGAAGTTGTTGTGTTTTTATTGGATTTTGATTCCAGTGTTTCTGTTTTAGTATCGGTTTTTTTTTCTGATTCTTTAGCTTTTGGAGATGTACACGCAAGTCCCATTATAGCTAAAATAAGTAATATATTTGTTCTCATTTTTTTTATTTTAATAGTTTACCTCAAAGTAAAATGCAAAGTTGGCTATAAATATTGATATTTTAAAACATATTATTCTTTTTTTTATTGCGTATGACTAAATAGTATCTGTCCATAAAGTCATTAAAATTCAAAAATAATCTTTTTGCGATATTTTTATTTTCCACCATCTTGATAACGGTATGGTATAAGTTTGAGCTTAAGCAAATGCGGTAAGCAAAACTTAGTAAGTCTACAGCCTTGTGAAAAATATAGGAAGGATTTGTTTTGTAGATGGCAGCCTTTCAAAGGCATCGCAAATTTATTTGCGATAAAGTCGTGGTTTTAAAGCCGGCTTTGAAGTCACGTTATCGCGTGCTTTCAAGTCCTAATTTACGTTTTTGTTTTTATTGTTTCAAATAAATTTGAAACACCTTTTAAAGTGGGGCGGTTTTTAAATGGTATCGTAAATTTATTTGCGATAATGTAATGTCTGTCCATAAAGTCATAGAAAAATCAAGCACTTTATAGACAGACACTATACAGAATATTTTAATTGATTTACTAGTGATTGTAAAGGTATTATTCTTTTTCTTTGTAAAGAATACTTAAAATATTTATGTTTTATGCAGCATTTTATTAATATATGGCATCATTATTGAGTATTTTATATTGATGTATTTCTGTTCGGAGTTCTATTATTTGGCAAATTACTGAGGGGTAAATGAAAAAGAAGTGTTGTGGTCAATTTAGCTATTTTCTTGACAGGGATTGAGTTAACTGTTTAAATTAAAATATTATGTTCGAGCGAATTGATTATATTCGATTATTGTTGTTTATTTATTTTGTTTTATCTTTTGGATTTACGTTTTCTCAAGGAATGCTTTTGGATGTGCCTCTTATAAACAGAATAGAAGATTCAAAAACAATTGTTCAAGGACGGGTTGTTCAAAAGGAGTGTAGATGGGATATAGGTCACAATTCAATTTTTACGGTTAATTATATAGAAGTACTGGATCACATCAAAGGAAAGGTTTATCCTGATACAATAATTATATTGACAAGAGGAGGAATTGTTGGTAAAGACAAACAAGTAGATTATCCTTCTCTAAGATTAAATATTGAAGATGTCGGGGTGTTTTTATTGGAAGGAAAGGATTTGATTACTAAACTAAGGTTTAAAAGTTTTATCCCTAAATATGTTAGTTTAGGTTTTATAAAATTTGATATTAACAGGAATTTGGCATTTGATGAATTTACTGATTATGGTAAGATTGATAATGGTTTTTATTCTGTATTTAGACGATTGGGATTAAGAGTTAATCAAATTATACCAAGTTCCCTCCATATATCTAATAGAGAACCAAATGCAGTTTCTATTTCTTCATTTACACCTTCTGTTTCTACGGCAGGTACATTCACTACACTTACTATCAATGGGAGTGGATTTGGTTCTAGTCAAGGAAATGGAAAAGTTGAGTTTAGAAATGCTGATAATGGAGGTTCAGGTTATATGCAACCTATTCAGTCAGAGTATGAATCATGGACAGATACGCAGATAAAGGTGAAAATTCCTTCCGGAGCTGGAACAGGAGATATAAGGGTTACAGATGACGCAGGGAATTCTGATGTAAGTTCAACAGATCTGACAATAAGTTATAACTTGAGTAACATTAATTACAATGGTGATAAATATAGACCTAATTTGGTCGATGCTGATGGAAGTGGAGGCATATTATTTGAATTTTATACTGATTTTTACAATAATTCCAATGCTAGAGATGCATATGAAAGAGCTTTAGGGACTTGGCGATGTAGTAATTATGGCGGTACCGGTGTGTATTTTGCTGACGGAGGTTCTTCAACAGTAGATGTAATAGCTAATGATAACACTAATATTGTTCGTTTTGACAATGGTAATGAGTTGTCTTCAAATGTATTAGGTAGAATGTCTAGCTATTATTCAGGCTGTGGGTCTCCTATCAAGTGGTTTGTTAAAGAATTGGATGTAGTATTTAATGATGTTCCGGGGAGTTCTTCTTATACATGGAATTTTAATGAGGCGGACAATACCACAGCATCAAATCAGTATGATTTTGAATCGGTAGCTGTTCACGAAATTGGACATGGGCATCAACTGGGA
Source organism: Saprospiraceae bacterium (assembly GCA_026986005.1). GTDB lineage: Bacteria > Bacteroidota > Bacteroidia > Chitinophagales > Saprospiraceae > JADJGA01. Next base: position 38,334 of record JALSPK010000043.1, read on the forward strand.
CACGTTATTGATGCGACAAAAATAATGCACTATTCTATTTCCAATGGAACAGAAAACAGAGAGCTCAGTCAAGATGATCTGGATGCAGGAAATGATGTTATTTCTTTTAGTAACTCTACATGTGGAAAACCTGAAATGAATATCTTTGTTTGTGCTGTAATTCCATTAAAATTATTGCAGTTTTATGCGAATAAAAGCTCTGAGGGAGCAATGCTAAAATGGGAATTTGAAAATGTATTTGATTTGGATAAAATTGAATTGCAGAAGAGTAATGATGGTATTAATTTTGAAGAAATAGGCTTTTTTGATATAGACAATCATGGACTTTCGCGAAAAGAAACAAATATTTATTCATTTTTGGATAATAAATTGAATGAAAACAATTATTACAGACTAAAGATATTTGATATTGATGGCAGCTATTATTTTTCAAAAAAACTTTTTGTTTTTGGTGAAGAAACTCGCGATAAGCTAATACTATTTCCTAATCCTGTGTTTGATAAAATGACTATTAATAACACAACGGAGAGAGATATTCAAGTAGATTTGTTAAATAATATGGGATGTACTATTTTTAATAAAATAAAAGTAAATGCTTCCAGTTTTTCAAATATAGATTTCACAAGTTTGCCCAGAGGAGTTTATTATTTAAGAGTGAATTCACAAGGAGAAATTGATAATATCAAAATTATTAAGGATTAGATCGGCTTTTTAGTAAAATAATAATCAATTTTCATCATTCTGCTATACTCGCCTCTGATCACTAAAGGGAAGTCTGACCTGCAGTGAACTTTTCAATGATAAACTACAAAGATTTTTGATTAATAATTTTTATGAAACATTTGTTTTTGTGCAGAGATTAGATAGGAAGCTTTTTACTATTCTTGATGTTTCGTATTTTTCAGAGAAGAGTTTTTGTGCATTAACAGAAATCCGCTTTAATTTGATTGGATTATTTATGCAGAATTGAAGTTTTTCTTGAAATTCTTCAGCTGTATTTGCAATCAAAACATGGTATTGATCTATCGCATCAATACCTTCTATTCCTATAGACGTACTAATAACAATTCTGCCAAGAGCTAGGGCTTCAAGTATTTTTAGCCGCATTCCGCCTCCTGCAAATAGGGGAACAATCATTATGGGATACGTAAGTAGGAAGTTTTTTGAATCGGGGACTTCTCCGTGTACTTTAATATTTTTACTCTCAAGTTTGAAAATTGATTTTGGGGTATTTCTGCCGGCAATATTTAATACTGTATCCGGATGCTGTTTAATAGCAATAGGTAATACATTTTTTATAAACCAAGTAAGGCCATCTGTGTTTGGCATCCAATCAAGTGAGCCTAGAAAAGCTATTTTGAGAGAAGTCTTAAAGTCAAATTCTATTTGGTTTGGTTGACCGGTAATTCCGGCCGGTACTACAACAGCTTTAGTTTTAATTCCATACCCTCTTAGTTTTTTTAGGTCTCTTGTTGTCAATGTCAGGATAATATCGGCATCACCAATATGATTGAGTTCATATCTCTTGAGTTGCTTTGTAAGATATTGCAAATACGCTTTTTTTATTCTGTTAGATGTGTTATTTGTTATCCTTTCCCATATCTCATGTTCTATATTATGAGCTCTTAATATTATTTTAGCTTTTGAATATTTTCTTATCAAAGAGATGTATGGGACTAAAAAGATGCTTTCCATTAGGATGTAATCATATTGATTTTGTATTAATATAGACTTAAGTGTTTTTTTAAAATCACTTGCAATAAATCTACTGATATGATAGGGTGTGCTAGAAATAATATTAGCAAGAGCGCTGTACCATTTTATACTGTTATCTAGAAACACTTCATCAATATTATTGTAGTGGCTTTGGTCTTCCGGAAATTGACTTATATCGAAGTAGTGTTTGATTGTATTAAAAGAAAGGAGATCAATTTTATCAACTTGTTTTTTTAATATTTTATTGAAGCTTGACACCAATAATGACTCTCCATCAAGAGGTGGATAGGGAAATTTTTTTGTCAATTGGAGAAAACGCATCAATGTTCTTTTGTTTTAGTGCACAAAATTATAAATAAAACCAATTTACACCTTTTAAATTTAAAAAATATTGAAAAAAAGAAAAAATTATTGCAAAACTCATTCACTGCTTAGCATAAAATTGAAAAATAATCGTTACTTAGTAAACTTTAACCGGAATAAAAACATTTATATAATGATTTGCAGTTGTTAGGAGTTTATGTGAATACAGATTAAGTAGTGTCTGTCCATAGAGTCATTAAAATTTAAAAATAATCTTTTTGCAATATTTTTACTTTGTTCAAATTACTAATGCTAATGCATCACTAATTCTCAGAAAGACAAAAATCTCATCAAAAATCTTTATTTTTCCAAAATCAAGTACTTTATAGACAGACACTAAATAAATTGAAAATAAAATATTAATAGATGAGTGAAAAAAAAATGAATGAAGATTTTTTATCTTTTTTAAATCTTTTTCCTGAAGTAGAAATGCCCATAACTTTGTCTTCAGAACATTTTTCGACTTTTAGCAAATACAATAAGCCAATTCCGGAAATAGATATTTGGAAGAATATCATAAATAATAATGCCGACTTTAAAGAGATGGAATTTTCAAATGACGCCTATGATGATGAATATATCGCTTGTCTTAGGATACCGCAAACTTTACATTTTGTCGCTATTATATATCTTAGGATTGGAATATTAACTTATGAATATATTTTGCATACCTATGATGAAAGAGGAAAAACGATTTCAAAAAAGATAATTGCAAGTATGACTTCAGATGGGAAAATGATAAATGAGCATGTGGCTTTTATCGACGAGGATTTGGTTGTACTTATGATGAAAGGGAATACTGAGGATGTAAATAATTATGATCCCAATAACAGCAAAGCAAATAGCTATTTAATAGATGACCGTGGCAATATTATTGCTTATAATCTTTAAGTGACAAAAATAAATAAATGAGTCAAAAACTATAAATTAAACAAATGAAAAAACAATCGTGGAAAAAGTATAGCGAGAAGAAACTACCTTTTAACTTATTGAAAACAAAAATTAAAAAATTGTTTAAAAGGTATTCCGACAAAGAATATAATGTCGGAAAAATAAGAAAAAAACTAAATGTCTCTAACTCAAAGGGGCAGCTTTATGAAATATTGAAAATACTATTAAAAGAAGAGTTTATCATTATTACCGGGCACGGCAATTATGTTTACAATGGACTCAATAAAGCAAAATCAAAACAATCAGATCAGACCAGAAATAAAAAACAGGTGATTTATACAGGGGTAGTAGACAAAACCAAGACCGGATCGGGATATGTCATTGTCAAAGAGTTGCCATATGATGTTTATGTACATAATAGATATATGAAGACCGCAATGGATGGAGATAAAGTAAAAGTGGAACTATTGTTTTCGAAAAGGGGAAGCAAGAATGATGGTAGGATATTAGAAATAATAAAAAGAGCAAAAACTCAATTTATTGGTACATTTAGAAATTTTGGTAACTATGCATCAGTCACAATAAATGGAGTAAAGGATGAACTTGAAATATTTATTCAGGACTATGATAAAGACAAAATAAAAGGAGGAAGCAAGGTCTTTGCTGAGATTACAGAATGGAGAGGAACTAAAAATCCTATTCCCTGGGGAAGGATATTGAATAGTTTAGATGATTACGAACAAAACGATATAGAAATGAAGTCTATATTGATAAATAATGGGTTTAAACTTGAATTTCAGGAGGAAGTATTGAAGGAAGCAGAAAATCTTCCAAAACAAATCACCGATGAAGAAATAAGTAAAAGAAGGGATTTCAGAAAAACACTAACCATAACGATAGATCCTGATACAGCAAAAGACTTTGATGATGCTTTATCTATCAAGTATATGGAAACCGGGAATATTGAGATTGGAATTCATATAGCAGATGTGACTCATTATGTCAAGCCTGGTACCGAACTAGATAAAGCAGCTTATGATCAATCTACTTCAGTTTATCTTGTAGATAGAGTTGATCCGATGTTGCCGGAGATATTATCTAATGAGTTATGCTCGTTGAGACCTGATGAAGAAAGTTTGACTTTTTCAGCAGTATTCGAATTCAATAAAAATTACAATATAGTAAAAAGGTGGTTTGGTAAGACGGTTATTCACTCTGATAGACGGTTTGCATACGAAGAAGCACAGGAGATAATGGACAATAATGAGGGTGATTATGCTAAAGAATTGGGAGACTTAAATACGATTGCCAAGAAATTGCGTGAGGACAGATTTAAGAAGGGATCAATTGACTTCAACACAGAAGAGGTAAAGTTTAAGTTGGATGATAAAGGGAAACCAATAGGTCTATACGTAAAAGAAAGGAAAGAAGCTCATCTGTTAGTAGAAGATTTTATGCTTTTGGCAAATAAAGAAGTGGCGGCGTTCATAATAGGTAAGAGTAAACCAAAAGAGATTCCATTTGTCTACAGGGTTCATGATTTACCTGATCCTGACAAGTTATTGGATTTTGCTAATTTTGCTAAAGAATTTGGAGTTAGGCTGAAGCTGGATACTCCTGAGCAGGTAGCAAAATCTTTCACCGAACTAAGTAAAAAATCAGAGGAAGATGAGACTTTGAAAATGTTGATACCATTAGCTCTAAGGACAATGTCAAAAGCTATTTATACAACTGATAATATTGGACATTACGGACTTGGATTTGAAAAGTATACACATTTCACTTCTCCGATCAGGAGATATGCTGATGTATTGGTTCATAGAGTTCTGGATATGAATCTGAATAAAACCAAAAGGGTAGAAAAAGCTGCTTTGGAGGAGAAGTGCAGGCATATATCCGAGCAAGAGAGGAAAGCTATAACAGCAGAAAGAGAGTCAATAAAATACAAACAGGTTGAATTTATTACCGAACATATCGGAGAAGTATTTGATGCGGTAGTAACCGGATTTATAGCAAAAGGTATGTTTGTAGAAATCATAGAATCTAAAGTAGAAGGTATGATAGAGTTTAATACACTAGATCAAGTTTTTATTCTGGATGAATCTAAACTTAAGGTAGTAGGAAAGAGAAATGGAGAAGTCATAAAAATTGGTGATCGTTTGAAGGTAGTGGTTAAGGATGCAGACCTTCAAAGAAGAAGAGTGGATTTTGGATTGATCAATGATGAAGATTAATTGGAATAAAAGCACATGAGGAAAAAAGGAAAATCCGGAATTATCAATTTTCTAACTAAAGTGGTTTTGGTTTTACTTTTTGTTTTTATTATTTACAAACAGGTATTTGATAGAGAAAATATCAATTTACTTTTAGATGAATTATTGGTGGCTATAAATGCCAATCCATTATTACCGTTAATTGTGTTCGTTCTTATGTTGTTTAACTTGGGTTTGGAGGCATTAAAATGGAGAATATTGGTTTCTAAATTTGAAAGGATTTCATTTATCAATTCGTTTAGAACAATCTTGATTGGGATTACCACGGGGATAGTGACTCCTGCCAAACTGGGCGAATATTTTGGAAGAGTCCTATTAATAGATTCAAAGAATAACTGGAAAGCTATATGGTCAACATTCATCAGTAGTATCGCTCAAAATATAGCAACGATTATTTTTGGTATTTTTGGATTAGTGTTATTCCTTGGTAAGTTTTATGCTATTGAGGCAACAATTATAGATATTACTTTTTATTTAGGAGTGATTTTGGTAGTTGGATTATTGTTTTTGTATTACAATATTGATTTGGGTTTGCGAATTATCCGGAGATTAGGGCTTAAAAGATTTGCAGATAAGATAATGTCTCAGGATGAATCAATAAAAGCCTTTGCAGGGACAGGTATTCTTAATAATGTGTTAATATTTTCTTTTTTAAGATATTTGATTTTTGCTCTCCAGTACTATCTGTTATTAGTTTTTTTTGGAGTAGAAGGAGATATGGTTACCGTGTTTGCAGCTATTGCAGTAGTGTATATTATTCAGACAAGTATCCCTCTTCCTCCTATTACCAATATATTTGCAAGAGGTGAAATAGCGATTTTGGTTTTTAGTCATTTTACCGGCAATGAAATAATGATTTTATCTTCGACGTTTAGCTTATGGATGATTAATCTTTTATTTCCGGCAACTATCGGATTATTTATCATTTTTAGAATAAATGTAGCAAAATCTTTAGGTTATGATTAGATGGATGTTCATTCTTACTTTTTTTATCAGTAATATTGGTATTTCTACTGTTGCTCATCCTGAATCTGTATTTGGTCTTGATAAAATTGACGTTTGTAATGGTAATAATAGTGCTTTTCAAGCTGGTGAGATATTGACCTATAAAATATATTACAATTGGGGAGTTATTTGGCTGGGAGCCGGAGAGGTTAAATTTCAAGTGTTGGAGACTGACAATAATTATTTATATAAAGCTGTTGGAAAGTCATACCCTTCTTATAGTTGGATATTTGAAGTTGATGACCATTTTTACAGTTATGTTGATAAAGAGACATTACTGCCTATTCGTGCAAAAAGAGATATCAATGAGGATGGTTATATCATACATAATGATATTAGGTTTGACCAAAATGATAAGTACGTAAAATCTACATTAGTAATAAATGATAAAGATCCCAAAGTTGTAGAAAGAGAGTTTGATAATTGTATGTTTGATATACTCTCGGTAATTTATAGCTTGAGAAATATTGATAAAACAGGTTTACATACCGGTGATATTATTCCATTTGATATGATGATGGATGATGAAGTGTATCCTTTGCAACTGGAGTATGTTGGAGATGTAGGCGTGACAGATATCAAAAATCTAGGGAGCTATAAAGCGATAAAAATATCCCCTTCAGTAATAAAAGGGAGGGTTTTTGATAAAAATGAAAGAATGCAGGTTTGGATATCCAATGATAAAAACAACGTTCCTCTTATCATTGAATCCCCTTTGGCTGTAGGAAAAATAAAAGTTATCTTACAGAATTATGAAGGGTTGAGATATCCATTAAATAAAGTCGAGTGATGCGTAAAAAGAATTTAAGTAAAATATTGATACTTGGAGCAATCGCCATTTTGGGGATAATTGTCCTTCAATTGTATTGGCTCGCGATGACGTGGAATATAAAAAATCATGAATTTTATGAAAGAGTAAATATTAGTTTGCGTATAGTCGCCGAAAAAATGGCAGATAAAACAGATGTTGTTCTTCCCAAAAAAGACCTGATAAAGCAACTGTCTTCAAATGCTTTTTTGGTAAACTATAACGATGTGATTGTGCCTGATATATTGGAGGATTTATTGATAAGAGAAATGGATAGGGTAGTGCCGAACTTTAAATTTGAATATGCAGTATATGACTGTCATAGCAATGATTTGAAGTATGGTAATTGTTGCATGCAGGACGGATTGGACAAAGAGAATCTATTTAAAAAATTACCTGATTTGGACGAATATACTTACTACTTTATAGTTAGATTTCCTGATAAAAATCTATTTTTACTATACAATTTGAAGCTATTTGTGCTTCTTGGGTTATTTGCAATTATTGTAGTATTTGCATACCTTTATGCTATTAAATCAATATATAGACAAAGAAAACTTTCAGAGTTGCAGAAAGATTTTGTAGACAATATGACTCATGAATTTAAAACTCCCCTTACTTCCATAAAACTTGCTTCCGAGGTGATCGGCAATAATGATATAGTAAACTCTGACCCGAGATTGAAAAAATATTCAAGTATTATCACTCAACAAAGTGAGAAACTAACATCACATATTGAACGATTATTGGATTTGATAAGGAGTGACGAAAAATTCAAACTAAAGCAGGAGGAGATTGATTTGGTCGAGACGGTAAATAATGTAATAGCAGGAATGGAGCACTATCTCAATCACCAAAATGTAGAGCTGAAATTTACTTATCCGGAAAAGAAGGTTTTAATAATAGCAGATAAATACCACTTTAGTAATGTACTGTATAATATCATAGAAAATGGGGTGAAATACAACACTAAAGACAATAAAAAAATAAATATAAATATTGAAAAGAATGAGAATAAGTGTAAATTGTCGATTGAAGATAATGGTATTGGTATTGCAAAAGAGAATCTGAATAATATATTTAAAAAATTCTTTAGAGTGCAATCCGGAGATATTCATGATGTGAAAGGATTTGGACTAGGGTTGTATTATGTAAAAAATATTATAAATTTGCACAATTGGACTATTTCTGTTAGATCTAAAGAGGACTCAGGCACCACTTTTATAATTAATATAAACAAAACGAAATAATATGGATATGGAAACTAGAGCAAAAATTCTTTATGTTGAAGATGATGAGGTATTGGCATTTATTACTAAAGACAATTTGGAATTGAAAGGGTTTGATATTTTTCATTCTCTTGATGGTGTTAAGGCATTTGATGCATACAAAAAGAATAAGTTTGATTTATGCATTATTGATATTATGCTTCCAAAAATGGATGGCTTTACACTCGCAAAAAAAATAAGGGAATTGGATATAGAAATACCTATCATTTTTCTTACTGCAAAATCACTTAAGGAAGATAAAATTAAGGGACTAACTTTAGGCGCAGATGATTATATCACAAAGCCCTTTAGTATTGAAGAATTAGTGCTAAAAATTGAAATTTTTCTAAAAAGAAAGAAAATAGTAAAAGAAGAAAATAATAGCGTATTTACAATTGGTGATTATGTTTTTGATTTTGCCAATCTAATACTTAAGATTAATGATGAATCCAAGAGGTTGACTCAAAAAGAGGCTGATCTGCTTATGTATTTGATTAAAAATAAGAAACGCCTTATAAAAAGGTCTGAAATTCTAAAGAAGATATGGAAACAAGATGATTATTTTGCTGGTCGGAGTATGGATGTTTTTATTAGCAGATTGCGCAAATACCTTTCAAAGGATGAAAAAATCAGTATTAGTAATATTCATGGTATTGGATTTAAGTTAAGATGTGGTGGAGAGGAAGAGGAATAGATTGAGTTTATGTCTATTACAACCCGGATTTGACTTGTTGGAATAAGGGAATAGTGCGCTTTATCCTATATAAAAATAAAAAGCCTTGTTGAAAAACAAGGCTTTTTTTAATGTTATTTTTTCATATTGAGTAGGCTTTTCTTTCCTTCCGGAACACCTTTTGTGTCGTCTGGCTTCAATACTTTACCATGAATCTTAATTACATGTTTATTTTCCGTCTTTTCATTTGTCACAAGAGTAACTTTTTTGTGAAAAGGACCTACTCTATTTGTAGCATATCGTATTTTAATCTCTTTAGTCTCACCAGGCATGATAGCTTCTCTAGGCCATGTAGGTACTGTACATCCACAGTTTCCTCTGGCACTTTTGATAATTAGTGGTTCATTACCCACATTGGTAAAAGCAGCTACTCTAAACGGATCAGCATTTTTTTCAATTGTACCGTAATCTATATCAGTTATTTCCAATTTCATTTTTGGACCACCTGTAGATTCTTCTTTCGCATCTTGTTTCTTTGTGTCTTGAGCAAAAATCATTGAAGTGCTTGCTGAAAACAACATAATCATAAATAAAAACTTTTTCATTTTTTCATTTTTATAGGTTAAATAATAAATTCTTATTTGTAACTACTCGTGTGGAATTATTTTTATCATAAAAAAATATCTACACTAGATAGTCACTTTTAGTTAATAACTTTTATTTAACTGCAAAAGTATATTATTATTTGGTAATATAAAACACTTTGGGTGTTAATGATAAGTTAACGATTGATTTACTTCTATTAACAATTTGTCAATTTATTAAATCAATTCCTCCAAACGTTCCTGAACTCATAAATAAATAGACGGTATTTTTACTGGAAAGACTATCAATAAAATTCTTTAATTTATGTGGGTTGTCAAAAACCTTGACTGTATCATTGTTGAAGTTAGCTTTGATTTCATCTTTATCCAAAGGTGGCATATTTTTCATTTTGAGAGTATGTGGACTAAATAATACAGCAGCAACATCACAATTTTGCATTGTATCTTTATATTGAGGCAAGAAGTTTTTGTTAAGACTACTGTAAGTATGAAGTTCATAAAAAGCATAGAGTTTTTTATTTGGAAATTCTCGCCTGACAGCCTCTATAGTAGCTTTTAATTTAGCCGGAGCGTGTGCAAAATCTAGAAATTTAATTGTACTTTTATCTTCATATATTTTTTGTAGTCTCTTTGCTGCTCCTTCAAAGTCTTCAATGTTTTTCCAAAATTCTTCATCATTTATACCTGATTCATTACATACTAAAAGTGCTGCATTAAGATTTGCTAAATTGTGATTGCCAAATACTCTTAACTTACCGGTATCCGAAAGGTTTACTTTAGTATATGGTCTTAATAAAATGTTCTTTGAATTTGTTGAATCTTCAATAGCTTTCACTACTTTACTGTCTTTTTCAAAGTATATCAAACTTCCGCCTTTTGCAATGGAATCAATAAATTCAACAAATTGTTTTTTGTAGATGTCATATGTAGGAAAAACATTCATGTGATCCCAATCTATCCCTGTGATTACAGCGATCTCTGGTTTGTAATGAAGGAATTTAGGTCTTAGGTCTATAGGTGAACTAAGGTATTCATCACCCTCCAGTACAATAATAGGAGCATCTGAAAATCGTACCATCAAATCAAATCCTTTAATGTTGCCACCGACCAGGTAATCAAAATCTACATTCGCTTTTTTCAATACCCACATAATCATTGATGTGGTAGATGTTTTCCCTTGGCTACCACCTATTACGATTCTTTTTTTGTTTTTTGATATGCTATAGATAAATTCGGGGTAAGAATATATTTTTATTCCGAGTTCTTGGGCTTTCAATAATTCGGGATTATCTTTTTTAGCATGCATGCCAAGAATGATGTAATCTAAGTCTGTAGAAATATAATCTGTGTTCCATCCCATTTTTTTCGGTAATAGTCCAGCCTTATTAAGTCTTTCTTTTGAAGGATTGTATATTTCATCATCAGAACCCGTCACGGTATGCCCTGCATTTTTCAATGCTATTGCTATATTGTGCATTGCACTTCCTCCAATAGAGATTAAATGAATTTTTGACATAGAATAAAATTATGTTTCTTTAGAATAATTGGATTTAAATGTTGTGACAAAAATACATAGTGTCTGCACGAAAACACCGCAAATTTGAAATTGATTCTTTTTGCGATATTTTCATCATTTCACAAGCAATTGATACAAAGGTATCAAATTATTGTAAAAAAATAAAAATCTCTACAAAAATTATCATAATTTCAAAAATCACATATTTTCGTGAAGACACTAAATAAAAAAAGAAGCCCAAACAAGGACTTCTCTTTTTTTGTGAAAATATATAAACAAATTATATATTTTTATTTTATAGCTTTAAAGTTGCACCTAGTGAAAATATCTTTGCTGATTTCTCATAAGTTTCCTTATATGCAGGAGCCGGAGCAACCCCAGCAAAATCTTTTGTGTATTTGTCATATGAAGTAAATGAAACACCTAAGTCTATATCTATATTAGATGTAGCATGTACTATCGCACCAAAACCAAATGTTTTAGTTGGTAATGAATAGCTTAATGATGATTGATATATAGCATTAGGTTTGGTCTTTGTCATCAAAAAACCTGCACTTAAACCAAACATACTATTAATATCATATTGTGCACCAAGAGCAAATTCAATTGAATTTCCGCTTAAATAAGTTTTATCACCATTGATATTTACTTCTTTTCCATTAGTTACAAACTCACCGGCAGCGTTTCTTTTACCATATTTTGCAGCTTTGTCAAAGTAGTAGTGAAATCCGGTCTGAAGTTTTAATCCACCTGCATTGAATCTTGCACCTAAAGCGAGCATTGCCGGCATTTCAGCAGGGACTTCTTCTTTATCTACGAACAAACCAAAGTCATCTTTAATAACTTTAGTAGTAACATTCATTTTAGTCTTCATTTCATATTTTGCAGAAAACCCTACATTTCCGAAGTCAATATCAACGCTTACAAAAGGAGTTATACCGGTACCTGTTTGTTCAACTTGAAGATTTTTGTCAGCCAAAGCAGTAGCTTGAGCAGATAATGCTGCTGCTGTTCCGTCTACTTGTGTTTTTTGTGTATTTAGTCCTGTAATTCCCACATTTATGCCATCATAATAATCTTGCAATGTTGTGTTTGCAGGATCTTCTATTCCAACTGCATTTCCCGCTTGTATTAATGCATTGTATTGATCCTCTGTAATCGCACCAGCTGCTTTACCCTGAGCTAAAGTGAAAGCTCCAAATTGACCTAAGAATGGTTGTACTTGATTAGCAACACCTGTCAATTGTGTGATTCCTTGTCCCAATTTTTGTGAAATTCCGTTCAAAGTAGGTACCGCTTTGCTTGTTATAAAAGCATCAGCTCTCATTGTATCCGTTCCGTTAATTAATGAGATATCAGTAATATTTCCATCGTACTTATTGCTTGCGGATACATATCTCGCACCTAAAGCTATGGAAATAATGTCATTGATTCTGTACGATACAGCACCTTGGAAACCAAGGTATGTTGATGAACCTGTAATTGAAGAGCTCATACTATATCCATTTACAGATAAATCTACTCCTGCTTGCTCGCCAATAGGTTTTAAGCCTGCAAGCGCTGTAGGTAGACCGGATACTTTGTATTCAAAATCCGGTAATCCCTTGTCAAATTCTGCACTACCTCCACCACCTATTACGGTAAATCCACCTGATACGGCAAGATTTCCTCTTTTGTATACTGCAAAAGCAGTAGGTAGAAATGGAACAAAGGTTTTACCTTCATATTTTCCATTGTTTAAAGTAGGATAAGTTGAAGTAACTGTTCTTGATTGTGATACTGTTTGTGAGTTTAATTGGAAGTAAAATCCATCGTCAAGATGTGTTAATCCTGCGGGGTTAAAGAATACTGCATCTACATCAACGGATGCATCTCTAGCTAACATTCTGACCCATGCTGCACTCTGGTTTGTGTTTGTTACAATACCTCCGGCAAAAGTGAGTTGTGCCGTAAGCATTAAGCTAAAAATCGTAAAAATTGTCTTTTTCATTTGATTAAATTTTAGTTAGAAAATAACAATACTCCAAAGTATAGAAACAAGCCATACTTATTTCGTATTATATTGAAATGTCACGGTAATGCAAGAGTATTAAATACTCTCGTCATGCCAAAGGTAGTAAAAAAATATAAACCTAAAAAAAAATAATGTTAAAATACAAAATTAAAAAATTTGCGGCTGTTTAAAAGTAGGCTGAAATTATAGTAGTTTATTGTAAAAAGAGCATTACTTTTGCTAGATGTCAATACTATTAATAACGCCACCATTTACTCAATTGAACACGCCTTATCCTGCGACTATGTATTTGAAAGGGTTTTTGCAAGATAAAGGAATAGTTGTTAATCAATGTGATTTGAGTATTGAGTTGTTTTTGGAGATATTTACAAAAGACTTTATATCAAAAGTGTTTGAAGCAGCAAAAAATAATAGAAGTTTTGACTTTGCATTGGTTTGGCAACAGAGAAATGATTATATTTCTAAGGTTGAAACGGTAATACGTTTTCTCCAAAATCATGAAGTAACTAATGCGTATAAAATATTAAGTTATGGTTATATGCCAAAATCTCACAGATCCGTTATAAGTGACGAGGAATTGGATTATGCTTTTGGCAATCTTGGAATAATTGATAAGGCAAAGCATTTGGCTACTATATTTGTAGAAGAATTGGGTGATTTTATACAGGCGAATGTTGACGATTTTTTTGCATTTACCAAATACGCCGAACAAATTGCCACATCAGCCGGCAGTTTTGATACATTGTATAAGTTTTTATCGGGTGATTATACAATAATAGAGAAAAGATTATTGCAACTTTTAAATAAGAAAATCATAAAATTTCAACCGGAGTTGGTTGGTTTCACAATTCCTTTTCCTGGAAATTTGTTTTCTGCCTTGCGATGTGCACAATTTATCAGGAAAAATTATTCTCACATCAAAATAGCTTTTGGTGGCGGATATTGCAATACTGAATTGCGTTCCCTTGAGGATTCAAGGGTATTCAAATTTGTTGATTTTATTTCTTTAGATAGTGGAGAAGGTCCTTTGCTCAAAATAGTTCAATATATAAATAAGGAGATTGGTGTTAGTGCTTTGGAAAGGACTTTTGTTTTGGAGAAAGATCAAGTCGTTTATAAAAACAATAGCCCTAATACTATTTTTCATCACAAAAACCTGCCGGCACCTGATTACAAAGGTCTTAGTCATGATAAATACCTGCCGTTTTTGGATGTGATGAATCCTATGCACAGATTATGGACAGATGGTCATTGGAACAAATTAACCGTGTCGTATGGCTGCTATTGGCAGAAATGTACGTTTTGCGATGTTACACTTGATTATGTTTCAAATAATCAAAACACAACAGCATTGGATTTAGTGAGTAAAATAAAATCTATTGTTGCAGAGACAGGAAAGACAGGCTTTCATTTTGTTGATGAGGCCGCTCCTCCAAAAATCCTGAAAGCATTGGCTTTGGAATTGATAAATCAGGATATCGAAATTACATGGTGGACAAATATTAGATTTGAAAAAACATTTAATGATGCCTTGTGTGAATTGTTGGCAAAGTCAGGCTGTATTGCTGTCACTGGAGGGCTGGAAGTAGCCTCGGATAGATTGTTGAAAAAAATCAACAAGGGAGTTGATATAGCTCAGGTGGCTAGAGTGACAAAGTCATTTTCGAAATATGGCATTATGACTCATGCGTATCTGATGTATGGTTTTCCTACTCAAACGGAGCAAGAAACGATAGATTCTCTTGAAGTCGTAAGACAATTGTTTGAGACAGGCTGTGTGCATTCTGCTTTTTGGCATCAATTTACAACGACGGTACATAGCCCAATTGGGAAAAATCCTTCTGATTTTGAAATAGTCATTACAGGACCTGAATTTCATGGCTTTGCCCAAAATGATTTGTACCACAAAGATCCCAAAGGGGCAGCACACCATAAATACAAAAAAGGTTTGAATTTGGCATTGCACAATTATCTTAATGGCGTAGGTTTTGAAATGGATCTCCAAACTTGGTTTGATTTCCCTATACCGAAAACATCCCATCGTCCGGATTTTATTTCAAAGAATCTATGATAAAAACACGAAGTTTTGAAAATACAAAATATATCCATATCTTTGCGGTTATTCAGGGGCTATAGCTCAGTTGGCTAGAGTGCTTGACTGGCAGTCAAGAGGTCACGGGTTCAAATCCCGTTAGCTCCACTTGTTTTGAAAATAGACTTCATTATAGCATAGGGTTTACTTGATGTTATTTATTAAATTAAACTGCCATAGAAATCGTGGTAGCACCAAATACAAAAAACAATTATTATGATAATTACAACTACAGAAACAATTCCGGGAAAGGAAGTTATTCAAATTTTAGGTGTTGCTCGCGGTAGCACGGTTAGAGCTCGAAATTTCGGGTCTGATTTTATGGCCGGGCTTAAAAATTTAGTGGGAGGAGAAGTAAATGAATATACCAAACTTCAGGCAAGATCAAGAGAACAAGCATTGAAACGTATGATAGACGATGCCGAACGGTTAGGTGCCGATGCTATCGTTAATATTCGTTTTGCCACTTCGATGATTATGCAGGGCATGTCGGAAATTTTGGCCTATGGAACTGCGGTAAAAATACAATAGCGGTTTTTTCTATACTACAAATGACAAATATACCAATGTTAATTATAATTTTCTATATA
>JALSPK010000044.1 GCA_026986005.1 Saprospiraceae bacterium
AAAAATTGAGTGCTATGAATTAAAAAAAACAAAAAAATCTCGATAAGATTATGAAAATATAAATATAAACCTTATATTTGCTTACAGTTTTCGAGTTTTTGTAAAAAAGCTTACCTCCCCCCTGAGTTTGAATTGAAACTTTATTTATCTTATCATTACAATACGAATTGCTATGAAAACCAAGAAATTAATATCAATAACATTGTGTATGTTATTCAGTCTTGTTTTATTTTCCCAAAGCTCAAAAGACATTAGTGATATATTCACCTTAAGTAATCATAGATTATTTAGAAATGAAGCTTTTGTTGATGATGCTGTTTATCTAAAACTGAAAACTGATAAGCTCACAAAAGTTTTCAGAAATAAAAATGAAGTTCTTCACCTTAATATACCAATATCAAATTCAAAAAAAGCAGAGATGACTTTGACTAGATTTAAGGTTTTTACTGATGATTTTGTTTTAAAAACATCTGACGGAAAAGTTATTCCTGATTATAAAAAGCCAATAGCATATAGGGCTGAATTGACCAACATGGATGGCTTTGCTACAATAATCATGACAGAAGAAGACATTTCAGGTATAATATCGATTGAAGGAGTTGGTAATTATAATCTCGGTAAATTATTAGATAGTCGCGATGATTATATTATTTACAACGACCGCAAAGTTAAGATAAACTTAAGTAAACCTTGTAATGTAACGCAGGATTATTATATCTTTGAAAAAACCACCAGAATTAACAATAAAATAAAATATCGCAACAATTGTGTTAAATTCTATTTAGAAGGAGATTATGCTCTTTATCAAGATAAAGGGTCTTCAGTTTCTAATGCTGCCACATATATGACTGACTTATTTGCGGAAATGGCGACTCTTTACGATAATGAGCAGATTGATATTGAAATCAAAGAAATGATGATTTGGACTTCAGCTGATGGTTATAGCACAAGTAGCTCAAGTACAGCTTTAGATCAGTTTAGTGCGAATAACCCCGATAAGAATGCTGATTTATGCCATTTGTTTGCTCTTGGAGGTAACAATACAGGAGGATTAGCATGGATAGATGTGCTTTGTGATGACACATACAAATTTGCTTATAGCAATATAAGTAGCTCGTATCAAAATGTGCCAACGTACTCGTGGAGTGTCGAATGCATTACACATGAGACCGGGCACAATTTCGGTTCAAAACACACACATGATTGTGTATGGAATGGAGACAACACACAAATTGATGATTGTGGTCCTGAATCGGGAAATCCGGGCAGTCCGGGAGACTGCTATGACTCAAACAATCCAAAACTACCCAACAAGGGCACTATTATGAGTTATTGCCATTTAATATCTAGCATAGGTATAGATTTCAATTTAGGATTTGGAACTCAACCGGGAGATTTAATTCGCGACAAATATAATAATGCCGCTTGTCTTACTGCATGTGAAGCATCAACGACTTGTGATATACCGGTCAATTTGGAGGTGACGAATATTTCAGGTACTACAGCGAAATTAGAATGGAAAGTAGGTGCTTCAGGAGCTAAGTGGGAAGTAGAATATGGTCTCGCAGGATTTTCACCTGGAACAGGAACAGTAGTATCCAATATAACTAATACTTTTTTGAATCTTACGGGTCTTAGTGTTGCTAAAACTTATGATTGGTACATACGAACCGATTGCAGCAACGGAGATTTTTCAAATTGGGTTGGAGCAAAACAATTCACTACAATTTGTGTAGCTCCGGGCGCAACTGTTTTACCTTTTACAGAAGATTGGGAATCGGACAATGGCACAATGCAAAACGATGGTTACATCAATTGTGATGCTGATAAAAATTGGTATTTTGAAACAGATGACCAAGGTAAAGGCAGGGTCAAATGGGGAACAGATTGCCCTACCAATATGGTAATTACCGGAGATGGAGCTTTGATAAT
Source organism: Saprospiraceae bacterium (assembly GCA_026986005.1). GTDB lineage: Bacteria > Bacteroidota > Bacteroidia > Chitinophagales > Saprospiraceae > JADJGA01. The sequence continues at coordinate 1,933 of JALSPK010000044.1, forward strand.
GGACAGATATCCTAATGGGCCTGTTACGATAAACTCTTCAACTTTAACTCTTGACCTTTCGAATTATTCAAACTCAAATGATTTACTTTTTTATTTTTCATACAAAGACAAAGGTGATGAGTCACATGATAATGATAAAGTCTGGGTTAGAGGAGATGACACAGAGTCATGGCTTGAAGCTTACAACTTAGATCCCGGCTCCGTTCCTGACGGTCAAGTGGTGACCGTTAAAATTGATTTGGATTCTATTTTAACTGATGGCGGGCAAAGCCCGGGTACAGCATTTCAGATTAAACTAGGTCAGGAGGACAATTATGCATATGGGTCTGATGGAATTGCTTTTGATGATATAAAAATAATAGACTGTAACAGAGAGTCAATACCATATGAAACAGATTTTTCAGGAGACAACGATTGTTGGTCAATTGAAGACACCAATAATGATGGCTATACATGGGCTACTACAAACGGAGCAGCTTGCGATCAAGATTATTTTGGTTTAATATACTCAGGCTCAACAAATCCTTCTGTAGATATGAATGACTGGTTATTTAGTCCGGGTATTGAATTAACTCCGGGTGATTACCAAGTATCATTCACTGTTGGTGATGGAGGAGTAGATGAGAAGCTTGAAGTTTATTTATCTGATGATAACACTTCTACTGACGCTTTATCAGGAACTCTTTTATACAAAGATGAGGCAATAGACAACTTTACATGTAACAAAGCGACGATTGACTTTACAGTTAATACTCAGGGCTATTATTATATTTGCTTTCATGGGTATAGTGATGGAAATACACAACACAATTTATTTATAGATGATTTTAAAATAGATGATAATCCGGGATTTAGCGGTACAATGGTAGCAACAAATACAAATAACACTTGTGACGAATATATTACTACAGGAGTAGCAGGAAGCAATTGGCATAACATATACGATAGCAGTAACAAAATAGTAGCATCCATAAATCCGAATGGTCAAACACTAGGAAATGTAACCATACAAATGAGAGATGGAGGTAACGTTGAAACACAAAACATCAATGGTATCGATGTAAAAACCATACCTAGATATTTTAACTTTAATGCAGATAATACTTTTGCAAATGATGTCTCAATAAGATTATACTTACTCGATGCAGAATTAACAGAGTTTAATACAACATCCCCACCTACAAGTTACACAATAAGTGATCTTCAAATAAATCACTACGATGGATCAAATGAAGATTGTGACTGGGGAAATAACACAGATGATGGAACAACCTATTTGCAAAGCAGTATCACAACAGGAAACGTAAACAACGGAATAGATTACTATATGCAAATTGACGTAGGATCTTTTTCTGAATTTATCATCAGACAAGATGGATCCGGCACACAGGCATTGAAGTACAATATTGATGCTATCAAAAAGGGCGAGGATAATATTATTAAATGGGAATTATTTGAATCCGAAAATATCGAAAAAATATTTATAGAAAAAAGAAATACGGAAACAAATTGGGAAACTATATTTCAATTTGATAACAAAAAACAGGATTGGGAAAGTAGTTATTTTATTGATAAAAATCCGTACACTTTAACATACTATCGCTTTACATTCGTTGATTTTTCAGGTATTAAAAACATCTCAAAGATGCTAGTAGTTGAAAACCTAAAATACAATTTTGAATTAAAAAATATTTATCCAAATCCAAATAAAGGTGATTTTACAATAAAAGTCAACACTCTAGAAAATCAAAAACTAACCATACAAATAAAAACATTACTTGGCGAGGATATTTATAAAGAAACTTTCACTACTTTTGGATATAGTACTACAAAAAAACTAAACCTTTCATATTTAAAAAGAGGTTTATATTTTATAATATTACATCAGGGTGGCAAGGAAATAATAAATAAAATAGTAGTGGACAAATAGTAGTACATATTGCAAAATTTAATTTGATTTTTTTTGTATCTTTGTATTTCAAAAGCTATTGAGTTATGAAAAAACTACCTATAGGAATACAGACTTTAAGCAAGATAATCGAGGGAGACTTTGTATATGTTGACAAAACTCAAATAGCATATGATCTAATCAATAGAGGTGGTTATTATTTTCTTTCACGCCCACGAAGGTTTGGCAAAAGCTTGTTTTTGGATACGCTCAAAGATATTTTTGAGGGTAAAAAAGAGCTTTTTGAGGGACTTTACATATATGACAAGTGGGATTGGGATGATAAATATCCGGTATTGAGAGTGAGTTTGGGTTCGGGAGTAGAAAAAGATATCAATCAACTTTATCCGCGATTAAGGTGGATTTTAGAAAAAGCGGAAATGGATCTGGATATTAATTGCACTTCTGATAATCCTATAAAATGCTTTCAGGAATTGATATTAACAGCTTATAAAAAACATAATAAAAAGGTAGTAATCCTTATTGACGAGTACGACAAACCAATTCTA
>JALSPK010000045.1 GCA_026986005.1 Saprospiraceae bacterium
TCGGATTTGGACTGGGTGGATAATGCAAGTGCAACGACATGGGATATTGAGTGGGGAGCAACAGGATTTACGCAAGGTAACGGTACAATGATAACAGGAACGACTACAAAGCCTTATGCATTGTCAGGACTAACTGCAAATACGACTTATGACTGGTATGTAAGAGCTGATTGTGGTGCAAGCGGAGGAACAGGAACAAGTCCTTGGGAAGGACCGCATACATTTACTACTTTACCACCGCCTCCTGCCAATGATGAATGTACCGGAGCGATATCCGTGACTGTTGATGCAGCGGGTACGGGATGTACTTCTCCTACAACAGCAGATAATACAAGTGCTACAGGGTCTGAGGCAACAAACGGTACACCATCTTGTAATGATTATCAGGGAGGTGATGTATGGTACAGCTTTACTGCCCCTTACGGAGGCAAAGTAAAAGTAATACTTTCAGTAAATAATTGGTCAACTGCGGCAGCAGCAATATATGATGATTGTGGATCAAGTACAGAAATAGATTGTAATGGTAAATTTGGTACAGGGGATTTTACTTTGGAAGGAATGACTGCCGGTAATACATATTATTTACGTATGTGGGATTATGGTAATAATGATAAGGGAACTGTCGATTTTTGTCTTGAAGAGTTACCTTGTAACATACCGACAGGTTTAAGTGCAAGCAATGAAACTACTTCAGGTGCCGATTTGGCCTGGACTGAAAATGGTGCAGCAGATCATTGGGATTTGTTTATTGTTGAGACTTCAGTGGGAACAGTTCCGGATGCATCTACTACCCCGACAGTTGATAATACCACAGACAATCCATATACCTGGGCGGGAGGTAATCCTGCTACAGATTATGACTGGTATGTAAGAGCGGATTGCGGTGCATCAGGTGGATCAGGACAGAGCGATTGGAGTGCAAAAGGTACATTTACAACAGCTTCTGCTGATGCTGTAGATTGGTGTAATCTGCAATATCCAGATCAGGCGACAATTACTGCAGGTGGTAGTGTGGATGTATTTGCACAGGTTTATGAGCCGGGAGTTACTGAAGCAGCAGGTCAAGGAGCAGGTATAACAGCTTGGATAGGATACAGTACAACAGATACGGATCCTTCTACATGGACTGATTGGGTAGCTGCAACATATAATACGGATTCCGGTAATAATGATGAATATAAAGCTGCTCTTGGTTCAGGACTGACACCGGGCACTTATTATTACGCAAGTAGATTTAAGTTGAATGCAGGTGCTTATAAGTACGGTGGATATAGTTCCGGTGGCGGTGGCTTCTGGGATGGTACGACTTATGTATCGGGAGTACTTACTGTAAATGCAGTAACGGGAGATTTACTATGTGATGCTATTGCATTGACAGTAGATGCAGCTCCTGCTACTTATTCCAATTCCAATTGCTACGGAGAAACTAATGAACCAAACGGTAGTTGTTGGAACGGAACCACTTCAATGGAATCAATATGGTTCTCATTTGTAGCACCAAGTACCGGTCATGTAGAGGTGACAACTGATTTTGATACTCCCCTTGATGATACGCATATTGCTATTTATGAGGTTGGTGATTGTAATGATATGACTACTTTGACAGAAAATGGATGTGATGAAGATGGTGGAGATGCAGGAACTAATGGTTGGAATTCTGTAGCTGATGTTGACGGACTTACATCCGGCAATACTTACTATGTGCAGGTAGATGGTTATACCACAAAGGATGGTGAGTTCCAAATTCAGGTCAAGACTTTATGTCCTACCAATCTTGTAGTACTTCCTGCATCGTCAGCTGCGGTTACTTCCAATGCAAGTTGTCAGGATGGAGATTGGACAAATTATTATAACGGTACAAATATATTATTGTCACTCAATATCGGTACTTCGGGAGCTGTGATTCCAGTCAGTGGAGTGACTGTAGATCCTGATGGTGCTACGGATGCATTTTGGGGTGCTAATGATGGTGATGGATTTCCAAGTGTAAATGGAGCTACAGGAGCAGGATTTATGAGAAGAAAATGGAATGTAAGTCCTACAACTCAACCTTCTTCAGATGTTGGTGTTAGATTTTATTATACACAGGCTGAATTTGATGCGGTGAATGGTGAAATAACAGGACATGGAGGAACGGCTATGACTAATAAAAATCAAATAAATTTCTACAAGGTTCTAACATCAGAAGATCCGTTTAATGTATCTCCGGGAGGTATTGCAGCCGGTGATTATACTTTGGTTTTGCACGGTTCTACTCCGGGTACGGAAGAATGGGTAGATGGAACATATGGTTCAGAATACTATGCTGAGTATAATGTCACAGGATTTTCCGGAGGTGGCGGTGGAGGTGCATCTGCAAATGCATTAATTCCTATTGAGTTGAAAGAATTCAAAGGCTATGCGGAAAAATCTTCAAATGTCTTAGAGTGGATTACATTATCAGAAGCGAATACAGCTAAATTTGTTATTGAGCGATCTGTTGATGGAGATGATTGGAAAGCTGTAGCAAGTGTTAAAGCTGCCGGTAGTTCTAGAGGCGTTTTGAATTATAAAGCAATGGATAATGATCCGGTAAGTAGCGCATATTATAGATTACGTACTTATGATCTGGATGGAAGATTTATGTTGTCCAGTGTGATTCTCATTACAAGAAGAAGTAGTGAGTTAAAAATAAGTAGTGTGTATCCTAATCCAAATAAAGGACAGTTTATAGTAAGCTTAACAAAAGAAAGAAATAAAACTCTTTCATTTAAGTTAGTAAATACTCTTGGAATAAGTGTTTATACAAATACGATAAACGATAACAAAGATAGAATGCAAGAGGCTATTGATGTTAGTAATTTGCCGAATGGAGTCTATATGTTGATAACTAAGCAAAGTAATAATTCTATAATTAAGAGAATTGTTATAAGTAAATAGAACTAAATAATGGTTGTGAAAAAAGGGTCATCTTTTAAAAAAGATGGCTCTTTTTTTATGGAAGAAGTGATTATAAGTCTAGGACCTCGTTAAAAATATAGGAAGGACTTGATTCATAGTTGGTATTCTTTAAATGGCGTCGCAAATTTATTTGCGACAAAGTCGTGGTTATCAAAGTCGGCTTTGAAGTCCCGCTATCGCGGGCTTTTAAGTCCTACTTTACATCTTCATTTTTATTGTTTCAAATAAATTTGAAACGCCTTTTAAAGTGGGTCGGTTCTTTAAAAGGTGTCGGAAATTTAAGGGATTTTGTCCCTATTTCGAAGAGTAGCATAGAAATGAAGTCTGACCAGCTTTAGCGGGCGAGTTAAAGGGCAGCAGAGCAAAAAATAAAAATACATTGATTTTGGGGTCACCTTAATTCACAATGGGTCAGTTGTTCTGATATTGGTGTATAATTTATGAATTAGTCATGTAGAAGCATGCCTCTATATTGCATTGGGGACTACATTATATTCGTATATTTTATTACAAAATTATAAGATAGATTTGTATATAATAATCCCCGGTGATTGCGTCACCGGGGACTATAATGTCATCCCTTCGGCATTATCTTATAACGAACCTTCATCATAGGCTTTCTCTCCGTGTAACGCAGCATCTATACCTAATTTTTCTACTTCTTCTGTTACTTTTACTTTTGTTACAAGATTTATTACGATAAGCATTATATATGTAAAAACAAAAGCATATGCTGCTGCCCCAATTACTGCAACGGTTTCCTTCATAAAGAAACCTGTATCACCTTCTAATAAACCTGATTGACTATTAATGGCTGATGAAGCAAATATTCCTAACATTATTGTTCCGAATACCCCTCCCATACCGTGAACACCCCAAACATCTAAAGCATCATCCCAGCCCAATTTATTTTTAAATTGAACGGCAACAAAACAAAGAGAACCTGCGGCAAGGCCAATAACCATAGCTGCCCAAAGCGGTACAAAGCCTGCAGCCGGTGTGATAGTAGCCAACCCGGCTACAAAACCCGTTAATAGTCCGACAAACTTTGGTTGTCCTTCTTTAATCCATTCTATAATTAACCAAGTGATTCCTGCTATTGATGCTGCAACATCGGTATTTAAAAATGCAATTGTTGTGACAGCATCAACTTTTAATTCACTTCCGGCGTTGAATCCATACCATCCAAACCATAATAAACCGGTACCAATAGCTACTAATGGAATGCTATTAGGTGGTGATTTAACATCTTTTCTTTTTCCTACATAAATAACAGAAGCTAATGCCGCGAAACCTGCTGTTGTATGAACTACTATACCTCCGGCAAAATCAAGAACACCCCAATCTGCTAATAATCCGCCTCCCCAAATCATATGAACGAAAGGGTAGTAAACAAAAATTTGCCAGACTATTAAGAAAAACAAATAGGCTTTGAATGTAATTCTATTTACAAATGCCCCTGTGATTAAAGTAGGTGTAATTACAGCAAACATCATTTGATAAGCGATGAAAATAAACGTAGGATATTGACCGTCAGCTCCTGAATATGCCTGATTAAATGCAATTCCCTGTAAAAATGACATGTCAAAATTTCCAAAAATAGCACCCTCGCCACCGCTAAAACACAGTGAATATCCAAAGGCTATCCACAAAATTGTTGTAATTCCTAATGATACAAATGTTTGTATCATTATACCTAAAATATTTCTTTTACCGGCTAAACCTCCATAAAAGAAAGCAAGACCCGGTGTCATTAACATCACAAGACTCGTACTGAGAATCATAAATGTTGTTGTTCCTGTATCAAAACCCATAATTGTAAATTTTAGTTATTATAATATTGAACTTGTTAAAAATGTAATTTATAGTGATATTCCAGCAACAAAATATATCTTTTTTGCTTGTGGATTTGTAATTACTGATACTGTTAATGGTAGTGTAAAACTTTTAGTAATCTTGATGTTTTTAGTCGTTGAAATTCCTAAATTTATTATCCCAACCTCATCGCCAAAATAGCCTGATTCACCTCTGTCTGTATCAGCTTTAGTTAAATTGATTCCTAAAAATGCATTGAGGTACTTTAATGAATAGCCTAATTCTGTATAGGTTGAAAATTGAATGTTTCCTACTGTACCGTCATCGTTAATCTTTTTTGCGTCAGCACCATAAACATTTGCTGCAATCATGACCGATAAAGGTAGTTTCTCTGTTCCATTAAATGAAAAAGTTGTTTCCAAAACATGACCGGTTGTTTCTTTTTTGTAATCAAAATAATTTTGACTTGCTAAATCACTTTGGAAATAATAATCAGTTATCAAAACGCTAAACATATCTTTGTAAAATTTGTACCCCAAATAAAAATCAGATTCTTGGTAGCCTTGGAAATTTATTGCATAGGCTCCCCAAACTCCGATAGCAAAACCCGATTTGTTATATTCAATTCCCGGTTGAATACTTGGAGCTGTGCCTAAATCCGCACCTCTCCAAACATACCTGCTCATCAAATCACAACTAATACTGATTGGATTTTCTGCTTTTGTACTGTCTTTTTGTGAGTATGTATTAGAAATAATTAATACCATAACTAATAAGATAAAACTAAATTTCTTCATTGTTTAATGTTTAGATTATCGGACAAAGTTATGTATTAGAAACATTCCGTGCAATCGTGTATTTGCGTATTTTTAATACGTGCTTCACGTAGTTACTATATTTCTATTATGTTGTTTTTAATTGCAAATTTTACTAATTCCACTGTACTGTGCAGATTAAGCTTGCGCAATATACTTGTCTTATGTGTTTCGACCGTTCTAATGCTTATATTGAGTTTTTTAGCAATATTTGGATTACTTGAGCCTTCCACAACATAAAGCAATATTTCATTTTCCCTTTTTGTAAGTTTGCTTAGTTTGTCATCAGAGTTATTGTTATCATATCTTGCACTTTTTAAGTAACTTTTTAGGATTGTGTCCAATATTGATTTACTGAAATATTCTTCACCTTTATGTACTTTTGTGATTGCTTGTAAAAGTTCATCACTTGTCGTGTTTTTGGATAAATATCCATTTATTCCGGATTTGATTGAGTTGAAAATAAAATCTTCTGATGTGTACATCGACAGCATTATTTTTTTTATTTGAGGATAATCAGAAGAGAGGATTTTCGAAACTTCTATTCCTGATATTGTAGGTAAAGAGATATCCAAAAGCACTACATCCGGTGTTATTATTTTGAGCAGTTTAAAAAACTCTTCTGCATTTTTTGCCTCTCCAATTATTCTGATATTTGTCATTTCAGACAACAGAGCTTTGATACCATCTCTAACTATTTGATGGTCATCAACCAGTATTATTCTTATTTCACTCATTTTTCATTGTTTTAACAGGAATGTTAATAGTTATTATAGTGCCTTTGTCGATCTTAGATATAATTTTAATTTTACCGGAAAGTAAAGCAACTCTATCCTTTATATTATTAATTCCATTTGACTTTCTTGATTTATTCTTTGATAAATTAAAACCACAGCCATCATCTTCTATTTTAATGGAAATATATTTTGCCTTAAATATAAGAAAAATACTTGCATTTTTAGCATCTGAGTGTTTGATAATATTTGTGAGTCCTTCTTGAATTATCCTAAAGAGGTATGTTTTTATTTCCAAATCAAGTTGTTTGCCGGAGCCATATACATTGTATTTTACATTTATATCAGTATTCTCTGTGATTTCATTGCATATATTTCTAATAGCTGTTGTTAATCCAAATTCAGATAAGGCTGCCGGCATTAAATTGTTAGATATTCTGCGAGTTTCTTCTATTGTTCGGTCAAATAATATACCCAATTCATAAGTCTCGTCAGATGTTAAAAGTGTTTTATTTATAAAACTTCCATATTTCAATTTTAGTCCTATTAGTAATTGACCAAGACCATCGTGTAATTCTCTGGATAATCTTTGCCTCTCTGATTCTTGACCATCAAATAATGAACGTAAACTTTTAGATTTTTCAATTTCTAATTCTTTGGTTTGTTGTTTTAGTTTAACTATCATTTGGTTAAAAGTCTCGGTCAATTCACCTATTTCATCATCCGACTTAGAATGAATTTCCACATTAAGGTTTCCCATTCCAACTTCATGTGCTGCTTGATTTAGTTTTTGGATTGGATATGTTATTTTTCTTGACAAAACTATTATTAATATTAAAACAATTAGAAAGATGAAAATACTTATAAAAATAATCTCACTCCTTATCTTGTATATCGGTACAGTTACTTCCTTATAATCAATCTCTACAAGGATTCCCCAATTTAAATATGGTATTTTTACCTTGCTATATGAGCTTAAAACCTTAATTTCTCTATAATCATTTATGACTTTAGTCCCCGGATTGTCGGCGAATAAAGAATCAACAGCTTCTGTCCTAACAATAGTATTGAATATAGAATTCTCTTGAAAACGTGAAGAGCTTCTCATTAGATAATCTCTACCTACCAAATATGATTCCCCCGATGTTCCAAGACCATTGGATGGATCATTGTTAAGCATTATAGTATCTATAGCACTAGGAAGTATTTCGAATGCAATAATCCCAATAGTATTATTCAATGAATCTTTAATATTGGAACTCAATGTAAAATGAAAATTGTCTGAGCTATTCACTTGAGAAAAATCATTAAAATATATTGACTTATTTTTTACAGTATTTTCCCACAATAGATTGTAGTTAATTGAATTAATTTCGTTAGATTTTACCGGATATACAAGTTTATTTCGTCCGATTATATAAATGTTATTGTAGGATTCTTTTAATATTTTTTCTAAAAATAGGTTTTTGGAATCAATAAAACCATTGTTTAAAACATTAAAGGTGGAAGAGTCCTTTATATTATTAATTTCTTCAACAATTTTGTGAATGTCAGATGATACTGTCGCTAATTGAATATCTTTTTCACAATTGATAAAGAAACTCTCTAACAAGTTAGATTTTATAACTCTAACAGAATTCATTTGGCTGAAAGATCTCTCTAAAATAGCTATTTTAGCTTTGTAAAAGGAAAATGTCGCAACTATAACAATAATAATAACGCTTAAAAGAAATGCAGCTATTATTAATTTATCTGTTATAGAATATCTTCTCATTGTTTTGGAGTTGTTGTGTTTTTGTGAAGCAGTTTCTTAGTTTTGTGTTTTCAATTCCAATATCAAAATACTATTATTGTTTACAGTTATATTTGATAAATTATTAATTTTTTTATCTGTAATAATATTTTTAGCATTAGTAAATTTATTTAAAATCTCTTTATATTTCTTTGTGCCAATAGTTTTGGAAGTACTAGAAGTATTTAATATGACCATAATTGTTTTTGTCTCATCATATCTAAAATACACATAAATACCATCATCCGGAATAAAATGTTTTAAATTACCTGTCTGAAGAGCTATTGTGTTTTTACGATAATTAGCGAGTTTTTTTATAAACTTGAAAATTTCATTTTCAAGTTTTGTTCTACCATTTTTTGTGAATTTGTTCAAGACGTCTTTTCTCCAGCCACCCCTTATATCCTGCCGTACATTGCCATCCGGTTTGGCATCTCCCTTGAATCCCAATTCTGTGCCGTAATACAGTACGGGAATACCTCTTAACGTAAGTAATAGCCCAATAGCACTTTTTAATTTGTTGATATTTTCTCCTACTGTAGTGAATATCCGGCTTTTATCATGATTGTCAAGAAAAATTACATTTTGATATGGATTGTCATAAAGAAAATCTTGAGATAATGTATAATACAACTTTGATACGCCCCCTGTCCAAGTTTGTGGTTTAGTCAGTGCTTCTTCCATTGCAAAATTTAATTGGAAGTCGGTAACTGACGGAAGGTTAAATAATGGATTTTGTCCGGAATTATTATTTTTGGTAAAAAATGCTTGTACACTTTCATTTTGAACCCATGTTTCACCAAAAAGAGTTAGATTTGGGTATTCTGATTTCATACTATTTACCCATTTTGAAAGAAAGTTTTGATTAGGAAAGAACCATGTGTCGATTCTGTATGCATCAATGTTTGCATATTCGACCCACCAAATATCGTTTTGAATTAAATATGTTGCAAGTAATTTATTTTCTTGATTCAAGTCTGGCATTGAATAATCAAACCATCCGTTGCTCAGTTTCTTCTTATCAAAATCGGAAGCATATGGATCGGGGATAACCGAAGATCTGAAATTGGATTTAGTGAATTCAGGCCATTGATGTATCCAATTATTATCCGGAATATCACGCATTAACCAATTTTCATTGCCACAATGATTGAGTACGATATCCATTATTATTTTTATGCTTTTATTATGAGCTTTTTGCACATATGTTTTGTATAAATCATTTGTTCCAAATCTCTTGTCAATATTGTAAAAATCCGTAATAGCATAACCGTGGTAAGAAGCATAAGGTTGATCGTTTTCAAGCAACGGCGTTGACCAAATAGCTGTAGCTCCTAGTTTGTTTATATATTCCAAATGGTCAATGATCCCTTGTATGTCACCACCGTGCCTAAAATACATTTTATTGCGATTAATACCCTGTTGAAGCATATCTTTATAACTGTCATTGGAGTAATCTCCATTAGCAAATCTATCGGGCATTATCATGTAAATAATATCAGAGTTGTCTAGTCCCTTTCTGTCGTAAGACGCCCTCTTTTTTAATTCGTATTTATATATTTTAGTTTTATTATTATTTGATAAAACGATATCAAAGAATCCGGTTTTGGCATTATTGGAGATTTCAATATCTAAAAATAGATAATTTGGGTTTGGGACGGAACTAACTTTTAGTAGTTTTATACCGAAAGCATTTTTTAATGCAACCTTGGCTTTATTTATATTTTGATCGTAAAGCAGTATTTGCAGTTTATTGTTCTTCATCCCTTTCCACCAAAAAGGGGGGTTGATTCTTTGTTTGTCTATTTTGGTTAAGCCGGTATCGGCATAATAGTGATACTTTGCATGATGCATCCCAAGAGGCATATATTGGGTTGGATCATTATTGTAAAGACTATCTTTGGGTTGTGAATATAAATTGATAGAGATGAATATTAAAAATAAAAATATTGATTTTTGATATAGCATGGCATATAATTTTGGTTGTAAAGGTAGTAATAAATTTTTTCAAAATACAATATTATAAATTTTATGCAGCTGAGTTTTATAGCTATTTGGAAGAGTCTCTAAATTCATGTTTTTAATAGTTTAGAATAATCCGATATTTTAGCATTGATTGTTTTATTAAGTATGAGATTTGGATGTAGAACAATCATGTTTTAATCAAATTTATAATTTTTGTATGTCAACCATTTGCTATTACACAATTGGTAAAAGCAAAGAAGCCCAATATCTCTATTGGACTCCTTTTCATAACAAATATTGAACTTACGACTATCAAGTGTCTGTCCACAAAGTTATTAAAATTTAAAATAATCTTTTTGCGATATTTTTACTTTATTCAAATTACTGATGCTAAGGCATCACTAATTCTCAGAAAGACAAAAATTTCATTAAAAATCTTTATTTTTCCAAAATCAAGCACTTTATAGATAGACACTATCTATCTTTGTTCATCAACATTTCATCTATTGCTTTACATGCTCTGAATCCATCTGCAATAGCACTAATAGCATCGGCGGTTCTATTGGCAGAGTCACCTCCCGCAAACAATCTTGGTAGTGTAGTTTGTTGTTTATCATCTACTACAAAACGACCTCTTTCTACTTTGACCTTATCTGTATATTCATCTAGGAAAGTATAATCACCTTGTTGTCCTATTGCTGCCATTACAGCAGTTACAGGCATAATAGTATTGCTTCCTTCAATAGCAACCGGTCTTGGTCTTCCACCACCTTCACTCTGCACCATTTCTGCTTTTAAGTACTCGACTGCATTAACTTTACCGTTTTCATCAGTATGTATTTTGATTGGAATAGCTTGTGGTTCATATTTCACTCCTTCCTCTTCAGCACCTTCTATTTCCTCCCAGTCAGCGGGCATATCTTTAACACGTCTTCTGTAGAGCATTGTCACATCTGCACCGAACCTTCTACTAACTCTTGCGGCATCAATGGCAACATTTCCTCCTCCAATCACGGCTACTTTATCACCTATTTCTACACTTTCTCCTGAATTAATCATGTGTAGGTAATTTACTGCTTGCATTGAACCTGTTGCTTCCTCACCTTCTATTCCAAGTGTCCAGGCTTTTGGAAATCCAACTCCTATAAATACTGCATCATTATTTTCGTATATCTCTTTAAAGCTAATGTCTTTTCCTACTTTTGTATTGAAATTAATTTTTACACCTATACTTTGAATATATCCAATTTGTTTTTCCAAACTTTCTATAGGTAAACGATATTTAGGAATTCCGTACATTGTCATACCACCTGCCTTAGCATTGGCTTCCCAAATAGTAACATCGTATCCTCTCAATGCAAGATAATATCCTGCGGTTAAACCTGCCGGACCAGCCCCGATGATACCAACTTTTTTCCCATTTGGCTCTCTGATTTCAGGATTTACAATATCTCTTGTCACATCAGATGCATCAGCTGCTTCAGTAGCATATCTTTTCAACCATCTAATTGCTACCGGTTCTCCTCTTGTGGCAATCGCACAAACATCCTCGCATCTACGAGTACAAACTTTACCACACATTTCCGGTAGAGGATTATTGTCATATATAATTCTTAAAGCATCCTCATCATCTCCTTTCGCAATAGCATTGATGTATTCCGGAATATGCATATGGTCAGGACAAACTTCAGTACAAATACCACAACTTATACATCTCTGAGCTTCCTCTCTTGCCTGCTCTTCACTATATCCAAGTACAACTTCTGCGAAACTTTTAACCCTTTCCATTCCTTCAAGCTCTGGCATTGGAATACGTGTAAAATGGTTCAATGACCATTCAACTGAACTTGAATATGAAACACGATCTTTCCCTTCCGGATTATCAATGCCGGGAGTTACTAATTGTGTGTTAGGATCATTTGTGACATTGACAAAGTCTTTTGTTAAACTTAGACTACCGGTTGGGCATACATCTACACACAATGCACAGTAACAACATCTACCATAATCGACTCTTGGTCTTAAACCTGAATCACCTTTTTCACCTTTAACCTGATCTACAATCGTCATATCAATAGCATCATTCATACAAATAGTAGAGCAATTACCACATCCAATACAATCTTCAATTTCATTAAAGTGAAAACCTCTATATCTATCAGAAGCCTCTACAGGCACCTCCGGATACCGAATAGTATGAGGAGGCTTAGCAAATTGCTTAAGCGATGTAAGTGGTCTTAATGTACCTTTTAAATTAAAAAATCCCATATCCTTAATTTTTATCTTCTTTTTCTAAACCAAATCAATCCTTTTCCTTTTTCCAAGTCGTCTCCTCGTAACCCTTAGTCTCCTTTCGTCCCCATCGCACCAATCGTCCCGAATCGTCCCCATCGCACCATCGCACCTTCGCACCATCGTCCCCATCGCACCATCGTCCCTATCGTACCCATCGTCCCAATCGCAACACCATCGTACCATCGTACCATCGCACCATCGTACCATCGCACCATCGCACCATCGCACCATCGTACCCATCGTCCCCATCGCAACACCATCGCACCTTCGCACCATCGCACCATCGCACCATCGTACCATCGTACCATCGCACCCATCGCAACTCTATCTCTCTATCTCCGGCGGACAAGTTCCCAAACTATTCATTATTGCTGAAACATCTGCTATATTAGCTCCTACCAAAACATCTTCCAGTAGTGAAACGGCATGAACGTAAGCCGCACCTCTAAAGTGAGCTCTTCTTGGTTTATTTCCACCATCACTTACCAAATACATCCCAACTTCTCCTCTGACTGATTCTGCTCTTGCAAATGCATCTCCGGCAGGAATTGTCCATTTTTGAGGATTTGGCAATTTTACATTAAAATCACCCTTTGGAATTTTTCCTATTACTTGTCTAATAATACTTATTGATTCTCTTAGTTCTGCCCTTCTTACCAAAGCTCTTGCCCAAATATCACTACCTGTTTGAGTAGGGATGTCAAACTTTAATTTATCATATACTTCATACGAATCATCTATTCTGATATCGCTTTTTATTCCAGCTGCTCTAAGAGGTTGTCCAACGACTCCGTGTTCTATTATTTGCTCAGGGTTTACTATTCCAACCCCTTGAGTTCTTTTTTGAAAAATGCTATTTTCAAATAATAGATTATCATAATCCGGCAATTTATTTTCGAAATAGTCCATTACTTTAAGTACTCTATCTTCAAATCCTTCCGGAAAATCTTTTCTCACTCCACCGGGCCAAACATACATATGATAGATACGCGCTCCTGTCAGTTCTTCAAATAAGTCCAATATATAATTCCTGTCTCCGACTGACCATTGTCCCATCGTGTACAATCCTAAAGAATGCCCTTGTCCGGCATGCCACAGCAATAATGATGACATTCGTGCCAACTCTAATATTAAAACTCGTATCCATTTTGCTCTTTCCGGAATTTCTATTCCAGCTATCATTTCAACTGCTCTTGCATAAGTGTTTTCTACAGGATCTGGTTCCGGAACGCAAAATCTACACATCAATGTAAAGCTTTGAACCCAATTTCTTTTTTCCACAAGTTTTTCAAAAGCTCTATGTAAGTAGCCAACCTCAGTTGTAGCTTTGACAATAGTATCGCCTTCTACCTTGAGACGAATCATCATATTGCCGGTAATACCGGGGTGTTGAGGACCAAAATATAAAGTTGTTGCTCTTTCTCTTTTCATTATCTTGAATGTTTTTTAGCAAAATCAGGAATCACTTCCCCTGAACGTTTAGCAATAGTCTCACGTACATCCTGAGCATCTTCTCTGCCTATTCTTTCAGAAAATACATCTTTAGCATATGCTTCTGTGTCAAAGTCTCTTCGCATTGGAGGTGGACCTTCCCAATCTTCAAGTATAAACTCTTCAGGTGCTACTAATCCAGTAAATTCTATCCCATACATTTCCTTAAACTCTCTTTCGTAAGTATTTAATTGAGGCCATATCATATCAAGATTTTCCATTACAGGATTATCACGATCAAGCTTTGTTCTTACAAAAACTCTTATTTTCTCTTTAGGAGTCCAAAGCATAAACAAAACCTCAAATTTCCCTTCTTCTAACCAATCTACAACACTTGCGTGCATCAAATGCCTAAAATTCATATTCTCTTTCAAATACCTTAATATTGAAGGTATTTGTTCCTTTTTTATTTGAACATCGACTCTTTTTCTTTCGACATCAATCGAACTCCTATCCAATTCAAAATTTACAGAAATCCTATCTTTGATTTTCTCTAAAAATGTTTCCATTTTATTTGTTATTTTAATAAACTTTATAATTCATAAATAATCTTTACTACACCCTTTTCTCCAACATTTCACAACCTAATTCTCAACCCCTAGTCCCCCTCGCACCCCTCGCACCATCGTCCCATTCGCACCCATCGTCCCATCGCACCATCGCACCATCGTCCCATCGCACCTTCGTACCATCGTACCATCGCACCATCGTCCCCTCGCACCTTCGTACCATCGTACCATCGCACCATCGTCCCCTCGCACCATCGTCCCCTCGCACCCATCGCAATCCTTCTACCAATTATAATCAGGAAAATCCCAATTCTTTATAATCTTCTTTTGATTCCCTCTGTAATAATCCAAATTGTCTTTGTATTTAGTTGCTCCTCTTGCTTCACCTGCTCTTATTTGTTCCTGCAATTTAGCAAATCCTTCCAAAACTGCTTCCGGTCTTGGCATACATCCGCTAATGTATACATCTACAGGTAAGTACAAATCTAATTGTTTGATTGTGTTGTAAGAGTCCCAATACATTCCTCCATTTACAGCACAAGAGCCAAAGCCAATTACGTATTTTGGATCTTGCATTTGTTCATAGACTCTGATCACTCTTTTTAGCGTTTTTACCGTTAAATATCCTGTAATCATCAGTACATCAGCTTGTCTTGGAGTTGCTGCTCCTCTTACACCAAGTCTTTCTGCATCGTATCGTGAAGTCATGGTTGCAGGAACTTCTATAGCTCCACATCCTGTTCCGTAAGCGAGTATCCAAAGTGAATGACTTCTTGCGATATCTGTAACTATTCTCGTCAATTTATCTTGATAAATACCGTAATCCATTATAGCTGTTTTTTAAAAATATACTGAATAAATAATTGCTAAAAATCCAAATAGCAATGGCCAACCCCAAAAATACGTTACCGCTTGTTCTGTTCTGTATCGAGGATTTACTACTCCATACATAACGGGGATCATATAGAGTAAAAATGTCTTAATGACCAATTCTATTAAATTGCTTGCACCACCAAAAAATACATCTACCAAGAGAGTAAGTTTTACAAATGCAAAAACAGAGCCGGCAGACATCATAGTGAACAAAAACTTACCTCCATTTTCTGAAGCGGGCCCCGAAGCTAATTCAGTAGGTGCACCTACTATATTGAATGGCGCATATCTAAACATACCCAATGATGCCAATATAGCTGCGACAAAGGCAAATGGATTTTGAAATATCAACCATTGTCCTACTTCATTTTGTACATTCATCAAATCTACAACTGAAGTTGTATTGTATTTAATCATCAAAGCAACTAATGCCATTACCCAAGGTATTTCAAAACCCACCATTTGACTTAACCCTCTCGTTACTCCTATTGCGCTATTGGGATTACCTGTTTGACCTGCTCCAAGAGCCATGCCAAGAGGTCCGAAAGTCATAATGTATATCAAAAAGATTAAATCTCCTTTGAAATTCAAGTTTGTAAACCAAATATTGTCACGCAATACAGGTATGATCATCAATGCGACTACTGCTGATACCATCAAAAATGCTGGTCCCAATAGGTGCATTGCCCCATGATGAACGGCTGTTGTTTTTGAAAACAATTTGAATGCATCAATGAAATTTTGATATATCGGAGGTCCGTATCTGTTTTGAACTCTTGCTATCACTTTTCGTCGTATCCCACCGTATGTCATTCCTACAACAAAGGCAAGAAGGAATGTGGCTATTGCACCTAATATGCTCATTAATATACCTTCCATTTATACTTTATTTAACCCAATAAATTTTTACCAAACATTAATAAAATAATCAAAAATATCATTGCGTAAATAGCATACGTTTGACCATTTCCATTATAAATTCTTCTTGTGAATTCGAATAAATCCTCGACACCTTTTGCAAAACTAAGCATATATTTGTCAATTTGCCTTTTCATAACCGGTTCAACTGCTCTTAAAAACGGTTGGAAGAATCCACGACTAAATGTTAAGTTTTCATGCTCCTTGATTATTTCACCTGAAGTACTGATATCTTTTGTAGTTACGTATCTGGTTCGTGATCTATTTCTGAAGAATAAAAATATTGTGACAATGACAAATACAAGCATTATTCCGTACATAATAGGAGCTAAGGCTATTTGGTTTCCCCATTTGTTGAATAGGATAGATTCTTTCCACAGATTTCCGTAAGTATCCGGTAAGCCAAATGACATCATTGCTGCATTGATTGGCTTCAATATCAACTGAGGGTAAGTACCTAAAACTATAGAACTTATTGAAAGTATCACCATAGGTACAATCATGATCGCAGGAGCTTCCTTTACGTGAGCCCATTCTTTTTCTTCTTGACCTAAGAAAAAACCAAACAATATCTTATAACAATACAAAAATGCAGCAGTACTCGAAAAGAAAACAAGTATAACCAACATGAAATGGTCGCTTAATATTAATGATTCATAAAGCATCCATTTTCCAACAAATCCTCCTAATGGTGGAATTCCTGCTAATGCAATTATTGAAATCAATGCAGCGAGAAAAGTCCAAGGCATTTTTCTTATCAATCCGGTTACTTCGGTTAAATCTGTTGTACCGGTTTGCTTTTCTACTGCTCCGACTACCATAAATAAAGCAGATTTGAATACTCCATGCATAAATGCGAGAAATAATCCCGCAATTATAGACATTGGAGTCCCTATAGCTACTCCTATTATTATATACCCTAACTGACCAATTGATGAATATGCTAATAATCTTTTTGCATCATCTTGTTTTATTGCCCAAAGCGTAGAGATCGCTGCCGTGATAGCTGCTAACCATGCTACAATATCTCGTATTAAAGCTCCTTCAGGTACTTTGGATAATAGGCTCAAAAACACAATGACCATTCCGTAAATACCCATTTTTGACAATGCTCCGGAAAAAATAGCAGTATATGACATTGGAGCATTGCTGTAAGCATCAGGCGCCCAGATATGAAGAGGCATCAATGCAGCTTTTACCCCAAATCCAATCAATAATAGTGCGGGAATAAGTAATTGCATACCCTGAGTCATTCCGGTGTATTCCGAAATCAAGTCGGTGATTAAAAACGAACCTGTTATTGAATGAATCAAGACAATTGCCATTAGCATTGCATAAGCACCAATTGCACTCATGACAAAGTATTTTATTCCTATTTTTTGAACATTTTTCCCATTGTATATTACTATTAGATATGAAGCCCATGTCATTATTTCCCAAAAGATGAAAAAAGAAATAAAATCTTTGCTCATTAATATCCCAAACATTGCACCTATACTTAGGATATAATTCAAATAATAATATCCTTTTCTCTTCTTCCCATTCATTTGACCTACTGTATAGAATCCGGCAAGAACAGCTAAGCCCATAACAATCAAAGAAAAATAATAACTTAATGGTGTCATTCCAAATGTTAATTGAGCTTGTGAAAAGGTTATTATACTTTCAGTGTTCATATCTACGCCTGTAAAAAATAATACAGCGGGGACTACCAATACAATTAGAAATAAAATATCTTGTACCAAAGCAGATATCTTACCTGAAAAAGCAGTGATTATTGCTCCAAGAAAAAATAAGATTAGTATTAAAATTATTATATTCATAATTATTTATTTATCGTCAATACTTCTTTAATATAATTGCCCTTATCCATCAAATCTGTAGCAGCTCTATCCAAATAACCTGAAATTAAATCGGGGTAAAATCCAATAACCAATACTATTATGCCTAAACAAATCATAGCAATCAATGCATTGATAGAAGGCTTTTGAGTTTCAGTTTTTTCTTTTTTATCAAAGAAATAGATTCTATTGACTACTCTAAGGTAATATACTGCTTCAAGAATACTTATTATTAAAATAACCGCTATTAATATGACCATTTTGCTATCAGCTGCAGCTGTAAGAACTGCAAGTTTACTCCAAAATCCTGAGAAGGGTGGGAGACCGATGATTGCAAAAGACCCTATTGTAAATAAAACAGAAGTAATAGGTAAATATTTGCCCATTCCGTTGACGTGCTTAATGTATTTGTTCTTTTTGTTGAATACAAGATAACTTCCTGAGAAAAACAACAAAGATTTTATGATGGCATGGTTGAACATTAAAAATAATGCTGCATACACACCTTCTTTTGTTCCGATACCAAAGGCTATCATTACCAATCCCATTTGCCCAATACTTGAATATGCCAGCATCCTTTTTAGCCTATCTTGTCTCAATGCTGTAGTTTCAGCTACTATAAATGTAATAAGTCCTATTATTATGAATAAATCAAATGCTCCGCCGAAATCGTACATCGTATATACTAGTCTTACACTTGCATAAATTGCTGCTTTGACTACGATTCCTGCAAACGCAGCACCAATAGGTCCCGGAGCTTGTGTGTAAACATCAGGAGCCCATCCATTGAGAGGGAAAATCTCTGCTTCAACTCCAATGGCAAGAATAAAAAATACTAAAGATAATACCTTTAATTTATTATCCATCAAAGGCATCTTTTCTGCAATATCTGCAATGTTTAATGTACCCAGTTGAGAGTATATTATCATTATTGCAATCAATAAAAATGTAGATGCAATCGCTCCCATAAATAAAAATTTGAAAGCAGCTTCTGCACTATCTCTTCTTGTGTAAAATGAAGTAAGTCCATATCCTGAAATACTCACTATTTCTATAAATACAAACATATTGAAGATATCCCCCGTCAATACTATACCAACAGAACCTGTGACAAGTAGCATCAATAAAATAAAATACTTCATCGAAGGCTCAAAATCTACATTTCTCTTGAATTTGTAGCTATAAAGCCATACCATAAATCCAAGGAAAGTCATCAGCATAGTTAAAAATCCTGTAAAAGGACTAAATACAAGATTAATACCAATCGGAGGTTTCCATCCTGCTATTACTTCTACAATAGTTCCGTGTTCACTTACATAGCCCATCAAAGATATTGATAGGGCGAACATGAATGCGAGGACTAATCCGGGAATAATTCTAACCGAATTCTTCCATATCATCCCTGTTAGCGGTATGATAAATGCCGCCAATAATGGAATCGCTACAAATAATACCGGTGATCCTACCATTTTAATTTCTTTATTTCGTCAATTCTTAATGTGTTATGATGTCTGTATAGCCTAATCACAAGAGATATTGCTACTGCGGTAACACCAAATCCAATTACAATAGCCGTCAAAACTAAAGCCTGAGGAATAGGGTCAACCATAACACTCATTTTTTCTTCATTTCCGGCTGAGAAAATCGGCGCCGTACCATCTTTTAAATAACCAATGGCAATCATCAATAAATGTACTCCAGAATCTAATATTGAAAGTCCTAAGACTATCTTAATTAGAGATTTTTTTGTCAATGCACCATAAAGTCCTATCAGCATCAAAAGTACTGCCGAACCGTATATAGCAACATTTAGTATGTCTAAGTATTTTTCCATTCTTTAGTCTTTTTCGTGTAATACTGTGTAAATAATTCCCGTCAATTCCGCCGCTACTTTAAATCCAACAGCTATATATATAATTCCAATAACTCCACCACTAAATAAGTCATTCATATTACCTACCGGTAGTACGTTTTCGAGGAAACTTCCTTTAGAAAAATATCCAACTAAACCAATACTTATAAATAATATACCGGCAAGCGATTCAAAATAAACCAACCTATTGTGACTTACCGAATAATTTCTGTATGTGAGAAGCATTAGCAAAAAACCTGTTGCTATTATTGTGCCTCCTTGAAATCCTCCTCCTGGTGAAAGATGACCGTGTATAAATACATATGCTCCCAATAAAACTATTGAAGGAAATAATAACTTTGCTCCTGACATTACTATTCTACTTGCCGGAAATAATACAGAACGTTCTCCGACGTGATGACGCTTTTTGTATAATATTCCTCCCAAAGCAGTCGAGGCTAAGAATAAAACAGTAACTTCTCCAAGAGTATCAAATCCTCTAAAATTTACAACTATTGATGTGACAACATTAGAAACCTTTAAAATATCTTTACTGTTTGATAAGTACAAATCTTTGACTCCATTGGAGAAGTGTTGTACTCCAAAACCAATACCAAAGAAAATATCCATTAGATAAAATCCAAGTATCCCAAGTGATATTAAAATAATTGCTATCTTCATTTTGTGGTAGTTTTTACTTTTTTCTTCTTATCGTGTTCATCTTCATACCTAACAGTATTTCTGATGGCGATAATAAAAATAATTGTAGTCAATGCTACTCCAATAGCAGCTTCTGTCAATGCGACATCAGGCGCTTGGAGGATTACAAAAACTATTGACAAAAACAAACTCAAAATGCCTGATGCTATTACAGCATACAGCAAGTCTTTTTGCCATATTGCATAGATTGCTGAAGCAACCATGAGCAATAATAAAACCAATGTTAAAATTACGTATATCATTTTTCTGAATTATCTTTTTCTTCAATTTCACTATAAGCATCAATATCCTCATCCTTGAAGTACATATATCCTTTTCTTTTATGCATCGCTCTGGCCAATGCATGAGAGCTGATAGGATTGGAATATGCAATGAAAAGTATGATAATCAATACCTTGAAAATCCATCCGGGAGCTAATAAGCCTACCCCGAGTATAGTAGCCATAGCGCCAAGAGTCGATGCTTTGGTGCCTGCTTGTAATCTGTTAAAAACATCAGGCATTCGATATATCCCCAATGCTCCTAGAAATAGGAAAATACTTCCTATCACTATTAATAATCCGCCAATAATTTCAAGTATGCTCATAATGCTTTTTCTAAATATCTTGCAATAACAATGACTCCAATAAATCCCAGTACTCCATAAACTAATGCCACATCTAAATATATATATCTATCAAATAAGTAGGCTAGCAAAACAATACTTGATACACCAATTGTTGTCATAGTATCCAATGCCAAAGTTCTGTCACCGGCTGAAGGGCCTTTGTAAAATCTAACAGCAGCTAATATCAAAGCCAATGTCATTACGGTTAAGGAAAAATATATTATATAATCCATATTAAAATATTTTTAATAGTATTTCTTCAAATTGTTCTGCTATCTCCTTGTATGATTCCTCCGGATTAGTCGTTAATGTATCTATCCAATGTACATAAAATGTATCATCAACAACATCAATGGTCAATGTGCCCGGTGTTAAAGTTATGCTATTGGCTAAAACCATTTTGGAAAAATTAGTTTTAAGCTTTGTTTTGAATTTTACAATACCGGGGTTTATTGGTAGAGAAGGAGATAATACTCTCCTCGCTACATCAAAATTAGATTTTATTAATGCGATTAAAAAGACAATGATAAACTTGGCTATATTGTACAATCTAACAGGGTGAAGCAAAGATAAATCACAGCATGTAAATAATCTGATTCCGAGAAATGAAATCAACGCTGTTAATAATACACCAACTATTATCTCTTGCATATCAAAGGTATTGGTAAATCCAATCCAAACCATTATCAAAAATATCCAGTTCATAAAGAACCTTGATAATTTTGTTCCGAAACTTAATTTTTTTAAATAATCACTCTTCATTTTTATGTGTTTGTTATGAATTTGAAAAACTATTCAAAATCATATTTTTTTCCTTCAAAATAATTCATGAATTGTACTCTTTCAACTACAGCAGGATTTTCAATATTCTTTTGACTCATTTTAGCTCTGAAATCATCCAATGAATCAAAATCATGTCTTGTCATCCATTCTTTCAATTCAGTAAGCATATCTTCGATATACTCAATTCCATGCTTGTACAATGCTGATACAACTTGAGTAGCATCAGCCCCGGCTAATATCTCTTTGATAATTGACTGACCATCATGTACTCCGGTAGAAGCGATAAGACTACTATCTACTTTGCCGGCCAATATTGATATCCATCTCAATGAAATAGCGATATCAGTAGTACGACTGAGAACATTAGTGGAGGTAATTTTGAAATTCTCAATATCAAAATCAGGATGAAAAAATCTGTTGAATAATACAATACCATTAACTTTTGAAGAGACCTCCTTTACAAATCTTGCAAGGTCTGCAAAATAATAACTCAATTTAACTGAAATCGGTAATTTTGTATTACTTCTAACCTTCTCTATGATATCCATATAAATCGCTTGAATTTCATAACATTTTTTATGGAAGTCAGAAGGCATAATAAACATGTTTAACTCAATAGCATCTGCACCGGCTTTTTCAAGTTTCTTGGCAAAGTAAGTCCATTCATGAGAGCTAGTACAGTTTATACTTGCGATAATAGGAATATTTACTTCTGCTTTTGCGTCCTTTATATATTGAAGGTATTTATTAAGATTGTCATTCTTGATCTTGACATCATAATAATCCATATAGCCATCACTCTCTACACCAGCTTTTATTAAGTGAGCATATTCCAACGTAATCTCTTCCTCAAACAATGATTTCAATACAATAGCACCTGCTCCGGCTTTCTCTATTTTTTTCAGATTAGCTATATTCATCGTTAGAGTTGAACTTCCCACAACGATAGGTGACTTCAATTTCAAACCAAGATAGTTTACCGATAAATTCATATTAAACGTATTTTTAATTTTTTACAAAAGTATATGTTTATTTTTGAATATAAAAACAATAATATTTGGAGGCAATACCTTTATGAGCCTTATTAAAGAATCAAATTCTTTATTTATAAAATTTATAAATTTATATTATTGTAAAGTTTTATATCTTTAATGATGTATTATAAAAATATATAAAGTATAAATACCAGAGTAGCAATTTACAATAAATATGTTTAGAATTAATCTTAATGCATGAGATTAGAAGTATTTGAAAAAATATTTTATGTGATTATGCACTTTTAAATCAATCAAGAGGCTTTCTAAATAGAAATAGTAGTGCATTTATATTTTTTGATATTACTCACTTTATTCAAATTAGTGATGCTAAAGCATAACTGATTCTCAAAAAGACAAAAATCTTATCAAAAATATTTATTTTTCAAGAATCAAGCACTTTATGTACATACACTAATGAAATGTAGATTGTATAGTACTATAATACTATAAGTAAAATATAATAAATTCTAAATTATATTGCTATTGCAAAACAATTGTGTTGGTAAATGCGTTAATTTCTGCTATATGGAATATTACTTATTTGCTAGTTTAAATAAAAAAAATAAAAATTGGCACGAAATTTGATATTCAGTGTATTATAGTTTATGAAAAATTATAATATAAAAATTTGAATAATTGAAAATAAGTAATAGCTTTGCGGTTTATTTGGAGAAATTCAAATATTATCAGAAAAATAATTCTGATAACCGATTTAAAAATATTAATCCTATGAATAAAAAATCTGCAATCAATAGCGGTATTTTAATGCTATTGTTTTATATGATATCTTTTAGCTCTTTACAGGCATTTTCGCCTGATAACTTCAATTCTGTATATACAGAAGAGGAAATGAAATGGAAAGTAATGAGCTTAGGTGGGGATATCGATTTCAAGTATACACCTGAAGTCCGAAAATACATTAAAACTTATACTAAAAACGGACGCACAAGCTCTGAATTGATTTTGGGTAAAATTCCAGTGTATTTCCCGGTTTTTGAAAAGATACTTGAAGAAAAAAATCTTCCAAGAGGATTGAAAATACTAGCAATTGTTGAATCTCACCTTAATGTAGATGCTTATTCCAAAGCAGGGGCAGCCGGACTTTGGCAGTTTATAAAAGGTACTGCCAAAAACTATCATTTGAAGGTGAGAACAAATTTTGATGAAAGATACGATGTTGAGAGATCTACAAGAGCAGCATTATCATTTTTAAATGATTTATATACGGAATTTGGTGATTGGACATTGGCTTTAGCGGCTTACAATTGTGGAGCAGGTAATGTAAGAAAAGCAATAAGAAGGTCGGGAGGAAAGAAGAATTTTTGGGAGATTAAGAGGTACTTGCCTAGAGAAACAAGAAACTATGTCCCCAAGTTTATTGCTATTTCATTTATGATAGAGCATTACAAAGAGTATAATTTACTTCCTCAGATGCCTGATAAATCATTGTTTTCGACAGCTGAAGCTAGAGTTTATAAACATATGAATTTTCGTAAGATTTCGGATATTACCGGTATATCCCTATCTATAATAAAAAAGTTAAATGGAGCGTATAGGAAAAATTATATCCCTATGAATTCACATGGTTATAAGTTGGTCTTGCCAAAAAGTGCATTGTTTACATTGTTGGAGTTTGAAAAGTATGATAAAGTTGAGTTTGTTAAGGAAAATAAATTTGATTATTCGAGGTATTTAGTTGGTAAGTTTTCAAGAGAGACTACGGCATATTTATTAGGAACTGAATACAAGATAGAACTTGGGGTAATTACTCCTTTAAAAATGTTTATTGCATATCAAAAAGATATGAATAAGACCTTTCTTAGTTTTGCTGCTTTTAAACCGGTATTGTCAACTTCACCTTCTGATGTGAGAGGGTTTCATGAGCTCAAAGCAGGAGAAACTCTTAGTGATGTTGCTTCTAATTATGATGATATTTCAATGATAGATATAATGCATCTTAATAATATAAACCTTCAGCATCCCCCGCGAGTAGGA
Organism: Saprospiraceae bacterium; assembly: GCA_026986005.1. Taxonomy (GTDB): domain Bacteria; phylum Bacteroidota; class Bacteroidia; order Chitinophagales; family Saprospiraceae; genus JADJGA01. The sequence continues at coordinate 24,983 of JALSPK010000045.1, forward strand.
GCAATGCTATTGGTCAAAAAATAATAGTAATACCAAACCGCAATCAAAAAACTAATTCTTTTTCTATTTTATCATCTTGATAGAGGTTTGGTACAAGACAATAAAAAAAGCGACTAATAAATTTTAGTCGCTTTTTTACTAAGTCGCGAAAGAATTTTCTATAGAAATGATACGTTTGATATTTCTAAGTTTAACGGTGGCTTAGTTAACATTACAATTTTTTATCTCACAAGCACTATAATAGAGTTAATATCTTTAGGTCAAAATTTCACTTTTTCCAAAGATTTTTGTATTTTCTGTAATATTAAATAAGGATCTGCATTCGATGCAGGCCTCCTATCTTCTAGGTGACCTTTCCAGGTTTTGGCAGTAGAAGCAGGAATTCTCATTGAAGCTCCTCTATCACTTACACCGTAACTGAATTTGTCAATGCTTTGTGTTTCATGCAACCCTGTCAATCTTTGGTCATTGTCGGGACCATATGCTTCCATATGTTCTTTGTGAGTTTTAGCAAAAGCTTCGCATATATCATTCATCATTTTTTTACCTCCTTTAGTCCTCATGGGTTCATTTGAAAAGTTTGTATGCATTCCTGAACCATTCCAATCTCCTTTCACGGGCTTTGGGTGAAGGTCTATTTTGTATCCGTAATATTCTCCCATTCTGTGTAGCATATACCTTGATATCATTAAGTCATCACAAGCTTTTAGTGAACCCTTTGCAAATACTTGATATTCCCATTGTCCTAACAATACCTCAGCATTGATCCCACTCATGCCTAGACCGGCATCAATACATTCGTCAAGATGTGCTTCAACAAAGTCTCTCCCTGCTACATTGCCTGTGCCTACAGCACAATAATACGGTCCTTGGGGAGCTGGAAAACCATCTTTAGGAAATCCTAAAGGTTTACCTCCCAGAGAAATCACATATTCTTGTTCGAATCCTACCCAAATGTCAGGAACATCCTTGAGCCCATGCCTTGTATTGCTCTCATGAGGTGTTCCGTCCGGATTAAATACTTCGCATAATACGAAGAAGGCATCTCTTCTGCCTGGATCAGGATATGATCTTACAGGTGTTAATAATAAATCCGAAAAGTTCCCTTCTGCTTGTTTAGTGGAGCTACCGTCAAAAGCCCATTCAGGTAAAATTGATATATCACCATCAAATGAGTCCATTTCAATGATTTTTGTCTTACTCCTAAAGTTAGCTTTAGGCTTATAACCATCTATCCAGATATATTCAAATTTAATCTTAGCCATAATTTTTTTTATATTAAATGATTGAGTTAATGAAAGCACAAATCTAATAATCTTTTTAAGAAAAAAATAATAATATGATTTTTTTTGATATCAAATTATTTAAGAAAACAACCTACATGTAGAGAGTATTGTGCTTGGTGTAAGTCAAAGTTCTATGCATAAACAACAAGGCTTGGTATAGTTAGAGTATATTCTACGTGATACTATTATTATGGGGATTCATTGTTTATACTGAGTCTAAGTACTTTAAGCACTTTTCCATATTGGCTAAAAGCCCTCAATAAATAAATGCCATTTCTTAAGTCTGAAACATCAAATAAACCTCCGTTGTCATTGGTTAATGTCTTGATCCTTTTACCAATTATGTTGTAAATTTCAATTTTTTTAATAATGAGTTTTGAGTCAATTTTAAAATAGTCTGCAACCGGATTAGGATAAATGCTAATGCTATTAGAGAAATGATCTTTTTCAGGTTTTAATTCTATTTCTTTGGCACTTTGTGAGTATAGAAAACTAAACCCAAGCATGAAGAATAAAAGTATGTAAAATTTTAATTTCATATTACTTATTTATTAAATCGACGCATTACTTTTACAAATGTAATAAAAAAGTTGTAATATTTTCAATTTTTTAACAAAATTTAACTCTTTTTGCCCTAATATTGCAATAAAGTTTAATGTGTAAGGGTTTTATTGTGTTTTTTTAGCTTAGATATTTATAAAAATCCGCCATGATGATTCTGATTATAAAAAGTTTATTTATTTACTTTTTCTATTTCAAAAATAATATATTTATATAGCTAATACCATACAATTATTTTTTCAGAGAATAAGCTAAAACAAAAAATATTATGCAAAAAAAAAAAGACAATTTATTGAATTGTCTTTTTTATGTTATATTCAGAAATATAAATACTTAAACATTAAGGCCTGGATTTAGTTATATTTAGTCTTGTTACTTTTAATATTTTGTTAGATTTATTTAGAATTCTTACCAAATACATTCCGGTTCTCAAATCAGACACATCATAGAAGTTATAAGATTTATTTTTTAAAGTTTTTACCTTTTTACCAATCAAGTTATAGATTTCAACTTTTGAGACTTCTGATTTTGTAGATATCTTAAAATAATCCAATGTCGGATTTGGTGAAATATATAAGTTGTCGTCTTTATATTCAATTGTAGCTGTATTAAATCTCATATTGAATATTAAAGGTAATGTGTCAACGACATTTTTAAATTCTTTATCATCATACATCTTTAATACTAGCATTCCTGTATCAGCTACAGAATTGTCATTAAAATGAAAACTCCAAAATTGTGTGCTGTCAGGTTCAAGAATATTTGGGCTGTTTTTTGAAGAATGGTTGTAGTTTGGGGGATAACAATTTTGAGAATCACAAATTAAAAATTGCCATGCATCATTGAATGCTACGGTCTCTACTCTCCAATAAAGGGTTTTTGTCTCTGTACCTTTATTTGTTAAAAATATATCAATAATCCTTTCTTCTCCTAAGATAACTGAATCAACAATAATAGTGTCTTCATCGAATTCGACATTTGTTTCAGATGGAGAAAGTAATTCAAAATCAATGTTTTTACTAGATTTATGATTTGATGATTTTATTGATATGTCTTGTGCATTTATTAATAACACAGATAAAACAAAAATAAAAAATAGTAACGTTTTTTTCATAATGATAATATTGAAATAGTTAAATAAATACAAAACGCATCTTTTCTACAAACATCATCCCATAAATAACGGAACAGAGACGGTAGAAAGTGCAAAAAAACATAAAATTTACTAAAATGCGGTATTTTAGTAATAAATATTTTTAATATTATATAGCTTCTATCTAAATCTTGTGCGTTTCTGATAAAAACGTTGCGAAATAATTGGAATAATTTATTTTTTTCTAGAAAACAATGTATATTTGGATTATAAAAAAAAATGTTATGAATATACTTTTATTAGTTAAAGACTCTGTTGTAGTTGATACGACTCAATTGGGATATAGAATAGGTTACACTATTGCTAGTTGGATACCATTTCTTATCATAGCTTTCATCGTCCTAATGATTATTAGGAAGAGATATAGATTGAACGAATAAACTTTTTATCTAGAATTTAAATCAATGTTATCTCATTGTAAGGAAGTTTTTCCGGATAATCTGTATTATAGTTCAATCCCCTGCTTTCGTGTCTGTTTAGTGAAGATCGAGTTACTAAATAGGCTATTGTATTTAAGTTTCTCAATTCACATAACTGTTCAGAAATAACACTTGATTTGTACAATTCCTCAGTTTCCTTGTAGTAAAGCAATATTCTGTTAATTGCTCTTTTTAACCTAATATTATTTCTGACTATTCCTACATAACTACCCATGACATCTCTTATCTCTTTGAGCGATTGAGTAATTAAGACCATTTCTTTAGGGTCACTGGTGCTTGTGATGTTCCAATTCGGAATATCTTCGTTGATATCAATAGAATCTATCTCTGATGAAATGCTTTTGCAGATTTTTTCGGCAAAGACCAATCCTTCTAACAGGGAATTGGAAGCAAGTCTGTTGGCACCATGTAGTCCACTATATGTAGCTTCACCTGCGGCATAAAGATTTTTAATAGATGTTTTACCTTTGCTATCAATTACTATTCCCCCACAGAAATAATGGCATGCCGGAGCAACAGGTATCATATCCTTCATTGGATCAACTCCTTCACGAATACATTTCTTATAAATATTGGGAAAATGCTTAATGAAATCTTCCTTTTCTATGTGTTTTACATCTAGAAAAACATTGTTAACACCCCTTATTTTCATTTCGTTGTCGATGGCTCTTGCTACGATATCTCTTGGTGCTAGTGAGCCTCGTTTATCATACCTGAGCATAAAGTCTTCCCCATCTTCTGTACGCAGTATTCCCCCATGACCTCTTACTGCTTCGGAAACTAAAAAGTTTGGAGATTCTTCTATTTTTGTATATAGTGCTGTTGGGTGAAATTGAACAAATTCCATATTGGCAATTCTTCCTTTTGCTCTATAGACCATTGCTATTCCATCGCCTGTTGAGCCTTCAGGATTGGTAGTAATGGTATATAATTGTCCGGCACCTCCTGTTGCGACTACCGTAGTTTTAGAGAGAATTGTTTCAATACCTAGGCTGTTTTTGTTCAATACATAAACACCAAATGCTTTTATGTCCGGTGTGACTTTTGATATTATTCTTCCAAGATGATGTTGCGTAATTAATTCTAAAGCGAAGAAGTTTTCTAAAACTTCAATGTTTTTTAGCGATTTAACCATTTCAATTAAAGTCCTTTCTACTTCCCAGCCTGTAATATCTTTATAGTGCAATACTCTATTTTCAGAATGCCCCCCTTCTTTTCCCAGTTCCAATTTTCCATTATCTTTTTTGTCAAATCTTGCGCCCCACTCAATTAGTTCCTTGACTCTTTTTGGACCTTCCTTTATTACCATTTGGACAATTTCCAAATCATTTAACTCATCCCCTGCATCCATAGTGTCAGCGATATGTTTTTCAAAATTATCTTTATCCAAATCCCATACAGTTGCTATACCTCCTTGGGCAAACTTAGTATTAGAATCGTCAATATTATTCTTTGTCACAATCGTAATCTTCAGATGCGGTCTTTTTTTTGCTAGTTTTATAGCTAGAGTTAACCCGGCAACACCGGATCCTATTATTAAAACATCTGTTTTTCTTCTCGTTACTGCTTTTCCCATAGTTCAAATAATTATTTGATTATTTTTAAACTTAAATCTAAAATACCGGCAGAATGTGTCAACGCACCTGAAGATATGAAATCTACTCCTGTCTCGGCAATTTTTCTAACGGTTTGTAGTGTTATCCCTCCGGATGCCTCACTTTCATATCTTTTGTCAATGGTACAGACGGCTTCTTTGAGTATTGGTAATTCAAAATTGTCAAGCATTATTCTCGTAATTCCACCGGTGTCCAAAACTTCATTTAGTTCGACAAGATTACGAACTTCCACTGTTATTCCTAGATTTAGCTTATTGTCTTTTTGGTATTTATGAACTTTATTAATAGCATTTGCTATGCCACCGCTTGCGTCTACATGATTGTCTTTTATCATTATCCAGTCGTAAAGTCCATCCCTGTAGTTAAAACAACCTCCTATTCTTACTGCCCATTTTTCTAATGGCCTTAGAAGAGGTGTGGTTTTTCTTGTGTCCAAAATCTTTACAGGTAGACCTTCTACCTCATGCGCAAATTCAGAACTGATAGTTGCAATACCACTTAGTCTTTGCATAGTATTTAGCACCAGTCGTTCCGTTTTAAGCAATGTCCTTGAATTACATTCGATGTTAAAGGCTATATCACCATAATTAACTACATCTCCATCTTGTTTGTATGTTTCAAAATTGATATCTTCATTCATGTATTCAAATATCATTTTGGACAAATCAATTCCCGCGATAACCCCATGGTCTTTTACTAATAGTTTTGCTTTGGAAACTGAATCAGCTGAGATACATGCATTAGATGTGTGGTCTCCTTCCCCAACATCTTCTTTCATGGAGTTTTCCACAAACCATTTTAAATACTTTTTATCTATATTTTTCACAATTTAATATTTATTCTTGATTATTTTTTAAGTATATCTCTACATAATTTGGTCTTATATGTTGAATTGTCACAAGTTTTGGCTTATCAATAATCGATACCGGATACGATATGGATTTTATAGAATCCTCATCTAGATAGATGTTTGCTTTAAAATCATCAGTACTTATACTGTCGAATTTGCTTAATCCGACGAGGAATGATACTTCCACATATGGAGGTAATACTTCTAAGTTATCTTGTTTGTTACCTTCAAGACTAACCGGTAACATTATTTTTTTTTCTGTGTATTGTTCTACCGGGATTGAAAGCAATGTTTCAAGCTGGCTCAAAAATATTTTTTGGTTTGAAGGCTTTCTCAGTTTAATCTTTTCCTTGATAGAATGAGATAATTGATTGTAAACTATTTTGACTGTATTCCATTTCTTTATCTTTTTAACGTAAGATTGAGGACCTGTAATATCGATTGTTGTTGGAGTTAACACTATATTTGATTTTAGTCCATAAAGATTTTTAAATACAACTTTACCATCAAAAATAATGGGGATTTTTCTTGTGATTTTTTTGTCTATACTCAAGGCTTTAGTAGTAAAAATAATACTTTGTATATTTATATTTAACTTCGAAGTTTCCTTACTCAAGTACTTTATTATATCATCTCCTCTTATCATTTTTGAGTTGGGGGGGATAAAAACTCTCAACGGTTTGTTTTTTGTATGTTTATTTTCAAATATCAAGTCAACACCTTTCCCTTCCAAAGTAACATTTGCTTTATAGAGATCAGCATTCAACACAATCAAACTATCCGGTGTGATTAATTTCACCCAAATGTCTTTGGTGTAACTTGACTTTTTATTAAGTACAGTACTAATCCAAAAAAAAGTTGCGATACCAACAAAAATAAAATAAGAGATAAGTTGTCCCTTGTTTATTTTAATCATTTTTTATTTTCATTATTTAGTGCATCTGTCATTTCTTTAGAAACGGCACTTTTAAACACTTTTAGGTATGTCTTTGGGTCTATTTGTATGAAAACAAAATCATCTTCGATTTTATTGATCTTACCGATTATTCCGCTAGTTGTTGCTACTTCCTGACCCTTTTCAAGAGAATTTGAAAAAGCGGTTTGCTGCTTTTGTTTTTGAGCCTGGGGTCTGATTATGAAAAAATAAAATACAAGTAGTATTCCACCGAATAATACGATGTTCATCATGCCTGCACCTCCTGCCGATTGTAAAAATATTTCGTTTATCATTTAATTAGTTTTTTGTTTATATATTTAATATTATTTTTCTTTTGGTATTACATAACCTTTCATTGTTAATGTTGACATATTGGGGAATGTGTTAGCAAAGATTTTTACTTTTTTGTTTTGACTTAACTTTTTACCTTTAGAATCAAAAACAACGGTTATCTCTCCCGTAGAGCCGGGTTTGAACGGATCTTTTGAAAAGCTTGGAACTGTACAACCACAAGTTGTCTTATGATATAGTAAAAATAAATCTTTTGTTCCTGTGTTTTTAAATTTGAATGAGTGCTTGACAACATCTCCTTCTTTGATTTTCCCAAAGTCAAAAGTTGTTTCCTCAAATGAAAGATTAGCCATTTTGGACGTATCTACTTTTCCGTCATTTGTTGGTATCTGCAGTTGACTTGCCATATCTGAGGAGGATTTAGCAAAGCCATCATCTTTTTTAGTGTCTGATTTACATGCACCGAATAAAGTGATACTGAACAGTAAAAAATAAATGCTTTTAAACATGGTAATAATTTTTTGCAAAAATAATAAAATTTAAATCTAAAAACCAATAATATTGAATTATCATTATATTTTTAAAAATTGTAAATAAAAGCCATCCGGTAATCAAGGGGGTAAAATAGTTGATTGCTATCAGGGTTGACATTATATAATAAAGTGATTATCATAGACCATTTTGAAGATGAGTAGTATTGGTATCCTCCTCCAATGTATGTCATGAGGTAGGGAGTTTGGATTTTACTAGATTGCAAAATTCTTGTCAGATACATCCTGTCTACTTCTATTTGAGCAAAATAAGATTTATAAATAGTAGCATTGACCAATCCACCAAATCCATAGTCAAAAATCCTGTAATTGGGTGCATTTCCACTTTGCCATATGTACGAATAATTACCGTGAAGTATAAGCCCTGTTTTTACTCCATCAAAAATTTTGTATCCTCCCATCAGAGAGATGCCTGTGTTAAATACACTATTGCCAATGCTAATATTACCAATATTAATTCCGTACCATAGCTTTTCCTTTAATTCTGTTTTCTCTTTTTTTTCACGCCTTATTTTTTGAGAATAACCGGTTTTAATGGTAATAAGCAAAATAAAAATGAACAATGATTTCAATGTGATGTTATAATATTTAGTCATAGTATTATGTATTTTTCTTTTATCAACGGTATTTGCGATTGAATAAGTATATTATCTTTGACTAGATTTATTAATTTTGCAAATCATTTACATATGAGATTTAGATATGTTGTTTATTTCCTGATTTTTAGTGTAAGTAGTCCAATAAGCGGACAAATAAAAATAGCTCCGCTTCTTAAGCCTATTGATAAAACATCGTTGCATTTAAGAGAAAAGAATTCAATTACAAATTCAGTTATTGCGGAAGTGAACAATAAGTTTGTTCAAAAGATTTCAGATAACGAAATAAATAGTTTTGATTCATCAATTCCGATTGACAATTATGGAACTGAAGCGAATTTACATTTTAGTCAGTTTGATTTGCTCAATGATGATTTTGTAGTATTGAACGCTCGTGAAATAAACGTTGACTATAAAAAAGGAAAGTATTTTTCTGTATTAGCTGATGGAAATAATGCACTTGGGACTTTCAGCTTTTATGAAAATAATCTAATGGGCATGCTTACTTATGAAGATGGTATCGTATATAATATAGGAAAGGTCGAAGATAGTAAATATATAATATATAGAGGTGGTGATTTCAAAGCAGGTCTTAGGTTTTATTGTGATACAGACGACAATGATGATAAAATTGATGATTTACGGGATTTAGATAAAATAGTTAGTAGAAAAAGTGGCAAAAAGTGTATAAATCTATATGTTGAAGCAGATTATGCTCTTTTTGCTGATAATGGCAAGAATATAGCAAAAACAGTTGATTTTGTGCTTGGATTATTTGCGGAGTCTGCATTATTATATAAAAAGGAAGGTGTCAACATAAAGATAGCTAGGATTAAAGTGTGGGATTCTAAAGACAATTATGATACTAAAAGTTCAAATGCTGCATTGGATCAATTTGTTGCTAATAACAAAAATAAAGAGATGGATTTAGGTATATTATTAGCATTGGGAGCTAACGGACTTGGAGGTCTAGCTTATATAAATGGTCTTTGCACCCACAATAGACATTTTGCCTATGCCAATATTAGGGAATCGTATAGGAATATTCCTCTGTATTCTTGGTCAGCAATGGTAATATCACACGAATTAGGTCATAATTTGGGTTCTAGACATACGCATGCATGCAATTGGAACAATAATGGAACGCAGATTGATGATTGCGGAAATATTTATTTATTTAATAATGGAGGCCAACCCGAGGGGTATTCTTGTTTTAATGAAAATAATCCCATTTTGCCGGATGATGGAGGTACTATCATGAGTTATTGTCATTTGGTGGGAGCTGTTGGAATAAATTTATCTAAAGGATTTGGAGAGCAACCGAATAGAGTTATTAACAGAGTTATTGAGAATGCCGGATGTTTGGATAAATGTGAGGGCATTGGAGATACTAAACCTATCGCTGATTTTGCTGGGCAGAAGGAATTTACTTGTGTTGGCGGAGAAATAAAATTTTTTGATAAGTCTGAAAATCATCCTAGTGAATGGATTTGGCTATTTGAAGAAGAGACCGGTTTAGATACTATGTATCACAAATATCCCACGATGAGATATAATAGTATGGGGAGTTATGGTGTTAGCTTAATATCTATCAATGCAGCCGGTAGTGACACATTATACAAGGAAAATTATATAAAAGTTATTGAAGGCCCTGTGGCAAATTTCGATTTTGAATTTATTGAGAATAATAGAGTTCAGTTTGAAAATAAATCGGAACTTTCAAATTCCTACTTTTGGAAATTTGGGGATGGGAGGATAAGTGCAGGTAAAAACCCAAAGCATAGGTATAAAGAAGGAGGTAAATATATTGTTGAACTATTTGCTATAAGAGATACATGTAGTACCAAAGCATACTTTGCTGATACAATTGAAGTAAAGATTCCATATATAGCAAAATTTTCAGTTTCAGGCAGAAGTGTTTGCAAGGGTGATACCATTGTTTTTAAGTACAATAACGAAAAATATGATTCTGTAAAATGGACTTTTGAAAAGGGGCAAGTTGTAAATGAAGAGGATGGTGAAATGGCTGTATTATATGAAGATTCAGGTGAATTTGATGTTGAAATGATTGCTTTTTCCAAATATGGTAACGACACTATCGTCAAAAGTGAATATATTGATGTATTATTTAATCCTGTCTCAGAGTTTAGTTATACAATAAGTGGTGATACGATCTTTTTTACAAATGAAAGTTTGAATAGTTCTGATTATATTTGGTATTTCAATGGGACGATAAGTTCTTTCAAGACCAATCCTATTTATAAGTTTGGTAATAGTCCTGAAGTAGAAGTGACACTAGTTGCGAAAAATAAATGCGATAGTAGTGTTATTTCAAAGCAAATATTCACTACGGATATTGATGAATTTGAAGAAAGCAATGCCATATTTATTTATCCAAACCCTAATTCAGGTAAGTTTGGATTTAATTCCGATTTTGAACTGAAAGACGAAGACATTTTGAAAATATTTAATATTTATGGTAATCTTGTTTATCAGGTGACATTTGCCTATCTTAAAAAAAAGAAAGGAGAATATGTTGTTGATATTGAAAGCTTAAAATCGGGATTATATTATATGAGTATTTCAAATAAAACAAATATTATTTGCAAGAAAGCTTTTACAGTAATTGAAAAGTAATATTTATAGTGCTTTTCTTTATAATAATTATTATTTGTGTTACTTTAGCGTAGTTTTTATCGACTATATATGTCAAATTGAAGAGAAAATTAATTATTTCAAATAAAAAAATTAAATATGAATTTTAAGAGCTTATTATTCGTCGTTATTGTATTATTGATGAATAGTTCCGTGTTTTCCCAAAAACAAGAAGATATTTCAAGATTGTTTACTAAATCAGAGGTTATTTTACCTAGAGCTATTGGATTGGCAGATGATATGGTGGCCTTGAAGATAAATCAATCTTTCTTAAGTGATATTTATAAGCATAAAAATTACGATATTTCATTTTCACTTCCGATCTCCGATGAAGAAACAATTACTATGGAAATGACTCAATATTCGGTATTGAATGAAGGTTTTATTCTTAGGACATCTAGAGGCGATACTATAACTGATTATGAGCCTGGGTTGTTTTATAAGGGAAAGATTAAAGGTAAAAAGGGGTATGCTACCCTTAATGTGTTTAAAGATCAGGTGATGGGAATTATTGCTATTGAAGGGGTAGGCAATATTGATTTAGTGAAGTTAGAAGGTAGCAATGTAGACTACGTGGTATATCAAGATAGAAAAGTGAAAATTGACAAAAATCTTAAATGTGACACTCCTGACGATGCAATAGCTCATAATGATGGTACTAGGATCAATAATGAAATTGTGAGTAGAGCAAATGCAGGACTGTGTTTTTATATTGAGGGAGATTATGCCTTGTACGAGGATAAAGGAAGCGTTCAAGCTGCTACAGACTACATAACTGCTGTTTTTGCAGAAGTGGAGGTTCTATACGATGAGATTAATGTAAGTATTGGGATAAATGAGATTATGGTGTGGGAGACACCGGATGGATATGATCAGAATAGTTCTAGTGTTGCATTAAATCAATTTAGAGATAATAACCCTAATCCAAATGGAGGGCTAGCTAGTCTCTATGCTTTGGGAGGAAATGGTACAGGAGGACTCGCTTGGTTGGATGTGCTTTGTACAGATGGTTGGAATTATGCATATATGAATATTAATTCAGGATTCAATAGTGTACCTACTTATTCGTGGACTGTTGAAGTCGTTGCACATGAGGTTGGTCATAATTTCGGATCTCGTCATACACACGCTTGTGTGTGGAATGGTAATAATACCCAAATTGATGATTGTGGACCTGAAGCTGGTTATAACGAAGGTGACTGCTATGACCCCAATAATCCAATATTGCCTGATGCCGGAACTATTATGAGTTATTGTCATCTGGTTTCCGGAATAGGGATAGATTTCAATCTTGGTTTTGGGGATCAACCCGGGACTCTTATTACCAATCATTACAATGATGCTCCTTGTGTAGGAGACTGTACTCTTGGAGTTGAGCCACCTGTTGCTGATTTCGAAGCAGATCCGGAAGTGATTTGTGAAGGTGAAGAAGTTTCATTTTATGATCTTTCTACAAACGATCCCACCGCTTGGGATTGGACATTTGATGGAGGTGACCCGGATAATTCAGATGAAAAAGATCCTGTTGTCATATATTATGATGCAGGTGTATATGATGTTTCTCTTGTAGCTTCAAATAGCGGTGGCGAAAGTGAAGAAGAACTTAAAGAAGATTTTATTACTGTGAATGCAGTAGCAATACCTGAATTTACTTATGAGATATTTAATGATAACGAGGTTCATTTTACAAACACATCTCAACTAGCTACAGTTTATTCTTGGGATTTTGATGATGGAGATGAAAGCGAAGAGGAAAATCCAATTCATACGTATACTTCTGATGGTACTTATACAGTAGTGTTATATGCCTCAAATGATGAATGCTCTGAACCACAAGAATATTCTTTGGTTATCGATATAGTGACACAACCAACAGCAGGGATTACAATGGATCATTCTGAAGGATGTAAACCTGACACTATCCATTTTCATGATAACTCATCAGATAACGTGGATACAAGATATTGGACATTTGAAGCTGGAACACCTGCAAGTTCCACTTTAAAAAACCCTGTAGTCAGATATGATACTGCCGGCAAATTCAATGTTCAGCTTATAGTTTATAATGCATTGTATTCTGATACGATCAAGTATATAGATACAATATACATTCACGATATACCAAAAGCGAATTTTATTCATACGATTAATGGAAACATTGTGACATTTACTAACACTTCTTTTGATGGCAATACTTTTAATTGGGATTATGGAGATGGGACATCTTCGACTGATACTAATTCTGTTCATACATATTCGGCAGGAGGAGATTATAATGTAAGATTAATCGCTACAAATGATTGTGGGAAAGATACGATTACAAAACTAATACATCTGACATTGGAAGCAAATGCTGATTTCACAGTAGATACTGCAAGAGGTTGTGCAGTATTTGATGCGAATTTTCATAGTTTAGCGAACACAGATAATGTTTCATGGGTGTTTGAAGGTGGAAATCCCGGAACATCTACAGAGTTACATCCGGTAGTACAATACAATAATGCAGGAAAATTTGATGTGACCATGTATGCAAGCAATAGTTTGGGTAAAGACACGCTTGTGAGACTAGATTATATTGAAGTATTGGCACAGCCTACCGGAGATTTTACCAATACAGTCAATGCTTATATTGTGAATTTCACACAGACAACTGACAATATAGAAGGCTTTAGTTGGGACTTTGGGGACGGATCTACTTCTACTGATGTGAATCCTAGTCATACATATGCAATTGACGGAGATTATGAGGTTAAATTCAAATTTTGGAGTATATGCGATACAATTGAGGTTAATAAAACTGTCGTTATTGCCAATCCTCCTCTTGCAGATTTTACATACAATATTACAAATGGATGTGCTCCTCTTACTGTACAATTTACAAATATGTCGTCTCAAAATAGCGAATCCTATGAATGGACATTTGAGGGAGGTGCACCGGCAACTTCGACAGAAGAAAATCCAACTATAGTCTTTAATAACAATGGTGTTTACGATGTTTCATTGAAAGTTACAAATTCTGTTAGCTCAAATACAAAAACTGAAGTGGATCTTGTTGAAGCATACGGAAGCCCAGTTCCGGATTTCGCAACATCATCTAATGAACTTGATGTTACATTTACATACACCGGTGGAACAGCGACAAATGTAGATTGGGACTTTGGTGATGGTCAAAATGGAACAGGTAACATTGTTACTCATACATATGCATCTCAAGGGGATTATGTAATAAAAGTAACAGCAACTAATAATTGTGGTGAGGAATCAATAGAACGCGATATTTCAGTTGCTTCTTTACCAACAGCTATGTTCAATAGCTATCCATCTGAAGGTTGTGCCCTTTTAGAAGTCAAATTCAATAACCTTTCTACATCGGCAAATTCTATTTTGTGGAAATTTGAAGGAGGTAATCCTGCAAGTGTTCTCAATGATAATGCTCCAACCGTAAGTTATGCAGTTGGTGGAGAATTTGATGTAACATTAATTGCATATGGGGATAATGGTAATGATACAATGTTTACCGAATCTGCAATTATTGTAGATGATGGACCAAAAGTAGATTTTTCATTTGAGAAAAATGGTGGTAAAGTTACATTTACTTCACAATGTTCTAATGATGCTAATAAATTTAGTTGGGATTTTGGAGATGGATCTATTGTGGCTGAAGAAGAAAATCCAGTTCATCAATACTCTTCGACAGGAACATATACAGTCACATTGTATGCTAATAATGATTGTGGACAACAAATAGAGTCCAAGCAGCTAAGTGTACAAGTTTCAGGGATAAGTGAAATTGATTTTAATGAAGTCAAGATTTATCCTAATCCGAATGATGGAGATTTTTATTTGAATATTGATGTTAAGGAAGGTGGAGACTATATGATGATTATTAGTAGTATGACTGGAAAATTAGTTGCGCAAAAAGCGATTAAACTGAATGGAGGTAAGAATATTCATAAATTTAATGAAGGTGAATTAAGTTCAGGTATTTATATAATGAGCATTAGGAAAGGTAATAAGAAATACGACTTACTTTTTAATGTGAGATAATATATGTATTGAATAAATAAAAAGAGACTGTTTATTTAGTCTCTTTTTTTTATTTGCTTTTCATCATTTTTAGCTTGTTTATCCAAAAATCAAAATCATCGGGCATCATGCTTATCTTGAAAGCTCTCATCAAAAATAGAATTGCAAAAATAATCATGAAGATAGGGTAGAGTCTTCTCAGTATCGTTCTGAATCTTGTACTCAATAAATGACCACCATAGCCCAAAGCCATCATCATTGGCATTGTACCTAGTCCAAACAATATCATATAAATAACGGAGCTGATAACATTGCCGGTAGCTATAGCAGCAACTATTGCCATATAGACCAAACCGCAGGGTAAAAATCCATTGAGAATACCAATGTATAAAAATGATTTTATTGTAGCATTTTTTAGCGCTTTGGCTAATAAAGTTTTCAATTTTGTGTTGAACCTCTTAATAAATGGAATTTTAAGAGCTTTGGACTCAACATCTATAGAGAATAGTGCGACTATTATTAGGACAATTGCTAATGCTATCAAAACCCATTTTTGGATTCCCATAGTAAAAAAACCCTTACCGACAATTCCAAAAAGCAATCCGAAAAAGGCATAGGTGATTATTCGACCTAGATTATAAACTAATATTTTAAAAAAAGTTTCTTCTTTTGTTTGCATACCAACACGATAGGGGAGGGATATTGCTATTGGACCGCACATCCCTGCGCAATGCATGCTACCAATTAATCCCATCAAAAGAGCTGTAATTAAATACATATGTTAAATATTTAAAAATTAAAGAAAAATTTCCAATATAAAAATAAAAAGATTATTTTACATAGATATCCTTATGATCAAGGTACTGCTTACCTCCGGCAGCCCAATCTATATTTACTTTCCATTTCCCTCCGGCAAAATTATCAAAATTAATTATTTGTTTGCCAGCCGAATCTGTTTTTATATTAATCTTCTTATCCAATTTTTCATTGTTAACCCTGTAGAGCCAAATTTGACCTGTTACATTTTTTATATCGGGTGGAAATATAATAGCGAGATTCTCATTGACTTTGTCATATTCAATTGCAACAGGGGTTTTCAGTGCATTTGAATTACGTCTTTTTTCTCCGATTAGTTTTTCATAACCAATATCATAATCGTAATAATTGTCTCTTACGAGAGAGTGGTCAACTCCTTTAGAGTAAATTACGAAATATACCATTGCTGCGACAAAACTTGTGTAAAAAACACCTATCGCCCATCCCCAGTGAAACTTAAATTTCATTTTTATTTGTTTTAATTACAAATTTATAAAAAAAAGAGAAAGCAGAATGATTTGCCTTCTCCTTTTATTGAGTTATGTCATTTATATAACATTTCTTTATTTATCAATGAGGTCCCAAAAAATTGGTTTCAGGTTCATCAACCAGTTTACCATCCGCCAATACTTGAAATTTGATTGGCGTTTTATATCCCTTCATTGCAGATACGGGAATCGTCACTATAATACTTCCTGTAGCTCTCCCGAATTTAGGAATCAAATCAATTTTAGCAGGAATCGGTTTTAGTACAGCTTCTTTAATATTGATTACCTTAAATTCGACATTGTGTATATCTCCGGAAGTTTTGTTAATAAGCTTATAATTATAGAGATTGACAATGTGTGTAGTGTCCCCCTCTGCATACTGATAAGTCATACCGGGAGTACGTAGGATTATCCCTTCAACTTTAACCCTATTCAATGCAACAATTGTAAGCAACCCAAGTATTAAAACCAATACTCCTGAATAAGCTTTTGCTCTGGTAGAAAATTTAAAAGGCTCTCTGTTTTTAATAGAATACTCTGATGCGTATCTGATAAGTCCTTTGGGCTTATGTATTTTTTCCATGACAGCATCACAAGCATCCATACAAGCAGTACAGTTCACACACTCCAGCTGCGTCCCATTCCGAATATCTATCCCGGTAGGGCATACGGCTACACATTGGTTGCAGTCGATACAATCTCCAAAATCATCTTCTTTAGCTTCTCCTGATTTTATTTTTTGATTTCTTTCTTTTTGGCTTGCTCTTTTTTCTCCTCTGTAAAAATCATAATGCACTACAATAGAATCATCGACTAACAAGACACTTTGCATTCTACCGTAAGGACAAACATTGGTACATACTTGTTCTCTAAAAAATGCAAAAATAAAGTAGAAAAGCATTGAGATAATAAAAATTACTGTAAACATTGTAGTATTAGCTAATGGATTAACCCAAGTTTCGCCTATATGTTCGATTCCTACGATGAAAGCTAGCCCAAAACTTACAAACAAAAATGCAAGAGCAATAAAGATCAAATGCTTTAAAACTTTTTTGAAGATTTTTGAATTGTCCCATGGTCCTTCATTCAGCCTTTTTTGAGAACCGGCATCCCCTTCTATCATATATTCTATTCGTCGATAGACTAATTCCATGAAGATTGTTTGGGGGCATAGCCAACCGCAAAAAAATCGACCAAATACAAATGTAAATAAAACTATAAAAATCATTAGTGCTACCATGCCTATGGCAAATAGATGAAAATCCTGCGGAGTAAATACCATTCCAAAAATGATGAATTTTCGCTCAAATATGTTTAATAAAAATAAAGGCTCGTTTTCATATTTCAAAAATGGCAATACCAAAAGTACTAAAATTAATAGGAAAGCAACAATTTTTCTTCGATTATACCACGTTCCCTTTGGTTTTTTAGGATAAATCCATCTTCTCTTTCCGGAGTCATCAACGGTAGATAATCTATCTCTAAAGTTTACATCTTTTTCTTTGTTTATTTCAGACATTTCTCAAGTTAATTTTATTAACAATTTAAACATATTAAAAATAGTAAAAAACAAAGACTACACCCAATAAAGGCTGTAGTCTTTGTGTTATTTAGAAAGTCTTCTAAATTATTTAGGATCGCCCGGATATACTTTTGGGTTTGCAGGATTAGTTCCTTTCAACTTTACGAGTATATAACTTGCGACTTCTTGAATTTGTTTAGCAGATATTTTACCGTCCCAAGTAAGCATACCTTTCTCAGGAACTCCTTGTTTGATAGTTTTGAAAACACTCTTGATATCTCCACCGTGAATCCATTTATCATCTGTCAAGTTCGGTCCGATGATACCACCCCCATCAGGCCTATGACAAGAAGCGCAGTTTGTATCAAATACTTTTTTCCCTTCTGCTAATGCATTAGCATCATTCATCAATTTAGCTGTGTTTTCATTGATATCTCCACCGGTCTTTTTTAAGTAGGCATCAACATCAGCTTTAGCTACAGCCATTTCTTCTGTATATTCTTTAGCAGAGCTCCAATCACCGATAATATGATACTTGGCAAAATAGATTACCGCTATAAATATTGTAATATAAAATAGCCACAACCACCAAGGCGGTAGGACATTATCCAACTCTCTGATGCCGTCATATTCATGCTCCAGCATAACGTCAGCTTCTTGTTCCAGAGACGTTGTTTTTGTTAAAATTTGCATTAATTTTTTCCACATAGGATAAATATTTTAATGATTAAACAAATGTTTATTAATTTTCATCTTCCTCAATATCATTTCCCTCCAAAGGTAAATTGGCATCATAGGCGTCCAATGATTTTGACCTCATCGCTGTAACAATAAATATTGTAATTAGCAGCACGAAGAAAAAAATCAATGGTCCTATTGCCATCCAATTGATTCCGGCTTCTCCGGAATTAATCAAGTATTTTATTCTACTTATCATTATTTCATTGTTGTTTCACCTTTGCCAATATCTGTACCAAGTCTTTGTAGGTAAGCTATTAGAGCTACTATCTCTTTATTTTCTAGTCCGGGAGTTTTGATTCCATTACTATTAAGGTTAGCAGCGATTTCTTTAGCTTGTTTTTTAGCCAAGTCAGTTGCTTTTTTCTCAAAGCCTTCTGCGTAAGGTGTTCCTAGCATTCTTAAGACATTAATCTTGCTTTCCATTGAACTATAATCTATGTCATTTTCTTGAAACCAAGGATACCTAGGCATGATTGATCCTGGTGATGTGCTCCTAGGATCAAACATATGATCATAGTGCCATTTGTTAGGATACTTACCACCTAATCTATGTAAGTCCGGACCTGTTCTTTTTGAACCAAAAAGAAATGGTCTATCGTAAATAAATTCTCCAGCCTTAGAGTACTGTCCATATCTTGCAGTTTCTGACCTAAAAGGTCTAATCATTTGCGAGTGGCATCCAACACATCCTTCTCTGATATATAGGTCTCTACCTTGAAGTTCGAGTGGAGTATAAGGTTTTACAGAAGCTATTGTAGGAGTATTGGATTTGACTAAGATTGTAGGTATAATCTCTACCATACCACCGATGAATACAGCTACAAAAGCCCAAAAATAGAATGCACCCATTCTGCTTTCAATCCATCTATGGCCTTTGTTTACATGTTGAATCCTTTCTAATGCTGGTGCTTCTGCTTCTTCATTTGCAACAAATGTGCCTTGAGCAGCTGTTTTCCAAAGATTCCAAACTGCCATTAGTAGTCCGATATAATACAATGTTCCCCCAACTGCTCTAATAGCATACATAGGGATTACTTGTGTAACAGTATCCAAAAAGTTTCCATAAACTAGTGTCCCATCAGGAGAAAATTGTTTCCAGCTTAATTGTTCGGTTACACCTGCCCAATACATTGGTATTACCCACAATATGATTCCTATTGTTCCCAACCAGAAATGCCATTCAGCAAGTTTGGTTGAATACAACTTGGTTTTATATAATTTTGGAAAAAGATAATAAAACATACCAAAAGTCATGAATCCATTCCACCCCAATGTTCCTACGTGAACATGTGCAATAGTCCAGTCAGTATAGTGTGTAATGGCATTTACAGATTTGATAGACATCATAGGTCCTTCAAAAGTTGACATACCATAAGCGGTGATGGCAACAACAAAGAATTTTAAAACAGGATCTTGTCTTACTTTATCCCACGCACCTCTTAAAGTAAGGAGTCCGTTAAGCATACCACCCCAAGAAGGAGCAATAAGCATCAATGACATTACTGTACCTAAAGATTGAGCCCAGTCAGGTAATGCAGTATAAAGCAAATGGTGAGGTCCAGCCCATATATACAAGAAAATCAAAGTCCAAAAGTGAATTACTGATAGTTTGTATGAATAAACCGGTCTGTTTGCTGCTTTAGGTACAAAATAATACATAAGTCCAAGATACGGTGTAGTAAGGAAGAATGCAACAGCATTGTGTCCGTACCACCATTGTATCAGTGCGTCGTGAACCCCGGCAAATACAGGGTAACTTTTGAATACATCAAATGGAATTTCAAGGTTGTTACCAACATGCAGCATAGTTACTGTTATCCAAGTAGATATATAGAACCAAATAGCAACGTAAATGTGACTTTCTCTCCTTTTTACGAGAGTCATAATCAAGTTAATTCCAAATGCAATCCAAGAAACAGCAATAGCAAGGTCAATGGGCCATTCTAACTCTGCATACTCATGCGAGCTAGTAATCCCTAAAGGTAATGTAATCGCAGCAGCTAAAATTATTGCTTGCCACGACCAAAAGTGGAAGCATCCAAGCTTTTTGCTCCACATTCTTGTTTTTACTAAGCGTTGAGTTGAATAATATACCCCTGTAAAAATAGCATTCCCTACAAATGCGAAAATTGCAGCATTTGTGTGTAACGGTCTCAATCTACCATAAGTCATCCAAGGTATGCCTAGATTCCAATCCGGTAGAAATAACTGAAAGGCTATCGTGAGTCCCACTAATAGCCCAATAATACCAAAGACAATAGAGGCAATAGCAAACTTGCGCACAATGTCATTGTCATAATAAAATCGATCAATTTTTGTCATTAGTTTCAGCGTTTTGTTAAGAAATATTGTTAATTCTAATTTTGTTTAATTTTATTTTACTTCTTCTTTGGTATCGTCTTTTTTAATCTCTGTGTCAAAAAGCATCCTGATAGCCGGGGTAGTAGAGTCATCGAATTGACCGCTTTTTACTGAAATAAAAAAAGCCACCAAGAATCCTAAAGCCACTACAGCCCCCATGAATATTAATAAATATATAGCTTCCATCAGTATTTTTTATGCAATAAACACGACAAAAGTAGTAAAAAATTCTATGAAAGCAAAAAAAAAAACTAAAAAAGGATAAAAAGGTCATTTTTTTTTCAAAAGGAAAGGGTGGTCTTGGTTGAAGATCCACCCTTTTCCTAAATTACTATGAAATCACTTCTAAATAACTAAAACTATTTAGTGTCTGTCTATCTGTGTAGTTACATAATATCGCAAAAAGAATATTTTTCAATTTTAATGACTTTATGGACAAACACTATTTAGCCCTAGATTTTAAACATTTTGTGTTTATCAAATCTTTTTCCGATAAAATAACAAATGTTTAAGTTTAAGATACAACTCTGTGGTTAATTGGATATGAATTTAAAATGTGTTGCATGGGTTTTATCTTTTTTCAGTATAAAGTAAAATGATTAAAACAAAAATTATATTATATTGTTAGGTATATTCAATTGTTATTATATGGTTTTATTCAGGAATAATCTTTATATTTGGTTAGAATTAATTGTATAAAATGTTTGATTAGTTATGAGAAAATATAAACTTCTTATCGTGGGGGCAGGTCCTGCAGGAATTTCTTTGGTGATGGAAGCTAGAAATGCAGGGTTGAGCTCTGACGAGATCCTGATAATAGATAAAGCCGAAGCTCACTCTTGGGTAATAAGATCGCTATATCCTGATAAGAAATTAGTGACGGCCAATTATAAAGGAATGCCTGCTGTTTGTCATGGTGTGATGTGTTTGGAGGATAGTAGTAAAAAAGATACTATTAATTATTTAGATAAAGCCATTAAAAATACCGGAGTTAAAGTTAATTATAGAGAGGAAGTATTAAAGATTGAGCATGTTGATAAAAATGGTGATGAATTTTTTAATGTGATAACGAATAAAAATAAGTATGAGTCTAAAATTGTTGTGATTGCAATTGGCATATTCGGTAAACCTAATAAACCGGACTATAAATTACCACTAAAGCTAAAAAACAAAATTCATTTTGATATAACTTCTTTCTTTGCAAAGGGTGAAAGTGTCTTGGTAGTTGGAGGAGGAGACTCAGCGTCTGAGTTTGCCCAGTATTTAGTTGAAATGGGTAATAAAGTGACACTATCATATAGGAGAAAAGAATTTATTAAGATGAATGCAATTAATCGGAAAAGTTTGATTGAATTGGCTCATTGTGGTAAGGTTAGTATTTTATTTGAAAGTAATATATTTAGAGTAGAGGTTTCTGAAAGTAAAACACCATTGGTTTACTTTAAAGAAGGGCATTTTGGTATGCAGGAATTTGATAGGATTGTTTATGCACTTGGAGGTAGTACACCTGAAAATTTTCTTAAATCCACAGGAATTGATTTTTGCGAGGATACACCTAAGCTAAAAGAAGATGGAGAGACGAATATTAAAGGATTATTCGTTGGAGGAGATTTATTAGCAGGTAAAAAAGGAGGTTCTATTTCTCATGCATTCAATTCTTCGAGATTGACGATGGAAAAAATATGCCGCAGCTATTTAGATTGTGAAATTGCAAATAAAACAAATTATTTTATTGACCTATAAAAATTAAATTTTAAACTTCGCTCCTATATTTAAGCCAAAACTATGTCTGTATATATCAAATCCTGCACTTTCTTTCATCAATGAATTTATACCGACTTTGTATTGTGGGCCGAAGGTTAATATAAGCTTCTTTTTTAATCTATATTGAAGTTTAATATCTAAATGAAAATCTCCAAGTAAATTTTTTCTTCTAAGGCTTTCTGCTGTGTTGTCTAAAGCAATAGTCTTACCTTCCGGTGTTATCGCTTTTGCATTGTTGCATGTCAAGACGTTAAAATCTATCCCCGCCTTTATTTCATATATTATGGATTTAATAGTTGAGCTATATGCTATCAGAACAGGTATTCTCAAATATCTTCTGTAATTGAACTTAATGTCATGGATATTGAAGGTTCCTTTAGTCTTTGCTCTTTCGTATATACGCAGTGTATCAGTAAGGCTTTTATACACAACTTTTGTTAGTGCACTATCCAATATTATGTCCTGCCTGTCTTTGTATGTGAAATCAAGTTTGCTATCAATTTGACCATAATTTAATCCGGTATAAAAACTAAACTTTTTATATAAAGGGATATTGTATCCAAAGAACACATCAAATGCCTCCAATTGTTTTTCGTTGTTTATTACGTTTTGCATGAAATTATTTGCTTTGTTTTTTGACAACGAAAAGCTGTTGTAAATGTAATTCGCAGCGATTGAGATATCAGGATAGAGATTTATATTAAAGGATCTTTTCGAAACAAAAGTTTTTTTAAAAGGGATATATTTCAATTGTAATTCTTGTCTATTATATATCAAACCATTTATTCTTGTCGGAGTGTTTGAAATTGATTTGTAAGAATGCATTCTTCTAACGATTTTAGAATTGGTGTACTCCTCACTTTTTGATAGTATTATATTTTTTTGTTCTTTTTCCGCTTCTATTTTAGAAGTATGATCAGGATTAAATGTATCACTCGTTATCTCTGAAAAGTTGTGTGAATGATGATTTTTTCTTTTTACGATATCATTTTTATTATTTATTCTTGTTTTTGAATCTGTGTAAATATTTTTTATATTTCTCTTAGTAGTTGTAGATGTTCTTGAATTTTGCGTTTGTGAATTAATTGGAAATTGATTGTTAGGATTAACTCTTTGTGTCTGATAACCGGAATTATCTAGATTATCTCTGACTATTTCACGTTGATTCGGACTATGGTTTATTTTCAAAAAATATACTGTGGCAAACAAAAAAGCGATTGAAGCAGCAATCCAAATGAATCCCCACCTGCGTTTTTTCTTTTTATTCCTTTTAGCTTGAATACCATCCCAAATCTCGTAAGGGTCTACCTCACTATTGTAGTTCTCAAGCCTGTTTTTAATTTTATATTCAAAATTATTCATATTCAAAACTTAATATTAGATAATTTTATATTAGGGTACAATTTGTGTAATTTTCCCACCAGTAGTTTTCTAGCTCTTGATAGTCTTGATCTGGAGCTACTTTCACTTAATCCCAGCATTTCGCCTATCTCATTATGACTGTATTCTTCAAAAATATAAAGATTAAATATTTGTTTGTACTTGAAAGGTAAAGTGTTTATTAGATCTATCAATTCCTCTAGTTCAAGTTTGTCTATAACATTTGATTCATATCCGTTTGAATAAGATACATCCTTGTCATATGTCTCTTTTACCATATACATTTTACGATATCTCCTTATTGCAGTACGCGCTACTATTTGCTTCATCCAATTTTCTAAGCCTCCTTTAGCCGGGTCATAACCATTGATCGAGTTGAAAATTTCTATAAATGAGTCCTGCAATATATCCTTAGCATCATGATAATCTTTTGCATATCTTCTACAGACGGTAAACAAAAGTGCAGAGAATCTTAAAACCAATTCTTTTTGGCTGTTATCATCTTTTGACTTGCATCCCAATATGATTTGTTCAGTCTGCACAATAGGTTAATTTAAAATTTTAAAATAACCATCAATCGTCTTGCTTTCCCCTTTATAATTAATCGTTCCAAAAAAATGACCTATTAAATATTGTTCATCACTTGTAATAATTTCAAAATTTAATGGATCATCATGTGTAGTTCGCATTATATCAAAATCTAACTTACTTAATAGTTTAATATACGAAAAATGACAAAATGAATCAGATTCATTAAAACGTATGGCAGCAATAGATCTTGATGATACGGATTCTATGGTAGTGGCATTTTCCTCTTGATAAATGTAGTTGTTAATATCAAAAATCTCTTCCTCCTTATTATTGATATTTATGTATATATAAGTTGAAGTTTCTTTTAGCGGAATAAAATCTTTTGCTTCAATCTGTATTCCTTTGTATAAAAGAATTGGTGTTGAATTTTTTACAAAAGGTAATCCTTCTACATCATAAAGAGAAATGTATGAAGAGTTACAACTGTATAAGTCAATTTTGTTTTGGATTGAATCGTGTACCGGAACTGAAAGTTTTGTTGAAAAATCATATCCTTTTTCTTCGACGATTAAAAAACCATGAGAAACAGGACTTTCTATTGATAATTCGAATTTGTTATTAAAATCATCAGGTAAAACCAGTTCTCCTATATTTTTTTCGTTTTTCCCAATTAGGTATTCATAATTAGATTTATCGCATTTAGGAATTATTAATGAAACGTCTTTATTCTCTTCCTTAAAAAATCTAATTGTACCAAAATTGTCTGAATAATATTGTCCCAACAACAATCCGGTTTGTCGTTCTATTACTTCAAAATACACGTTTTCTGCAGGAGAATGGTCGCTATAAAGCATTTGCCCTTCGATGCTTAAGATAATGTCTGTTTTATTGGTAATTATATAATAACCTGATTTTATAATATTAAATTTTAGGATATTTGATGTCGAGTGAATTTCATTTTGAGCGATCCATTTGCCTGTATTCGAATCAAAAAACCATAAAATATAATTTTCATGTACTAAACAAGGAACATTTGATTTTTTTATTTTTACTGTAGCAGAATCTCCAAAAAACAATAGGTTTTCAGCATCATCTTCTATTTGAATCAAGGTTGAAAAAAGAGGAAAAACTATTGTTCTTTTTTTATCCAAATTAATTCCGATATTAGAAAACGGGATGCCAAGATCGGGGTAACATTGTGTATTTTGCTTGAGAAAAGGAGATTTGCAGAATAGATTGAATGAGCCGGTATATTTGTTATTGTTTTTATCAATTATTGAGTGTGGAGGAATATCCATTTCGATTGTATTGTTGTAAAAAAACTCACTATTGTTGGCTTTTGCATATATTTTCCTAGCTTCATTTTTTAGTTGTTGAACAAGGCTGACAACTGAAAGTTGATTTTTACTTGGTTCTATGTAAGCGTATTGAGTAAAATATTCACTTTTGTTAAAGGTTAATATTTGACCGTTTTCATCAAGAAACTTGTTTTTTATTTTGAAAATCCCGTTTTCATCTGTTTGTGTAGTTTGTAATTTATTGTTGTAATCCTTGAACGAAACTATAGTGTTTGGTAACACATTTAAATCTTGATCCACTACTTGTCCAATGATAGAACTCTTGCTAAAATACTGTATTCGGATAGGCTCTATATGTATTATTTTCTTTGTGTAGCTGTCATTTCTGCCGCATGAGAATAAAAAGATAAAGCTTAAAAGAATAAAAATACGCAGTATATATTTCATATAAAAAAGATTATTACAATTTAGTGCTTTCTACGTTAATATTACTATTTCATTTGCTATTTATTTATAAAACGCTGCAAAATATATTAATGTTTTGTTAAAATTGAGGATATTTGTATACCTTTATGTTTTTCTTAGTCATAATAGCATTAAACTATTATTAGTCTATTCTTTGTTATTAGAAGAATAATAGTTAAGTTTGAATATATATTCTTGAATTTGAAAATAAAAACTCTTTTTATTATGAAGATATTATATTTTTTGGCAATGTTAATTTTGATTGTAGGCCAATCATTTGGTCAAGTAAAAGAAAAACAAATAAACCTGAGTTTGGGAGTTCAACCTTGCTTATCAACTAATATTGATAATATTAAGGAAAAGAAAATAGCTAAATTGTGGAAAAAATTTTTTAAGCCTTATGGAAAAGTAAAAAGGAATAAGAGAGCTAAAGAGTATTACAGTACGGGAGTGACAGTCAATCGCATCAAATCAGGAGATCCTGTCGATGTGTATATTAAATTTGTAGAAGCAGCAGATGGTATCAATATGAATTTATGTTTTGATTTGGGAACTTCTTTTGTTGGTAAAGATACACCTCAAGAGTACAAAGGGGCTGAGGACGTGATAAACGAATTTGTCATATACGTAAAACAGAATCAGCTGCAAGATAAGCTTGAGGATGCTGAAGATGATTTGTCTCATCTAGAAAAATCACTAAAATCAGCTAGGAAAAAGAATAAAAAACTACATAGAAACATTGAGAAATATAAGCAAAAAATAATAAAAGCAGAGGAGGATATTGAAAAAAATAAGGATAAGCAAGAGGATTTGAAAAAAAATATTAAACTTCAAACTGATAAGGTTAAGGAATTACAAAATGATATTAAAGCATTAAAAAAATAATTATGTCTGTCTATAAAGTGCTTGATTATTAAATTTTAATGACTTTATAGATAGACACTAATAAATTAAAAATATATTAAAATGATAAAACGTATTGTATTATTATTGTTGACCATTTCAATGGTATCATGTGATCCTGCTACCCTCCAACGGGTGATGGATTCGGTAGGAGATGCCGGGTTGTCCAATACAGATATTTCCAACGGATTAAAGCAAGCATTGAATAAAGGGATTAGTTCAGGTGTAAATTATTTGTCAAAAACAGATGGCTTTTATAAAAGTCCATATAAGATACTTTTACCCGCAGATGCACAGAAAGTAGTTGAAAAACTCAGAATTGTTCCCGGTTTTAATAGGGTAGAGGATGAGATTACTAAAAGGTTGAATAGATCGGCTGAAGACGCGGTAAAAAGAGCTAAACCGATATTTGTCGGCGCTATTAAACAAATGACATTTAGTGATGTTAGAGATATCTTGATGGGAGATAAGAATGCAGCAACTCAATTCTTGCATAGAACTACAAATTCAAAACTCTATAAAGAATTTAATCCCGTAATTGTAAGGTCTTTGAATAAGTTTGGTGCATTGGATTATTGGGCTGATGCCGTCAAAGCTTACAATAGTATACCTTTTGTTAAAAAAATGAATCCCAGATTAGATGATTATGTGACTAATAGAGCCTTGGACGGTGTATTCAAAATGGTTGAGAAAAAAGAATTGGACATTCGTACAAATATAAAATCACGGACTACCGATTTATTGAAAAAAGTGTTTGCACTTCAAGATAAATGATGTTAAATCAGTGCTGCTAATACCAAACCGTTATCAAGATGGTGAAATAGAAAAAGAAATAGTTTTTACTCATTCAATGAAAAAAATCTTTGCATAGCCTTAGCTACGGAAATATTTTATAAAAAGGAAGAAGTGAAAACAAAGCTTTTTATAATCATGATATTGGTAGCGGTTTGGTTTAAATCAATATTACGAAAAGAACCTTCAAAAAATGATAATTTGAAGGTTCTTTTTATTAAGTACAGGTATTATTCATATATGAAAAGAT
>JALSPK010000046.1 GCA_026986005.1 Saprospiraceae bacterium
CGAGGGATAATCTTCTTATGCGTATGAAAGAAGAGGATTGGGATTTGGTAATGAATATCAACTTGAAATCTGTTTTTAATTTGACAAAAGCAGTATTGAGACCTATGATGAAACAGAGGTCAGGGTCAATAATCAATATTAGTTCTGTCGTTGGTGTCTTTGGTAATGCCGGTCAAGCAAATTATTCTGCATCCAAGGCAGGTATCATTGGTTTTACCAAATCAATGGCAAAAGAATTAGGTTCGAGAAATATAAGATCCAATGCAATAGCTCCCGGATTTATTGAAACAGAAATGACGAAAAAATTGCCGGAAGAAATAAAACAAGGATTCAGAGATGCCATTCCGTTAAAACGAATGGGGTCGGGAGAAGATGTTGCTAATGCTGCACTTTATTTAGCTTCTGACTTGTCTACTTATATATCAGGTCAGGTGCATAGTGTATGCGGCGCATTGAATGTCTAAGATGATTGATGATTCAGGGTACGAAAATATTTGTTTTCGTACCCCGGTTTTTATCAAAATTTGTAATCAAATGTCAAATGTGGATCAGAGCAAAATTTAATTCTTTTAAGCTTTGATGTAAGGTTAATATAGGGAGAGAATCCTGTCTTTATTGCAAGTCTTTTATTGATATGAAATACTATCTCAAACGGTAATATTATGCTCTTTTGATTTTTTACATATCCTCTGACTAGCTTGTTACTATATCGTTTTACATGAAAATTTAATCCAAAAGTAAAGTCGACTTTTTGGTTCAAAGGTTTTACATAGTGTCTGTCTATAAAGTGCTTGAGTTTTGAATTTTAATGACTTTATGGCCGGTCACTATTTAAACGATAAAATCTAAAAATGGCTGCCTGTTGGTAATCAAGTGGCTGAAGTTGCCAAAGAGTATGGGGGATCTTTTGAAATCTATTAGACGCAAAATATAATTGCTTTTTAGCTGCTTGATTAGTATATTATTTGTAATTTAGCTTTTTGCTTTAAAAAGTGTCTGTTTTCTTGCAGATGCGATAGAATAAAAAATAATAAAAACATGAAAATAAAATTTAATGGAGCGGCAAGAGAAGTGACAGGCTCATGTCATCTTATTACGCTTGATAGCGGGTATAAAGTATTGTTGGACTGTGGGCTTTTTCAAGGTATGGGTGAAGATGGGTGGAATCTAAATAATAAATTTGGTTTCAATCCTTCAGATGTCGATGCGATGATCTTGTCTCATGCTCATATAGACCATAGTGGTAGATTGCCAAAGCTCGTGAAAGATGGGTTTCAAGGAAAAATATATAGTACCCATGCTACAAGAAGCTTGTGCAATATCATGCTAATGGATAGTGCGAAAATTCAAGAAAGAGATGTAGAATGGTACAATAAAAAATTACTTAAGAAGAAAAAGAAGAAGAAAGGAAAGTATAAAAATGCTAAATTAAGAGAGGCATTATATGTAACAGAAGACGTCTCCCCGGCATTGAATAAATTCGTAGGTTGTCCATATGATACTTGGATAAGAATAAATGATCAGGTAGAATTCGTGCTTAGGGATGCGGGTCATATATTGGGAAGTTCTAATGTGACTTTGAGGATAAATGAAAACGGTAAAGAAACGATAATTGGTTTTACAGGAGACATCGGTAGACCGGACAGACCGATTATAAAAGATCCCGTTCCTATGCCAAAGGTTGATATCCTATTGACAGAATCGACATATGGTGATAGATTGCATGAATCTGATCCTGAACAAGCAGAGCAATTGCTGTCAATAATAAAACATACTTGCATAGATAAAAAAGGTAAGCTGATAATCCCTGCTTTTAGCGTTGAAAGGACTCAAGAGATAGTATATATGCTGGACAAAATGGCTACTTCAGGAGAATTATCTGAAAATATTCCGGTTTATGTCGACAGTCCTCTTGCGGTGAATGCTACTATGGTATTTGCGTCACATCCTGAATGTTACGATAGAGAGATTCACGAGTATCTCTTGCTTGATGATAATCCGTTTGGGTTTAATAGTCTGCATTATAATAAATCGGTAGAAGGGTCTAAAAGACTGAATTCCCTAAGCAAGCCGATGATAATAATAAGTGCAGCCGGGATGATGAACGCCGGACGTATTAAGCATCATCTGTACAACAATGTAGAGGATGAAAGAACAACTTTCTTGTTGGTAGGGTACTGTAGTCCACAGACGCCATGTGCTGCGTTAAAGTCAGGAGTAAGTGAAATGAAAATATTTGGAGATATAAAGGAAGTGAAAGCGGAGGTTATGTCTATGGACTCGTTTTCCGGTCATGGCGACAGAGATGAAATGCTTGAGTTTTTAAAAAATCAAAAAGGGGCAAAGAGAACGTTTATAGTGCATGGTGAGTACGATAGTCAAAAGGCATTTAAAAAATCATTAGAGGATATTGGGTTTGACAATATTTATATACCGATGTTAGGGGAAGAAGTGGAAATATAATCTTGGTATATCGATTTATTTTTTTTCAAAAGTAATATTTTTACTGTTTTTGCCAACGTTTTTTGTGAATTTCGCATCATTGTATATAAGCGGTGTAAAATAATTATTCAAATGAAAAACATATTACTATTGTTGGTATTTTTATTATCATTTACAATGACTAGTTGTGATAAAACTGTGTCGAAAGATTCTATTTTAGGAAAATGGGAGGTTATCAGTTTATACAAGGGCAAAAACTTTGAAAAAGGAAATACTGATTATATTTTAGAGTTTAGTAAGAATCTTACGGTTAGACTTAATCTAGATGTGAATTCCTGTGCGGCAGAGTACTCTGGTTTATGTGATGATTGTATCAGCTTTAGTGCTTTTAGATGTACAGAAATATGCTGTGATAATGAATTTTCAACGAAGCTGATTGAGGTATTACAAGAGGCTACAGAATATGAAATTAATTCTGATATTTTAACCTTAAAAAACCTAGGTGAAGTAAAGTTGAAAAGGGTTTTTGAATAAAAGGAGGTGCAAAAGAAACGGATTATTATTTAACCTTAGACTTGTAAAAGTATGTTTTATACAAAAAAGAAAATCATAATAAAATGACTGATACTTCCTATTAAAACAAAAACATGAAAGATAGCATGATTAAATTTCAAAGTATTTTTTAGATAAAACATTGCACCAATGGTATAAAAAATACCACCTGATAACAATGCAATCAATCCGGGAACTGAAAGGTTTTTTGTTAGTGGATAGACAGCAATCAATGCCAACCATCCCATAAAAACAT
Organism: Saprospiraceae bacterium; assembly: GCA_026986005.1. GTDB lineage: Bacteria > Bacteroidota > Bacteroidia > Chitinophagales > Saprospiraceae > JADJGA01. Next base: position 3,251 of record JALSPK010000046.1, read on the forward strand.
ATACGACAGTAGAAATACTATCGTATTTTCCGGTATAAAACAGTTTTAAAATAATTCCAATTATAGCTAAACCCCAGATTACTCCAAACAAACTCCAACCCCAAACACCTCTTAACGTCACTAATAGAATAGGAGTGTAAGTACCTGCTATGAGTACATAAATTGCGGCGTGATCAAAAATATTTAGCTTTAATCTCCATTTTATGTTTTTAGATGCATGATAAAATGTAGATGCAGAGTATAGTATAACCAAACTAATACCATAAATAGTGAAGCTGACTACATGCCAGATTGTTTGGTATACACTTGAAAATACAATTAATAATATCAATGCTACAATGCTTAATCCGAGACCAATTCCATGAGTCAAGATATTCCAAAACTCTTCTTGAGGATTATACGAATGCGATGTGATAGCCATTTTTGTATTTTATGTTTTTAACGAGCAATAGATTCTACATATTGCAAGAAATATATAGTGCTTGTCCATAAAATCATTAAAAGATAAAAATCTCATCAAAAATATAAGAATTAATACTATATTTGTACAGTTAAATCAAAATTTGAATTATAAGAGATAATATTATTTAAAGACACGGACATAGATGAAGTATTTGTACCCTAAAACCATACTTGCGGTTACCACGGCTTCACATTATCTAAATATTCATCACATAGTGATTGAAGAAAATCAATCACGCCAAACAAACTTTTCCCTGATGAATACAATGGATAAAACCGTCAAGTGTAAATCTTGGTACTTCGACGCGGGATGCCGAACTAATAAGAGAAGTAATACCGATAACCGGTATGAAAATCTGCGTCGATGCCAACATAAGAATTTAAATATATAATTCTACAAAGATCCAAATACAACATCGCAAAAAGTGCGAAAAATGGAGCGCTATATCACCATAAGACACAGGTCTTAAGGACATAATATTAATGTCCATACAAAAAAAATGTCATTTTTTTTGTTTTTTAAGATATTTTTTATATATTTGTTCCGTATATAAACAAGTTAGCATCGATTATTAGTAAATTTGTTATCGAAAACGGAAGATGTTCATAGAAAAGCTCATAAACAAACGGACAAGATCAAGGTAGACGTTTGGAGTATTGAACCTAGTTGAGTAGATTATATAAATAGTAAGATAATCATGATGACGGGAGGCAACATCCTGGAAAACTGTGAGACATATTGTCTTAGTACTAGTCCTCCTTAAAGATGTTGGTGCGATTCATTTTAAATTTTTTAAAAAATGAAAAAGATAATTTATTTGTTGTTATTTTTTAATATTTTTACTTTTAAAGTAAAATTAATAGCACAGACAGCTGAAGGGGGATGTACAACCGTAACAGTAACGCAGACTCCCTTTTACCCTATAGTTTATGGTTCACCTTCTACAAAAGGAACCAAACATCCATGTCAAATAATTTTACTCCAACCCTATGTGGCGAAAGCAGCTTATCAACTACAAAGGAAAAATTCTGATGGCTCATATTCTGATGCTTCTGATTGGCAATATGAAAGTCAAGGACAATATGTTTTTAGTAATGTTGAAACAGGAACATATAGAGTTAGATTTATTCTACCTGGTCCAATACCTTGTAATATATATACGCCCGGACAGCCCGGTAACGTAGATGCATATACTTTATCGGGACAGTATTTGGGTGATTGGGGTGCACTAACTTATTCCCCTGATCAATTCTCTAATGATGTACTTGTCGGAGCGAGTTATGAGATTAATGATTATACTTTCGTTGATAATGAACCTGATTTTAATCCCCTTGCTTATGATGAAAAAGAAGAAGTAATAATGGATGCTACGAATAGTGAGTTTTATGACTTATGGTGGTTGGCAATTTTTGAACATGGACCCCAATACAATAGGTATAAATCTTGGGGATGGCATAGTGGAAAATTTGGGGTAAGATCTTTAACAGGATTTTGGAAAGGTTTTGATTTTGAGCCTTTACACTCATATACTGTACAGTTTGTTATTGAAAATAGCAAATGCAGACACGGAATAGAAGATAATACAGAAAATATTGCTTGGACACAGAATAAAACTTTCTTTATTTGTCCAGAAGGCACCGGATGCAAATTTGGTATTGACGATAAAGATGTAATTCTAAGCCCAAATCCGGCTGGATCATATATACAACTACAAAATTTTGATTATACAGTTGATGTCGGATACACATTGAGTATTTTGGATTTAACAGGAAAGATGATTAAATCTATTGAGCTAAAATCTAATGAAGTCAATATATCTGATTTATCAAATGGATTGTATATTGTTAATGTTTCGAAAAAAGGCAAACAACTTATAAAGACTAAATTGGCTGTAATGAAATAAATATACTATCAAATAATTATCCTCTATGTTATTCGTTAGATTTGACATAGAGGAAATTTTATATAATACTTATATGAGAAAGATAAGGCTGATTTTGGTTTTTTATTCATTGTTTGTTATAGCGTATGGACAAAATTTGATTCCTAATCCGGGATTTGATAGTTTGATTGATTGCCCAAGTCAAATAGGGCAGTTATCTTTTGCTCCAAAATGGCAAGCTTGTTCTTCAAGTTTTACAAACCTTACGCCAACTATCTATAATATTTGTTCGAAAGAATTAGGGTATGACTATCCTCCTCATGCAGGTATTTATGGTTTTAAATCTTATCAGATGCCTCGAAGTGGAGGGGGGTATGCAAATCTACAAGTATATTATGATTCTAATGAACCGGTTTCAAATTATATTGGCACACCATTGTATGACACCTTGCATAAAGACAAGAGTTATTACATCAAATTTTATGTTTCACCAGATCATCATTTTGGTTGGAAAGAGTGTTTTATTGACGCTATAGGCCTTGCTTTTACAGATAGTACCTATTACAAAGAATTGGGACCTTATGAAGTGCTACCGTTAGAACCAGCAATTGAACATAGGGGTACACTTATTACGGATACGTTCGGGTGGACCAAGATAAGTGGATGCTATATAGCAAACGGTACGGAAGCATTTGCTATTATAGGAAATTTTAGAGACACAATTGAGACTACGCTTGTGTGTGAAGAGGGGTCTGTACCACCACATAGGGAGTATTATTATCTTGAGGATGTATTGGTTCGTTGTTTTGATCCGTTGCCGGATACAATACTTCTATGTCAGGGTGAATCAAAAATGCTGAATGCCGGATTTTTGGATGCTTCATATCTGTGGAATACTGGTAGTACTGATTCAATGATATTAGTAGATATAGCTGGAAAATATATTGTAAGTGCTTATATTGATGAATGTGTGTTAGTCGATTCTGTTGAAGTTATAAATAATAGCCTTATAGATAAACTTTATTTCGATACTCTTTTATGTAATGGTGAAAGATTGGTTCTTGATGCTCCGATTTATGGTACGTATAGCTGGAATACAGGCTCTACAGATAAAGATATTATTGTTAATCACGAAGGCAATTACACTGTTAGCATAACAAACCGATGCGGTAATTATGAATACAATTATAATGTGAATTATGAAAAATGTGATTGTGGTATTTATGTACCGAATATTTTCACTCCAAATGGTGATGGATTGAATGATTATATGAACATAAAAATATATTGCGATTTTGAATTTGAAATACAAGATTTTAGTATATTTGATAGATGGGGGAATAAAATATATTATAGTAAAGAGAAGCTTTCTTCTCAATGGGATGGTAGTTATAAAGGGAAAAATGTTAATCCAGGTGTTTATGTTTGGATGTTGCGTTATAATATTGTAAGAAATGATAAAATTATAAATCGAATAATTTCAGGAGATATAACGTTGATTAGATGAAAATACTATATAATTTAAAAATATTTTTTTTGTTTATTCTCTTTCAGAGTAATACCCTAATTTCTCAAATGCCAGTATGTGGCAATGAGTTTTTCTATGATTGTACAACTACTCTTCGCTTTGATAGAAAAATAAATAAATATTTAAAATTTCAAAGAAATGAAATAAGTCAAAGGTCGGATATTTATATTAACATAGTGTTTCATATTGTTTATGAAAAAGATGTTTCTAATGTAACAGATAAGGCTATTTTACAAGAGGTTAGAATACTTAACAATGCTTTTAATTCAAAAAATGCTGATATTTCTAAAGTGCCGTATGAATTTAAAGATGCTATAAATAACGGCGGAATTAATTTTTGCATAGCATCAATAAATTCCGATGAAGGAATTAAGATAGGTATAGAAAGGAGAAAAACGGAAATCTCGCAAATTGGTATCAAAGATAATTTATATCACACATATAAAGGAGGGCTTACAGCGTGGAATACTGACAAATATCTTAATATCTGGATTGCTGATACAGGAAATAATATTAGAGGATATGGGACTTATCCCAGACAAGTTCCGAAAGAAAAAGAAGGAATAGTCATAAGTCCAAAGTATTTTGGGGAAAATAATAGTCGAAGATACAACATGGGAAAAACATTAATTCATGAGATAGGACATTATTTAGGATTAAAGCATATTTGGGGTGATAAAATAGGATGTGAATTTGATGATTTGGTTTCAGATACGCCTGATCAAGAACATAGATACATAGGATGTCCTGATTATCCAGTAAAGAGTTGTAATTCAAATGATATGTTCATGAATTATATGGATTATGTTGATGATGAATGCATGTATATGTTTACAGAAGGGCAAATGGAAAGAATGAAAGCGACTATAATGATTTACAGAAAAGAATTAATTCAAAATTCTATGTGTGAAAATATGGTAATAACCCCCAAAAATGATTTTAGAGTATTTCCAAATCCAACTTCGCAATATATTATAATTGATTTTGATAGTAGTATTTTAGAAATTGGAGAAATTATTATTCTAGATAATTTAGGGCAGAAAATCTATAATGTCAAAACATATATTTATAACAAAAAGAAAATTGATGTTTCTTTTTTATCCAAAGGAATTTATTTTATTGGAATAGGAAAAGTTTATAATAAATTTATAGTAAAATAAAAATGCTAATTTTAACCGATGCTAACAAGCGATATGACAATCATAGCCGACTTCGTCAGGCTACGCTGCATATCGCCGACCGTTATCATCTATTATGACCTAACAAGCTCCTTGAAAAACCTACAAAATCCAGAAGAAAATCGCTCGTGGGGCGGTTTTGTAAAATATGTAAAAGGGATGGGAATAAAATAATTTGTTTATGGCAGGAAGGATATAATAGTTGATAGCGGGAAGTCTATAAAGAAAACTCTTTTTAGAAGCCACTTGGAAGTGCCAACTGCCTCGGTTAACGGAAATGTTGGGGCGAGAAATTTTTAATATTTTGAAAATGAAAAAGTATATTTTATTGTTGATTATGTTTATAATAGTTTCTTGTAAAAAGGAAATGATCTACGAGGCTGAAAATGTTACTGGGTCTTTAAATATTGAAAATAGATCATTAAACAACATGAAACTTGATACTCGATCGTTAAATGAATTGGAAGAAACAGAACTCCTTGCTTCAAAAATTTTAGCTTTTAAGATTAAAAATGACCAATCTTTTAGGTTATCATTTGTTGAATCACTTTTCAATACAAATGGCTTACCAAAAGAAAATGTTTTTCTGTGTAAGGTTTTTGATGTTATTAGTGAAGTTGAAATCAGGGGATTCCTGCAAACCATTGGTAAAACATCTGAAGATTACAACCAATTTTTGGATAAACTTAACCAAGACTATCCGTTATTGGTCGCTAAAGTCCCATTATGGTATAGTGGCGTCTGGTCTCTGTCAGGAGAGGATGGATTCAATTCTACATCGCATTTATTGAATGATATAAGATTCATTCCATTTATTGAAGACATTGATACATCGAACTATTATAATACGTATAGATTCAACAACTCCATTATTGAAAATGAAATAATTAATTCTAGGAATGTTAATTTTGACTATTTACCTGTACTAATAAGGCAATCAGAATACCATAGATTGGTTGATGTCCAGAACTTGAGAGATCAATGGGGCAATCCATTATTTGATCCACATCAAATTAATGATGATCCGCAAAGTCCTTGTTATACTATTGGAATCTTGTCAAAACATATAGAGCCAATTGTATGTATTTCTGGAGATTATTCAATTGTAAACTGGATAAGTTTTCTACAAGAACTATACAAATGTCCCCCACCTACAAGTCCACCTATTGAGGATTGTCACAATGGTATTGATGATGATGGAGATGGACTGGTAGATTGTGACGATCCCGATTGTGATTGTACAGAGATATGTGATAATGGTATTGATGATGACGGGGATGGTTTTATAGATGCTGATGATCCTGATTGCTGTTGGTTCTATGCTGGATGCGATAGGGATTGTGTTGCTGAAACCAATCATATTGTAGGACTAAAATTTGTAAACAATTATGTTGGTCTTTTTCACAACCATGAACCTACATTTAATGATATTACAGGGATTAAGGTAGTTACATACGAATTTGTTGGTTCAGCAGGTGCTGTTCCTGGAATCAAAGAGTTTTATTATCCGTTTATGAAACTCTGTGGGATATTTAATCCTGTACCTGAAGAAGATCCGCAAAATTCTGGGTTGAATCCTGATTTTAAGTCATTTTATTCTGCTCATTGGGATTCAGAATTAGACCAATCTTCATATACAGGTATTTCGGTAAGTGATTTGTTAATAGTTGGCACTCAATATTTACTACTTACTGAGCCACTTCTTGTCAATGTAAATGTTAAGTGGCAGGACAATTGGGATGGGACATCACTTGGTGACAGGGTAAGAGGAGAGGTATTCTACCTTTCTTCCGATATAGTCTCTACATCACAGTCAAGTACCTATACAACTCAAGTTGTTACCAAATTAGGAGCATCATTTGGAGCTCATTATGGTGTTTCCGGAGGCAATCCTAATACTGGTGTAAATGTGGGATATACTTGGGATTCAGAAGAAACAGAGACGGTTCAAAGTAAAGTTTTAATTAATATTTCACCAGCAGATAAGTCTATTGGTACCTTCGATATGAACTATTGTGAATCTAACAGTCCCTTTTTCTTCTTTGATAATTGCACCTCAGATATTTATTCTCTGAATACGGAAAATGTAGAAGGAACACATTATTCGACTGGTGCAATTGAAATATGGTCATTTATTAATAGATAGTAAATTCACTAAATCATGAAAAAAATAATCTTGTTCTTGATACTTTTGACAATAATTGGTTGTTGTCCGAATGAAGATCCGAATCCTACAAATCCTAAAAATATTGAAGATATCCCTGAATCGAGGATTTTCCTTTCAGTTGATAACAAAGTACAATATGATTTTTCCTTTTCGGCATGCAACAGGACGCCTAGTGCTAGCACAGCAATAGGAACCAATCCTGTACTTATTTTATTCAGCCCGGGTGTTTTTTATCCAAAAGATTCAGTTATTGTTCCCGATGATTTAGATTTCTATTTTATTTTTCATGATGTAAGGGTTCAATATACAGGCTCACCATCATTAGATGAATTTTGGTCATATTTACAACAAAATAATCATGAATTCAATGCTCCTCCTTTTAAAAGGGATTTTTTTCTTAAAATTAAAAAGGGAGGGAAAGTCTATAAAAATTGGTGGAATGGGGATTTATTAAACTTTTTTTTACAAGACATTAGTATTGATGAAACAGGTTTGGAATTCAAGAATTATGAGTTTAACAAATTTGACAAATTCGGTGATATTTGTTTGCATGATTATAAAGTCCTTAGATTAAAAGGTGAAATTAATGGTATTCTCGTAACTGAAGATTATAGTGATACCATTAATGTAAATGGGAATGTAGATTTATTTTTGAATTTTAGATAATAGTTTATGTGTTATCTCTCAATATTTTAAACAACTAAATTATTTTAAGTATGTAATTAGAATTAGCGAAAAGTAACAGATGATAACAATAGATAAGACAGAATGCCACCCTATCGGGATGGCACTCTGCTTATCATTGAACGTTAGCATGGATTATGACCTTACTGCTCCTTGAAAAGCCTACAGTATCCGGAAGGAAATCGTTCGTGTGGCGGTTTTGAAAAATACGTATAAGGGATGGCAATAAAAAGGTTTTTACTAAGGTTTTAGTTAGGAAAGTGATTGATGTTAGCGGAGGAATTTTTACTTCTGCTGCTCCGTGGTAACTATGGCAGGATGATAAGTAATTAATTTTAATAATGAAAAAGATAAATTTATTTTTTGCGGTATTATTTTTTGCGGCTTTAATTATTTCATGTTCTAAAAATGAAATTGTCGAAGAAAGTGCTTTAACATATAGATCATCAAATTTATTTACATCTCTTGGAATAACAGAAGAAGATGTTCAAGTTAATGATGGAATATTAAAGTTTAAAGACAAGAATACATTAGATAGAGTTTATAAAGCTTTGGATAGTTTGAGAGATGATTCTATAATCATTTCTCAATGTCTAAATACTTTAGGGTTAAGTTGGGATGATAAAGATAGTATTAATTCACCATGGGATCCAGTGTTATTAGTATTTAGTTCTTCATTTGCCGGCTTTATGTCTATAGGAGCAATTGAAGAAACAAGAGAGAGGCAGTATCTATTAAATGGAGGTAACCCTTCTGAATTTCAAAGAATATTTTTAAAGAATAAAGTTTGGCAATTTTTAATGAATGACAAATATGAAATTCAGGTAGGTGATATTATTTTTAAATTTATAAGTAAGGATAATTTTTTCATAATAGTCAATAATGATTTAGCTTCTTTAAACAAATTAAGGGCTTTAGATAATTTACAAGATTTTGAAATTGATAAAAATACTTTCTATATTAATTATGATATTAAAGAAGATAGAGCATTATTTTATAGACTTACCAAATTTAATGATAATGGATTTTTTGATAGATATTTTGATCCGTTAGATGAGTGTAAAGTCGAAATAGTGGTTGTACCTTTAGGTGATGATAACTATAGATTATACGCTATTTCATTCTTTTCAGGTTCACTAAAATATCACTGGAAAATATACAATAGTAATGGTCTTAAAGTCGTTGATAAGACAACTTCCAGTCCAGCAACCGTAGTTAAATTAAGCTCTAATAATGTATCATTTTATAATATTTATTTAGAAGCATATAACCATGATAAATCATGTATAGCAGAAGATGATTACAGGCTAGAAATTGATAATTGTAGTTGTGATTTTGATTTTAACGTTTATAATTCTACTATTCGTTGGGAAGGAGCAGCAGCTTTTGATGTTTTTGATATTAGACTTTCAGGTATAGAGGATTATTCTTGTGATTATGATCTACGTATAAATTGGGGTGATGGTGATGTAATAACATACCATCACATTACGAAATATCAATCCTTTAGTCATGAATATATAATTAATCCGAACAATCCTGGTAATCCCCAAAATGGCACAACGGAACGAACTATTGTAGTAAGGCTTATCAATCATCCAGATTGCTCAAAATCTCACGAAAAAAAAGTATTAGTTGGGTGTGGGAATAAAGTTGATGATATATATGGCAAAATAATTTATCAAAGTTCCCCAAAACGTAAATTAGTTTATGAATTAGAAATGGATTATGCATGGGCACTACAAAATCTTACGTATTTCAATGTTAAAGCAACAAATAAGAAGAGAAAGCTCTGGATCTGGTGGACAACAAAAGCAAAACGCATTGAAGCACATATTTTAAAATCTGTCATTACATATGATTGTACAGCATATTCAGATATTGGTACTCCCACTGAATACGTGACTAATAAAAGTAAATTGAGAGTTACTGAAGATCAATTTTCAACAAACGATGTTACGGTAAAACACGGGTATGTTTCTGTTGATTTTTATGTAACAGATGATGATGGAGACATACATGGTCCATATAATTTAACTTGGTAAATAGCATAATTATAGGGCTGCTTTAATTAACAGCCCTATATTAAAATATTTAAGATAAAAGAACATAAACTTTATTAATAGTATAGAGGATATTAAAAAATACTATGATATATCTGTTAATCCTTGTAAATATAATATTTTTGTTACTTTTTTTGATTAATAACTGTCAACTGATGAGAAAGAGCTATTTTACTTTAATTTTTGTATTTTGTATACATTTATTATTTGGACAACTAACAAATATAAGCTTTGGTATTTTTACTGGTGCACAATTTGATAAAGTACTTGTTTTAAGTCCTAATAAATATATTCAACATAACTTCCTAAGTGAAAATAGTCCTTATGTTCCTTATATTTCATTTACCTTTAAAAACAAGTATGAAGTTTCATTTGAGTTCACTAAACAATATTATTTTGGGGGTTATATATTTACTCATCCGAAATCGCAATTTGGAGGTTGGGATTTTTCTGTAGATAAAGGAGCCACATTAAATATTTTAGGTGGATATTATTTTTTTGACGAAAACTACAAAATAAATATTATCCCTGAAATTGGTTTTGGTATTTTAAAAAGTGGATATTATTATGCACGCCCTATTATGCTTAGAAATTGGACAAATCACAATAAAGATGGAAGCTTGACGATCGCTAAATTAACATCGGAATGGAAAAAGGATTTTGGACTTCATAAGTATTATATATTTTTTAAACTTAATACAAAAATAATTTATAAGCCTTTTGAGTATTTTACGGTGTTTTTTAAAAGTGGATATAATCAAGGATTTAAAACGATTGGAATATTCAGAGGTTGGGTGCAAGTTGCAGATGAACCTGTAGTGCAAATCAATAATAAAAGTAACGGGACTTACTTTTTTATGGCTTTAGGTGTTCAAATTAATTTTCAGATAAATAATAATAAAAAAATATAAAATGAAAAAAATATTGACGATTCTCATTATACTATTTAGTTCTTTTAGTTTAAAAAGTCAAATTTCCTTACAATTAGGACTTTTTTATAAAGCTAAATTTGAGGTTATGAATATAATGATACCTAATAATGAATTAAAGAAATCACCTACTTATAGCGGCGATAACTTTTATGTTATTTCAGCAGGAATATCTATTAAGCGTTTTGAATTTGAACTAAATTATTCAAATGGTTATTATACAGTTAGATATGACTTAAAGAAAGAATTTTCTAAGTATCGATTCGCCGGTGTAAGTAATCTTGTTGAATATAATGGTAGCTATGGTATAGGTTTTAATTACTTCTTAATGCCTATGGATAAAAAAATAAATATTTTACCTGGTATAGGGGTTATATATACTAAAGGCTCTTCAAGCTATTCAAGTTCTTATATTAAAAAAATAAAGTATAATGGCGATATTGTTGTACGAGCATTCGTTGATGAACAAACCAAAGTTTCTTCAAATTTCTATTTAATGGATACTAAACTTGATTTTATTTATAAACCTTTTTATTATTTTACAGGTTTTATTCGGATTGGATATCAATGGGGAGTAAATACAATGGGGTCTATAAGCGGTTGGTATGAGATAGATGATAAGCCACGAAAATTTATCAAAAATAGCACCAAAGGAACAAATCTATATTTAGGCATAGGCATAAAAGTTAGTTTTAATTTATAAAAACAGGAATTCATTTTATACAAAGAAAGGTTTTCTTTCGACGGTCGAACAGCCGAACTGTTCAAAAAAAAATATTCAAAATGATAAGAAGTATTATTTATATTTTAGCCCTTATATTGTCAAATTTCGTAATTGGTCAAGAAATTGTCACATCTAAATCTAAATGTGCCAATTATAATAAATTCATGGTAAACCCTGAATTAAATAATTTAAAGGATCTTTCAGATTCTATATATCCAAGTGGTAAAATATACTTAGATGATGAAAGAGATGAACAATTTAGAGAATTAGAATCACTTACTCCATTCTTGGAATTAGGAAATGATTACTCTTTACTATATTTAAGTACCAGAGTCAGTCGTTTTGATGAAAATATAGAATTCCGCAGATATCAGCAATACTTTAAAGGCGTAAAGGTTGAAGGTGGTGGACTTACAGCTGCCTATATAATTCCTGGAGGTGGTCCGGTCGGTCCAAATGGGCCTTGCGATGACCTTTATATGATATCCCCCTATCTATTTACTGAGGTTGATATTAATGTAAATCCTCAAATATTTCAATCACAATTACCCTCAATTCTTAATGTTGAGAAAATAAATACGGCTGAATTAATCGTTGAACAGTTTCACTGTAACTATCAATTGGTACGGAAAGTTGATTATTTTAAGAATAAATCTTTCATATCGTGGATAGATGCGAATTCAGGAGTTGAGATAAAGACAATTGAATCTACTCAATTTAAAAATGCACCTACAGAAGATTATGGAATTCAAAACTTGGATGATACAGAGGAAGGGAGTATAACGAAGTTAATTTCACAAGATGGATCAATAATTACATATAATTTTGATCAAGCAAATTTATATGAATTAACTCCCAATGACTTTACTAATAATTTAATTCCAATATCCAATGCAAATATTGCTTGGAAAATAGCAAATGCACCTACAAACGTTTACCAAGCTCATTGGATAGTCAAAAATGTTGTAGGTTTTTATCATTCAATTGGGATAGATTATGAAAAAATAAATGTAGGAGCAAATTGTTCTAATATATTTGCAGAATCCGAAAGACCTAATGCTGCAGCACTTAATGGATCAGATTTAAAAGAAGGTTTTGTAGTCATTGGAGAATCTAATGGAAGTACTCTTGCAGAGTTTGATATAATTGGACATGAATTAGGTCATATTTTTCTTCATGAATTTTTAGATTATGATGAGGCGGGTAACGCTTCATTACAGGAAGGAATTGCTGATATGCTGGGAGTTTTTATTGAAATGCAACAAAACAATGGTGTCATTGATTGGGATATAGGAGAAGACGTTCCTAATATTATTAGAAATTTAGAAAATCCAGAGTTTAATTGTTATGATGATGTAGAAAATTTAAATTTTATATATAGTCATAAACGTAGTACCCCCTTGGGGCATTGGTTCTT
>JALSPK010000047.1 GCA_026986005.1 Saprospiraceae bacterium
AACCTTCGTACCCTCGCAACCTTCGTACCCTCGCAACCCCTCGTACCCTCGCAACCTTCGCACCCTCGTAACCCCTCGTACCCTCGCAACCTTCGTACCCTCGCAACCCTTCGTACCCTCGCAACCCTTCGTACCCTTCGCAACTAAACACTACAAGCTCCTCCAATTTGTACTTGACTCATATGCTTACCATGCTCATCATACAAGTGTACTGCACAAGCCAAGCAGGGATCAAATGAATGAATAGTCCTAAGTATCTCTACGGGATTACTTGGGTCGGCTATTGGAGTACCTATCAATGCCGCTTCATAAGCAGACATTTGTCCTTTTGGGTCTTTAGGTGAAGCGTTCCATGTAGTAGGTACAACCATTTGATAGTTTTTTGTTTTAGCATCTTCTATCACTATCCAATGAGACAACCCTCCTCTTGGAGCCTCCATATACCCAACTCCTTTAGATTCTACTTTTGGCCAAGATGAAGGATCCCATTTATCCATATTTGCCATTCGGGTATCACCATTTTTAATATTAGTTATTAACTTATCATAAAATTCCAATCCCCAATTGCCTAATAATTTTGTTTCCAAACCTCTTGCTGCTGTACGCCCTAGAGTAGAGAACAAAGCTCCTGCCGGCACATCTAGCGTTTTCAATGCGTAATTAACTACATCTTTGTACTCAGGTATTCCTTTTGCATAACCTATGAGTACTCTTGCCAAAGGTCCTACCTCCATCGGTTTACCTTTCCATCTTGGAGTCTTGACAAAACTATATTCCTTATCCACATTCAAGTGTTCATAAGGCGGTTTTGGTCCGGTGTAATTTATATTTGTCTCACCTTTCCATGGGTGTAAGCCTATATTTTTTCCTCCTGAATAATCGTACCAAGACTTGTTTACATATTCTTGAAATTCGTTGGTATTTCTTATATCTATATCATGGACAGTGCTCAAGTCACCATTGAGGATAACACCTTGAGGCCATTTGAAACTTTCCGGATTTCTATAATTGTCCGTAGGCAAATCACCAAAAGACAAGTAGTTTTTAAATTCTGCTACCCCTATTGATCCCCAATCTTTGTAAAAGGATGCTATTGCCAACAAATCGGGAATATAAACCTGATCAATAAATGTTTTTGCATCTTTCAATAGTTTATGAACATAACCCAACTTCTCCATATTCAATCCACCAGCATCACCAACATTGATAGGGCTGCCCATACCTCCGACTAAGAAGTGAGGGTGTGGATTTTTACCTCCTAGAATTGTGTGTACTTTTACTATTTCTTTTTGCCATTCAAGGGCTTCAAGATAATGAGCTACTGCCAACAGATTTACCTCTGCCGGTAGTTTCATCGCAGGATGTCCCCAGTATCCATTTGCAAATATTCCCAATTGTCCACTTTCTACAAATTTCTTTATTCTGTTTTTTACATCTGAAAAATATCCGGGTGAACTTTTAGGCCATTTTGATATACTTTGAGCAAGTGCAGATGTTGCTTTAGGATCGGCATTCAAGACTTGTGTGACATCCACCCAGTCGAGAGCGTGCAAGTGATAAAAGTGCACAACATGATCTTGTAACGCATGAGAGATTGTAACAATATTTCTTGCAATTTCAGCATTTGGTGGTACGACTATGCCGAGTGCATCTTCTACTGATCTAATGGATGCAATAGCGTGTACCGTAGTACATACACCGCAGGCTCTTTGAACAAATGCCCAAACATCTCTTGGGTCGCGCCCCTCAACTATTTTTTCCATTCCTCTTACCATGGTGGATGAGCTGTATGCATCTACTACTTTCCCGTCTTTTATCTCTGCTTCAATACGCAAATGCCCTTCTATTCTGGTTATCGGATCTATTACTATTCTATTTGCCATAATACTATTATTTTAAATTTTATTCTTTAATATTTTTTTCATTAGCCTCTCCCATGCATTCATTTTTACTTATTTCTTTGCGCTTCAATACATTGGTCGCAATCGCATGAACAGCAGCTCCCGCTACAGCTCCTCCAACTACTATTTTTCCTATTTTATCAGCAGTTGCCTCTATTCCAAAACCGGGTACATTTTCCAATCTTTTGGTGAAAGGTCCATTGTCCCAAAAATCATTTCCACTACAACCAATACAAGGATAGCCTGATTTTATTGGGTAACTGATGCCATTGTTCCACTCCATAAATCCACAAGCATTGTAGGTGACAGGGCCTCTACATCCCAGTTTGTACAAGCAATATCCCTCTTTTGCTTCTTCACTATCAAAAGATTCTGCATATAATCCGGCATCAAAGTACGGTCTTCTGTAGCAACTGTCGTGAACTCTTTTGCCATAAAACTGTTTAGGTCTTCCTTCATTATCCAGTTCCGGTATTGTGCCGAATGTGGTGTAATGCAAAATCACTCCTGTCATGACTTCACTAATAGGTGGACATCCGGGAACTTTTATTATCGGTTTGTCCTTGATTATTGCATCTACCGGAACAGAACCTGTCGGATTTGGTGACGCTGCTTGGATACCACCCCACGCAGAGCAGCTACCAAATGTGATAATCGCAGCAGCTCCAGCAGCAGATTCTTTTAAGATTTCAACAGCAGTTCTGCCGGCAATAGTACAATATACTCCATTGTCTTTTGTCGGAATAGCTCCCTCCACTATCAATATATATTTACCATAATTTTCCTTCATAGATTTCTGCTTAGCCTCTTCTGCATTGTGTCCGGCAGCAGCCATCAATGTATCAGTATAATCAAGGGAGATAGTTTCCAAAATAATATCAGCTGCCAAAGGATGATCGGAACGTATGAATGACTCAGAGCATCCGGTGCACTCTTGGAAATGCTCCCAAATGACAGGAATCCTCTTTTTCGTTTCAAGTGCTTTTGCTACTTGTCCAATCATGCTGGATTCCAAACCCATGAAAGCTGACATGTAAGTCACAAACTTAATAAAATCTCTTCTGGAGTATCCCTTACGCAAAATACTTTCTAGGTAAGTTTCTTGTTTGTTATTTGTTTTTATCATGACGTATGATTTTTTTGAAAAAATTCTGTTGTGAAATTAATTATTTTATCCAAAATATTTACCATATTATTTGTTTGTAAGAGCTAATTTAAACCTATTCTAAATGCGATCTGCAATATTTATGTTAAATTAAAGACGATAATGTACAAATATAATATGGGTAATAATAATTTATTAAATTAAAATATTGTTTTTTTAATAATATCTTTCTAAATCAAAATTATATTTCAATTGCAATGATTTTACATGATTATTAATTGAATATTTGGATTAATTCTAAATATTGTCATTATGAATAAAAATATCAACTAATTGGTTTTACATACTTTTTTTTACTAATATTGCATTGAACTAAATTATGGTATTTATGCACGAGCTTTCAATAGCAATTGGAATAGTTGAACTCGCCGAAAAGGAAGCGATAAAAGGAGGAGGAACAGTAATTGAATCCATTGAACTGGAAATTGGCAAATTGTCAGGAATAGAAATTGAAGCCTTGGATTTTGCTTGGCCGATTGCTGTAAGAGGGACTATGTTGGCCAATGCAAAACGTACTGTCACCAGTCCACCGGGAAGAGCAAAATGTGCAGATTGCGGATTGATATTTGATATAGAAAATTTATTTGATTCATGTCCGAAATGCAATAGTTATTTGAAAGATATATTTCAAGGAAAAGATTTGAAAATTAAAGCAATAACAATTGACGGATAAAACTGAAAAAATACTAATAAAAAACAATAAAAAATAACGTTATGTGCAATACAAGTACACCAAATACAATAATTATCTCTTCTCCGGGTGATGCAAATGTGAACAGCCATCATCACGGGCATGAGCATTCTCATTCTCACGACCATTCTCATATCGACGGTCATGGTAGGGTAATAGAATTGGGGAAAGATATTATGCAATTCAATGATGTCGGAGCAGCAAGAAACAGAGGGTATTTTGATGCTAAAGAGGTGATAGCACTAAATCTTGTGAGTTCTCCTGGCTCGGGTAAAACCAGTATTTTGGAAAAGACATTGACTGAATTAAAAGAAGAATTAAACTTTTATGTTATTGAAGGAGATCAGCAAACAATGAATGACGCAGATAGGATTGACGCTCTCAATATTCCGGTTGTACAAGTAAATACCGGAGCTTTGTGTCATCTTGAAAGCGATATGGTATACGAAGCTGTAAAAAAATTAAATCCCAAATCAAAGTCGGTTTTGATGATTGAGAATGTAGGTAATCTGGTATGTCCGTCAAAGTTTAATTTAGGTGAGGATTATCGAGTGGTTATTATCAGCACCACGGAGGGAGATGACAAACCGATAAAATATCCTGATATGTTTGAAGGTTCGGATATATGCATTATCAATAAGATAGATTTATTGCCATATCTTAGTTTTGATGTTGAAAAAGCAAAGGATTATGCAAGAAAAGTAAATCCTAAGCTTAAGTTTTTTGAAGTTTCTGCTATTACGGGGCAAGGAATGGATGAATGGTATAAGTGGTTAAAATCCATTGAGAGTTGAAAATTGAAAATTGAGAGTTAATAATTCTTATTCCATAATTTATAATTAGATAAAATGTGTTTAGCAATACCGGGAAAAATAATCAGTATAGACAACCAATTGGATGATGTATTCAGAATAGCAAAAGTAACATTCAACGGTATCATAAAGGACGTGAATCTCGTGATGGTGCCTGAAGCAAAAATCGGTGATTATGTGATGGTTCATGTGGGGTCAGCCATTAGTATAGTAGATGAGGAAGAGGCAAAATATACGATGGATATACTGATGAAAATGGATGAACTTACGGAGTTAAACAAGGATGATTATGATATTTAGGCTAACAAAGTGGATAGTAATGATTTTCGGTGGTATTGCCGGGGGATATTTTAAATACAAAATTCTATCAAGGCTTAGTCTATCTTAACCCGAGAGATGACTTTTAAGCCAATGTTTATATAATTATATTTGGATTTGTCATTTTTCTTAAACTATATCTTTATAATTCTGTTTGTAATGGCTATGATTAATAACACCAAACCGCTATTAATATCAAACCGCTTTCAAGATGGTAAAATAGAAAAGGAATTAGTTTTTGGTTATTTTATTAAAAAATCCTTGCATAACTTGTTATGCTAAACAGGATGTCTTGGCAAGGACAATATCAACGTAATAAAAAAGTATGAAGAGAGTATTAAATTTATTTGATTTCAAACAAACTATTGATTATAAAACAGAAGTTTTGTCCGGAATAACAGTTGCTTTGGCACTTGTTCCTGAGGCTGTTGCTTTTTCGATGATTGCCGGATTGTCACCTTTGACGGGATTGTATGCTGCCTTTATGATGGGGTTAGTGACTTCGATTTTCGGAGGTAGGCCCGGTATGATATCAGGAGCTACAGGAGCGGTGGCAGTTGTTATCGTTGCATTAGCAAAAACTCATGGTGTTGAGTATGTGTTTCTTACTGTGATTTTGGCGGGTATAATTCAAATGGTAGCGGGATTTTTACGTCTTGGTAAATTGATAAGACTTGTACCACACCCGGTAATGTTTGGGTTTGTAAATGGACTAGCAATTGTGATTTTCATGTCTCAATTGGATCAATTTAAATTTAGAGCAGAAGATGGTGCATTGCAATGGATGACGGGGATTCCATTGTTAGTGATGTTAGGGCTTGTGTTTCTGACAATGTTGATAATTTGGGGCTTGCCCAAGCTTACTAAGGTAATTCCTGCTTCTCTTGTCGCAATTTTGACTATATTCGGTATAGTGTTGATTTTTAATATTGATACTATTACGGTAGGTGATATTGCTTCCATTCAAGGGGGATTCCCTCCATTTCATTTACCAAATATACCTATTACCTTGCAGACAATTAAGATAGTATTGCCTTATGCATTTATAGTTGCCGGAGTAGGGTTGATAGAGAGTTTGTTGACACTTAATTTAATAGATGAAATTACTGAGACAAGAGGTTCAGGAAACAAAGAAGCGGTTGCACAAGGATTAGCAAATATGGCTTCAGGTTTGTTTTCCGGAATGGGAGGATGTGCTATGATAGGTCAGAGTCTTATCAATATTTCCAATGGTGCCAGAGCTAGACTTTCAGGGATAGTCGCCTCAATAATGCTATTGATTTTTATTATGTTTGGTTCGGAATTGATAGAGAAAGTACCTATGGCAGCATTGACAGGATTGATGATAATGGTTGCTATCGGAACGTTCGAATGGGTAAGTGTAAAAGTTATAAACAAAATGCCTAGACATGATATTTTTGTTATGTTTATTGTAATGTTGGTAACCGTATTTTTACATAATCTCGCATTAGCTGTCTTAATAGGAGTAATTATTTCTGCGCTTGTATTTGCATGGGAAAGTGCAATTAGGATTAGGGCTAGAAAATATATTGACAAAAAAGGAGTAAAACATTATGAGATTTACGGACCATTATTTTTTGGATCTACTTCGGTATTTGCTGATAAATTTGATGTACAAAACGATCCTGATGAAGTGATTATTGATTTCAAGGAGAGCAGAGTAGCTGACATGAGTGCTATCAAAGCTCTTGATTCAATAACGGAAAGATATGCTAAGGTGAATAAAGTTGTTCACCTTCGACACTTAAGTCAAGACTGCAAACAATTATTGGCTAATGCAGATAGAGTGATAGATGTCAATATATTGGAAGACCCAACATATAAAATTCCATTTGATTAATATCTCTGATTTTCAAAAATTGTATTCTGTTGTCAGACCGGTGTAAATTTTAAAGGACTATTTTAAAATTCCATTTACCTTTAGAATGATTAACCGATATCAGCAGCATTCTAGGGTTAGTTGTATTTTTAGGGATATTTACTATAAGTTCATCTTCTGAATATATATTTTTATATAAAATTCGTTTTCCTGCAAGGTCAAAAACCTCAATAAAATTGGCATTAATGCCATTTGGTAAAAATATACTTATTGTGTTTTTATCTATTCGTTTATAGTAAAATTCATTACTGAGTTCTGAAATGCTTGATGGTTTTTCTACTTCGAAATTACCCGATTTAACCAATTTGTTATTATAATAGTAGTTATATGTCCATTGTCCCCAAACGTCTGTTGAAGGAGAATATATGAAGGAATTGTAATAATAGTACCACCAGTCTTTTTTGTAAGTGTAGCTATATTCAAACCACAGACTTCCATTTGGAGTTAGCCACTCAATTTTGGTAGAATCTCCTTCTTTAATCCCATATTGCAATGCCCAAAATGTGATAATTGAATCTTGATTATTAAATTTATCTTTTGCTTTTGGTCTATTGCGCAAATCATTTGTACTCGGGATAAAATCTGTTAACCCACTTTCCCAAACGTGAAAGGTGGTATCATAGGGGATAGCTTCTTTCCAAAATGAATTGTCAGAACCACATGACGCGGCAAAGGGTTCTACCAAATACAATGAATCATACCAAAGTTCAAAATGAAGATGAGGATCTGTTGAATTTCCTGAGCTTCCGACCAAAGCTAAATGCTGTCCTGGTGCAACTTTGTCACCAACTGTGACAAGGAGTGAATTTTTCTTTAAATGCGCATAGTAGGAGTAAAGTTTATTGGGATGTTTGATCGCGATATAATTGCCAAAGCCTAAACTGGTATTGCCATCAGTATTTCGGTCATATTCTCCGTCATGTACGAATGTTACTATTCCGGAATCAACAGCAGTAACATAAACACCTTTGTCCATTTGCGGAAAGCCACTTAGGCTAAAGTCTGTCCCTTTGTGTCCGGCATAGGTCTTTGTTCCTTTGTGAAAGTCAGTTATTTGATTCGAGCCCCAATCGATATAATTTACAATGATGTAATCTTTTCCGTATTTTCCTTCAATTGGAGGATTAAAATTTTGTGCAAAGCTGTAAGTGTATATAAATATAAAAATCAAGGCAACAAATAATCTTTTCATTTTCATTTTTAATTTAATTACATTCTTCATTTTCAAATTGTTTTTTGTTTCCCATGTATACCAGAATAGAGCCTTTTGATACTTCAAATGATTCCGGATTACTAGGGATAATTTTTAGATTTTGTTTGTTGTCAAAAACAAATAAAGGAATAGTTTGAGAGCAGTTATTTAATTTTTTAAAATACTCGAAAAACTCTTCTGTGGTGTTGAGTTTTAACTCATAAACAAAAGGATTATCTCTAGCCGTCTCAACTATATTAATAAAATCATCATTGAATGAGAAAATACCGTCCATTTCTTTGGCTTTACTCGATTTTAATTCTTCGGCAGTTATCAGTCGGTATGTTCCTTTTTTTCCAAAAATTTCGTTGTATTTTTCCATTACAAATTCATTGACATAAGAGCTTGAAGTAAATGCTAACACATATCCTATATCATTTAATTCAAATATTTCATTTAGATCATCATTAAAAATATCTACTTCAAATGCTTCTAATCCGAGATCTTTGGCTTTCTGTATTGCTATTTTGTTTTGGTCTACCAATACTACATGTTTTCCCCTGTTATTTAGGTATTTTGAAATAAGCCTTGAAGCATTATTAGCTCCTATGATTAACACACCATCCGGTTTGCTTATGAATACTCCAAGTTTTTTTGCTACCCATTTGGCAGTACTGGCATTTATGAGTACAGTCCCCATTACTACCATAAAGACAAGAGGGGTCAAGTATTCAGCCCCTGAGACAATTCCCGTTAATTTTAAACCAAACAGAGAGGCTATTCCCGCTGCGACTATCCCTCTCGGTCCGACCCAAGAGATAAATAGTTTTTCATTTTTATTCAAGCCGGAATTTACAGTACTGATAAAAACCATTATAGGTCTGACTACAAGAATTAAAATAAGGAATAATAACGATACTTTCCAATTGAAAATATACTCCAGGTCTTTGATATTGATATTGGCCGCAAGCAATATAAAAAGAATCGAAATCAAAAGTACTGTAAGAGATTCTTTAAAGTGGAGAATGCTTTTAAGGTGGTCTATCTTTGTATTCCCAAGTACCATTCCCATGACGACTACAGAGAGGATTCCAGATTCTTGCGCTAGAAAATCAGAAGCTATAAAAACAAATAGAACCAATGCAAGTGTGAATACATTAATTAAGTAATCGGGGATTAATTCCATTTTTAGTAAAAATCTCAGAAAATATGCAGCGGTAAACCCTACACTTAATCCCGTGATAATGATTTTTGCAAAAGACTGAAATGCATGTTCTCTAAAAAAATCACCCCCATCTCCCGCTATCACAAATTCAAAAACCAGTATTGCGACTAGTGCTCCGATTGGGTCTACCAAAATGCCTTCCCATTTTAATATATTAGCTACATTTCTTTTCAATGGAATATTTCTGAGTATTGGGGCAATTACGGTGGGACCGGTTACAATTATCAAGGATGCAAATAATACAGATACGGTCAAATTTAGCCCTACGATATAATGCGCAAGCAGAGAACCGCCTATAGTAGTTATAACTACTCCCCAAAACAGCATCCTTATCAATACAGAGCCAATGCCTTTAACTTCTTTTATTTTTAAAGTCATCCCACCTTCAAAAAGGATAATTCCTATTGATAATGAAACAAAGGCAAACAACAAATCATTGGGAAATAGTCCGTGTTTAGATGAGGGGTTGTATATCGGCTCTATCCACTTTAGGTGGTCATGAGTGATGTAAGTAGATAATGGGCCAACAACTAATCCGATTAAAATCAAAGGAAGTATTGCGGGAACTTTAGTCTTCCATGCAAACCATTGTGCAAGGATACCAAGAATAATAATAGCAGCTAGTTCATACATGTTTTAAAGTTTGAATATTCTTTTTGTTATTAATTGATTGTTTGTTATAATTTCCAAAAGATATATTCCATTTGGTTGATCTGAAATGTCGATTATTGAGGGAGCATTAAAACATTTGATAATATTACCTGATGCATTGTATAAAGTTGCATTAATAACCTGTGTGTTTTTGATGGAAATGAACCCTGTTGTAGGATTTGGGAAGATATTCAAATCATGTTTATTTGCGGGTTTGTTGCTATCAGTATCTATTTCAGAATAATAATATACTACTTTTGATTCATTTTCCCAAGTATTCAAATCAGGATTTTTATTTTTACTTTCTCTTAATACTACATTGCCAAAATCATCATAAACTGTCGTTTCCTGCCTAGATTGAATCCATTCATTTATTTCAACATCCCATATGTCGGTTTTAACTTCTATTTGTTGATTTTTGCTGTCATATGAATATGTATATTTAACAGTATTGTTCCATTTGTTATCTGAAAATTTAAGCACAGTTCTAACTGTACGGTTGTTGTTTTGATCATAAACGAACAATTGTTTTGTGGAGGGAATCCATATACTATCTTGCCATTTTTCAATTGTGTATTCAATCCGGTTTCCGTAATCATCATATTTATAGCTGGTCTTTTGATAATTATCAGATATACCTGAGTTGTACTTTAAGTCCAAAGATTGAATCAATAAATCTGAGTTGTCATATTCTTTTATAGTTTTTAAAAATACAGACCAAAAATAGGATGTCCATACCTGTAAATAGCTAGTATCATTCAATTCTTTATCGTTGTATGAAAATGTTTGTTTTGTGTAATTACTCCACATATTATAAGCTGTATCGAGCTTTTGTATTAATTTTGATGTTTGTAAACTATTTTTATACGAATATTTATAACTGTATCCACTTAACAGTTTATTTTGTTTATAGTCCCATTTCTTAAATTTGCTCACCAGACGATTGTTGTTATCATCATATCTTGAATAATAGCTTGTGTCCTGCCATTGGTTTATATCAGAATTCCAAAACAGTCTGAGTGCCTGCTTTATTTTGTCCGGGGTATAGTAAAGTAGTGACAAACTGTCTTTTTTAATCCATGTTTCATTTTCACTATCCCAAAAATGATATATTACTTCGAGAGACTTGCCTATTGAATTGAATTTAACAGCCTTGCCTCGGAAGTTTAATTTCCAATTATCATAATCACCTGTATAATAATAAAGGGAATCCAACTTGTATGTGCTCTCAGGGTTAAATTGAGTAAATACATCCGGAGAATCATATTGTATTGTATTTTCAAGTTCAATTTGACTGATCATTATAATAGGGAGTGACATTAAAAATAAAGAAAAGATAAAAGTTTTCATAATAGCAAATTTTATTTAAAAATAATAGATTCAATTAATAATTTTAATACTAAGTGTAAAAGCATTTTGGCAAACAAAACACTCTACTGAATAGAGATATATTTTAATAGCTAAAACACTTCATTTTATTTATGTTTCAAATAATAATTCAAATATCAAACATTTGAATCCGATTGATTTTACGATGGACATTATTGAAGTCAAAAATCTTAAAAGCATTAATATAGACGCAAGATATTAAATTTTTATTAGAAAGACAATTATTTTATTTATATTGCAAAAAAAATGAAAATATGAGTGATAGAATAATGGAAAAAGACCAAAAACAACTGCTTGGACATCCGGTAGGACTATTTGTTTTGTTTTTTACAGAAATGTGGGAAAGGTTCAGTTATTATGGTATGAGGGCACTTCTTATTTTGTTTTTAATCTCTAAGACTGTTGATGGAGGTTGGGAATGGTCAAGAAAGGAAGCAACGATGCTTTTTGGTTGGTATGTTATGCTGGTTTATCTGTTACCTTTGCTAGGTGGATGGTTGGCTGATAATAAATGGGGGCATGTTAAAACGGTGATTATAGGAGCTTCTATCATTACGATGGGTCATGCTTCAATCGCTTTGGCAGATATGCCTTTGGAAGTAAACTTAAGTTTTCTCTTTTATGTAGGTTTGCTACTATTGGTTTTGGGAACAGGATTGTTCAAACCGAATATGTCTTCTATAGTTGGTAAAATGTATGAAAAAAACAGCCCCAAAAAAGATGGAGCATATACGATTTTTTACATGGGAGTTAACTCAGGTGCTTTTATCGGAACATTACTTGTAGGTTGGATAGGTGAAAATTACAGCTGGAGTTTTGGTTTCGGCTTGGCGGGAATTTTTATGCTATTTGGCTTGTTACAATTTGCTTTTGCGAGGAGAATATTTGGTGATCATGTAAATAAACCTCAACCCAAAGTTTATGAAATGTCAGAGGAGGATCAAAAGCTTATGGTTCCATTTACAAAGGCAGATAAAATAAATGCAATATTAGGTGGCTTTTTTGCGATATCTTGGATTATTGATGGACTCTATGCCGTTGTATCTAGAGGACAGCACTTCCTTAAACAAGATTTGATAAAGTTTGATTCTTTTACCATTGGTATGTCTGAAATGTTTTTTGTACTTTCTTTACTTGTATTTGTAATACTTGGTTTTAGAAGAATAGGAAGATATATTAAAGTGGAAAGGGATAGATTAATTACAATATTTATATTCGCTTTCTTTGTTATTTTCTTTTGGGCTAGTTTCGAACAAGCAGGTACATCAATGACTATTTTTGCAGAGTCATATACCAATAGGGTCTTGGAAGGATATGGAGTTATGATTTACAAAGTTGTTGACTTTATTTTGTCTGTAACCCCATTATTAATTCTTACTTGGGTTATCTTCGGATTAGCAAAAAAAATAATAAAAGAATATCCCTTGACTGTTTTATTTACTTCAATAAGTTTTATTATTATTTGGGTGTTAGTGATTCTTAGATTGAAGGATAAAATGTTGGGAACAAGTGTTGAGGTTGATACTACTTGGTTTCAGATATTAAACCCGTTCTTTATTATTACCTTAGCTCCATTATTTACTAAACTGTGGGAAAAGGTAAAGCTGACAGGCCCTCAAAAATTTGCACTAGGTCTTTCTTTGCTAGCTAGCGGTTTTGCAGTACTAGCATTTGGATCTATGGGTATAGCAAATGGTGCTATGACCGCTTCTGTAAGTATGGTATGGTTGATTTTTGCATACTTGCTCCATACAATGGGTGAACTCTCTATCTCACCTGTAGGGTTGTCTTATGTGAGTAAACTGGCTCCGTCAAGAATGCTGGCTTTCATCTTTGGTATTTGGTACGTGTTTACTGGTTTAGCAGGAAAGTTGGCTGGGACAATGGCAGGTTATATGGATGATGTGTCTAGTAGTACCGGAATGTCAGGGTTCTTTTTAATATTTACATTTGTCCCGCTTACCGCAGCTTTAATTTTAATCCTGTTCAAAAAGAAAATAGAAAAAATGATGCATGGAATCGAGTAGCGTTATTTGAATTGAGTTTCATTTTTTTTATAGGATATAGCTGTTTTTTATATCTTTTGTCTGCCTAGGTATTTCGTTATTTGATTAACAGACACTTCAGCGTTTTATTAAGACACACATGTGAAAAAGTGTTAAAGTTTAAAAAAAAGCGTGTTAAATTATTATATATTATAAAATATTTATATATTTGCATATTGAAACGAACATAATAATGTTTATTTCGATCATTCCAAGATTTCTCAGTAAACAATAATGTGTAAAGTATTACATGGTTGATAAATGAATATCAATCGTATATATATATTAATAAAACTCAATTATGGTTAAGATGAGAGAATTAATTTTTATTAGAAAAAGCGTTAAAAGAAATTATTTTAAAGATCAATTTTTTAAAAAGTTTCTGATATTTTCGGCTATTTTATTTTTAAATTTAAATATTTATAGTCAATGTACACCAAATCCACATGAAATTGTGGGAAAAGTTTACAATGATTTAGACTTTAATGGTCAGCTTGAAAATACTGACGGAGTATTGGAAGGAGTTAATATCATGGTTTTTGATAGTCATCAGCAACTTATAGGTGAGGCTACTACATCTTCGGATGGTAGTTATGTAGTAAATGGTTTGACAGACGGCGCAGATTATAGGTTAGAGTTTAGTTATCCTGAAGGGTTTTTTCAAGCTACGGGACAGAAAAATGTACGATTTGTAAAGTCACCTGCTTGTTCTGTAGATTTGTTGCTTCAAAGACCTATAGCCTATGCTCCCTCCAATCCGGATATAGCAATGACCATGTTTTATCAAGGAACGCCGGATAAATATGGAAGTTCTTCTGTTGTTTCTTCAACAAGTTCAAATTTTAATATTTTAGCAGCGAGAAATTCTATTGCTAAAAAGTCTGAAATAGGATCAGTTTGGGGACTTGCTTTTAGTAGAACGACACAGCAATTATTTACTTCTGCATTTGTGAAGCAGTATATATATCTTGGAGATAATGGATTTGGGGCTATATATTCAAGCAGAAGAACAAAATCAGGTTGGGAAACGAGTTTATTTGTTGATTTAGTAAATCAAGGTATTGATTTGGGAAATATGGCTGTTACTGATGCTCATGATTGTGATTATGGTGCTCAAGTAGGTAAAATTGGTATTGGAGCCATAGCGTTATCAGATGATGAGAAGTATTTATATGCTGTTAATATACACAAAAATGAATTAGTAAAAATACCTTTAGATAAAAGTAAATTTTCTGAGATTGAAGAAATAGCTGTTCCAAACCCTAATTGTAAAGGAGGTTTAATGCATACATTTGCTTTGAAAAGCTACAAAGGAAAATTATATATTGGTGTTACATGTGGAGCTGAATTTTCAAAAAAAGAATCAGAAAGTGAAGTTTTTATTTATGAATATAATCCGGTTACAGGAGACTTTGCACAAATATTTGAAACCAATTATTCAAAAGGATATTTTCATGATAATCCATCATTTGATGTTAATACTCAACATTGGATTACTGATATTGATTTTACTGATGAAGGTAATATGGTAATTGCATTAAATGATAGAGTAGGACAAAGGTATTGTAGATTTTATCCGCAAAACCCAGCAGCTAATGCAAGATTAGATGTACAGAATGGTGATATACTTTTAGTTTGGAATAATGCAGGTGTTTGGGAATTGGAGAATAATGGAAGAGCAGGTATTCTCTCGGGCACAGGGATTGGAAACGGGCAGGGTCCCGGTGGAGGAGAATTTTTTGCTAAAGATGCTTGGACAAATCCTAGAAATCCGGAATTACATAAAGAAACAGTAACAGGTAGTCTATTTGTATTAGAAGGAACAGGAGAAGTAATCGTGCCTGTTTATGATCCAATGGATGTATCATATTCAGGAGGAATTAAAAAATTTGATACGGCAAATGGACAACAAACCGGAGTTTATTCAATATATTCCCATAAAACATTTCCGGAGATGGGTAAAGCTTCACCGTTTGGTGATGTTGATGCTATTTATGATCCTCTACCTGTAGAAATCGGAGATGTTGTGTGGTTGGATAAAGATAATGATGGGATACAAGATCCCGGGGAAAAGGGAATCTCTGGTCTAGAAGTTTCATTGTACAATGATACATGTGATAAAGTGGGTAGTACTACTACTGATACAAATGGAAATTATGTGTTTAATGATAGCAATGTTGATTTAGATGGGGATGGGATAATGGATGGAATTGATATATTGGAGAAGTACTATGTGGTCATTGATGATAATGGTTTTGCCAATGATAGACTTGAGAAAGATTCAAAAATATATTATCTTACTATTTTAAATAAAGGTTTTGGAGCAAATAAAGACAATAATGACAATGATGGACAAATAGCGAGAAATGTATGTCATGCATTTGATGGTAAACCATATGTGGAAGTAATGGTAGGTGGATCAGGTGAAAATAGATATGATGTTGATTTTGGCTTTTCTGAAGTAAAAATCTTTGATTTGGCATTAAGAAAAACGGTAGTTGATGATAAAACAGTACATTACGGTGACTTGGTTACATTCAAGGTAACGGTATATAATCAAGGAACTATAAATGCTCATGATATAGTAGTAACTGATTATATTAATAAAGGGTATGAAGTTAATCCGATTGACAATCCAACTTGGCAATTTATTGGTGGCGATGCAACATTTAAATATACTTCTGTGCTAAAGCCGGGGGACAGTTTTGACACATATATAATAATGAAAGTAATGAACGATGCGAGTTTGGAGGAGTTAGTAAACTATGCAGAGATTAGTTCAGCGCTTGATCCTGACAACAAATTGGGCGAAGACGTAGATTCATCTCCTGATTCCATTAGGGACAATGATATCGGAGGTATTCCTTATATTGAGGGAAATAATTCTGTGATGAAAACCGATGATTTGATTGATGATGACGGTACTTTTGATGAAGATGACCAAGACCCTGCAGTAGTCAAAATATTGGATTTAGCTCT
>JALSPK010000048.1 GCA_026986005.1 Saprospiraceae bacterium
AGCTTTTAGCTTTAAAGGATGCCAAATATCAGGTTCTAATTTTGTTTTTATTCTGGTTTTCATTTCCATTACTTCCAGAGGTTTGTCATACAAAATAAACAATGAATCATTTTCATATTTGATATTAATACTTCTGCTTTGTATTTTTTCCTCAAAATTAAAAATTACACCTCCAAAATTATTAATGTCACCTTTTTTAAGGAATCTATCTTCTCTTCCCATTTTACCTGCAACTACAACTTTTAGAACCGGCTCACCGTTTTGACTTTCCGTAACTTTCATTTCAGGATTGGGAATAAAATCGACTAATTCTACATTCAATATTTTATCTCCGAGTTGATAACTTTTATTAAAATTATTGCTCCCGATAGCTGCAAATAGTACTTTCTCATTGAACCTGAATCTGTTTGTTCCCGCAATGGCTTCAAAATTGAGATATGGCTCTCTTGATGTGATCATATTGGTCGATTCACCTTGTCTTATATGCATTGAACCTTCCATTCCGAAGTATCTTGTGATTCCGGCGCCAATTAATATAAATAATAAGGAAAGATGAAATATAAAAACCGGCCACTTTTTCAATCTGTACATTTTGTATTTGATAATATTGACCAAAGCTGTTATACCGAACAACCACAATAAAATTTCAAACCAAGTAGATTGAAAAATCACCTTTTGGGCTGCACTTGTTCCAAAGTCATTTTCTATAAATGTTGCAACTCCGATTGTAATAGCTATAATCACCATATAAATACCGGCGGCTGCAACTGAAAATATCTTATTATAAATCTTTTTAAGTATATTCATTATTTTAATTTTTTCTAAATGATTTTAGTGTATATTTGAATCTTGTATGTATCTCAATTCCTATATTTTTCAAAAATGAATTAGGCATTTGACCACCTATAAAGACATAGACAAAATCATTAAGGATTTCGTATTCTTCATTTGTTATATTATTTATCATTTTTACTTTATCTTCCTCAATACTTACGACATTTGTATTAAAATGTACTTCCAATTTTTTCTCCTCTATTGCTTTTTGGATATTCTGTCTGTTTTTGGATTTAGCTCTGGCAAAAGCATCTTTTCGATATGATAAAATAACTTTATTAGTATGCATTAACAGCATTGCAGATTCAAGTGCAGAATCGCCACCTCCTACAACTAAGATATTTTGATTAACCATTCTTTCCGGGTCAAGAAGTCTGTAAAACACTTTTGGCGACTCCTCCTCTCCCGGGACATTAAGTTTTCTCGGTGTTCCTCTTCGTCCGATAGTAAGCAATACGGTTTTTGTCGTAAATTCTTCTCCCGTTTTGGAAATAACCTTAAAACCGTCTTTCAAACTGTCAATACTCTCAATTTTAGTTTTTTCTTTTATTTTAATACCATTTTTATCAAATGCTTCATTCCAGATATCCAGAAGTTTTTGTTTGGATGTTTCATACAGTTTTACGTTTCCATAAGTGGGCAAGTACATAGGTTGAGTCATTATTATTTTAGCCCTAGGATAAGAATTTACTGTTCCTCCCAGAGTGTCCTGATCAACTGTTAAAAATTTTAAACCGTTTTGTTTTGCTGTCAAGGTTGCAGATACACCTGCTGGACCTGCTCCGATTATTATCAAGTCATACTCCATATTATGTTCCTGGGGAATTCCATTAGCTACGATATTTTCTACAGCCTGCATACCTTGTTCCACACCATTTCTTATCAATCCCATACCACCGAGTTCACCGGCAATATATATTCCTTTTATATTGCTTTCAAAAGTTTCATTGACATGTGGCAGATCAACACCTCTTTTTTCCGTACCAATAACTAAAGAAATAGCTTCAACCGGACAAGCGTGTAAACATGCGCCATGACCGATACATTCCGAAGCATTTACAAGAGTAGCCCTACCGTTTATTAACCCTAGGATATCTTTTTCAGGACAAGCCGTAATGCAAGCGCCACTTCCGATACAAAAATCAATATCCACATGAGGATGTAATGAAACAGGTTCGTGTATTTTATCTTCAATTGCCTTTTCAATTTTTACAGTTACTATTTTTGATTGCTTTTTTTTCTTTTTCAAGTAAAATATAACAATAATTAACGATAATACTGCAAAACCTCCATATAAAACAATCTCTTCAATTAGTATTTCCATAAATATCTATAAATTATTAATAATAATTAAAACTTCCAGGTATAACCGAAAGCGATGGCAATACCGACATGTACAATGGCAATAATAAGCATAATCAATGCAAATGGTAAATGAATAACATGCCAATATCCAAATAATTTTTTCATTAAACTCAAATGTGAGATTTTTGTGTTAAGGGAAATCTCCTTTTTGATAAGATTTATAAAATCATTAAAATGTTCCTTGCTTATTTCTTTTTTCAATAAAGACTTTATTTTTGATAGTTTTTTTCTCTCTGAAAAATTAAAATTAAAAATCGTTGCTAAAATCCCCGGGGTTTCCTCTTTTGAATCTAAGAAAGATACTAATTTCTTATAAGTTTCTTCTTTTATATCATAATTATCTCTTAGGTCTGTTTTGATTTTCTCCTGCATCTCTTGAATGTCTTCAATATTCAATTCCTCTCCTTCCACGGTTCTTGGAATTTGGATATAAATAAAACGTCCTATAACACCACTTAATACAACTGCAACCATACTCCAAAAACTTATAGATATCAATCCCCCGAATTTAAAAGCAGAATGAAATAAAACCAACATTGGCCCCAAAGTACAAAGGAAAATATGAAATTCCAACCAATATTTTAATCTTCCCAAACGATACAAAGCCTTTACTCTTTTCCTGATCATATAACCAAATACTCCGACAATCATCATAAGAGTACCGATTATACCATATCCATGTCCCAACATTCCACCGGGTTTTAATGCTTTATGTACTTCGGAGAACGGTCTTTCCTCCAATGGCAACTTATAATAATCATATCCCTTGTGTACCAATAACACAAATACTACTATTTCTATTATTACCAGAGTGGCAATATATAAATGATGAATCCATTTGTTCATAAGTTCTAACGGTTTTTCTTTTATCCGGATAATACCCCTTAATACGCATAAAAATATAGTTTGGTTGCTTTGAAAGTAAAATATATATTATTTTACAGTAATTTTATGGACTAATGTTAACCTGCGTCTGCCTATCCAAAACTTTATATGTTAATAATAAAATTAAAATATTATATTTGTTGTAAGAAATTTTAATTAAAATATAAATTATGATGAACATTACAGAAATAACAATAGACGTTTTAACTGTGATTGTGCCTTTTCAAGGCTATTTTATATACAAACACTAAATAAAAAGTAAATTATGAGCATATCTAACAAACCCCAAAAAAACCTTACCGGTAATAAACACATTGTTTTTTCCGAAGACAAAAGTATTATTACAATAAAACACCCCGACCTGCCGGAGTTTAGGCTTGTAAAAGTAGAGGGAGGTAAAGGGATAATTAAAAAACTCAATAAAAAAACAAAAATAGCCGATTTTTATATGGCAGAATACCAAGTAACCCAAGAACTTTACCAAGCCGTAACAGGCAATAATCCTTCAAGATTTAAAGGAAAACGACGACCGGTTGAACGAGTAAATTGGTATGATAGCATAAAATTTTGCCAAGCGCTGAATAAAAAATTATTTTGTAAACACAAACGACTCAATCCAATGCCGTGCATCACGGAAGATGATAGACCCAGGCGTATTGCTAAATGGTATAGAGATGATGGGACAGAACAAAACTGACGATGAAATTTATGAATTTCTTAAAAACGAATTTGCTAAATTACACGAACGCCACGACAAACACGACGAAGATTTCATAAAATCATTGAATAACATCCAACAAATACTAAATAAATTTAAAGGCTACTCCAAGAAAACACAAACAAAAGTAATTAATGAGATAGAAGCTTTCTTAGTTCCTGCCTTTGAAGCAAATATTGCAGTAATTAACAAAAAAATGAAAGAGCAATTTCAAAAATTTAAGGATGAGCAAAGTAATTTGTCCGTAAAAGCGAAATTGGCAGTGCCATTATTAAAAGTTTTAACGCTTGGAGCTGTTGATATTAAAGCAGAATTTGATGTAAAAGCTTGGGCAAAGAAAATGTATGGTAAAGCGAAACTTTGGTTTTATAGAGTGTTTTATTAAATAGCACGCAGGCTAACATCTAAACATTTGACCTGCCGATAGACCAAGGACGAATACTAAGTTGACTAATCCGGTGTTTATGGGGGAATCCTTATACCAAACAGTTACCAAGGTGGTGAAATAGAAAAAGAATTAGTT
>JALSPK010000049.1 GCA_026986005.1 Saprospiraceae bacterium
CAGCGGATCCACACTCATAAACCTACCTACAGCAGCATCATACTACCTAGCTCCATAATCATACAATCCGAATCCATAATCTTCAATATACTCCTTACCATTGTAACGGTATTTATTTATAACGTTCTGGGGAGTAAAAAAGTTCCCTTGAGTGGGAGGAGGATTTACAGGATCTTTGCGGTAGTGTCCTCCTTCCCATTGCATACCAAGAGGTAAATGAACGAATATCATAACATCACTTACTCTTTGTATGAATCATATTTTTCAAATTTAATTCTTGTATCTAAGATAACCATACTTTATTTCATCCAAACTATCAGATAGTTGAATCATATGATCCAGAATTTGTGGAATATTGTACTCTTTTCCATTTAAATATTTATGAAAGGAAGCCGTAATCGTCCATTCAACTTGCTTTCCTACAAGATCTATTCCATAAGATTTAAAAACCTTTTTGATATTAGATGCCTCAGTACTATCACTTAATACAATCTTGAAAGCATTAACAAATTCTGGTTTATATTTTTCAAAATTCACTATTGAACTATCTATGTTAGTTTTAGTAAAATCAGTAATAAGAATATTTGGAATATTAGATTCCATTTTTTTAAAAAACCCATCAAGTTCACCATATTCCTGTTTACAACTTATATAAATAAGACTTATCAAAATAATTAAAAAAATAATATTACCTAATCTTAATTGCATTCTTATTGGTTGAATATTTTTGTGCTTTTTTATACGATCTTCCATTGTTAATATATTTTGTATAAGCTTTAGGATTAAATTTACCTATGTACTGAGCATAAGGGGCTACCAAATATAACGGATTCCCAGTTTTAACAGCATATGAAACATCATCTCCCAAATATCCTCTGCTATTAGAAAAATTTCCACTTGAGCCCCATCTATGTGTATGTATTGTTTCCGTGGCTTTCCACCCTTCTATCGGAGATTTTGAATCAAACAATGATACACCATCTACTCCTTTACGTCCTTTAACAGTATTGCCTTCCACAAATACCTCATTAGTACCATTTTCAGTATTTATTTCTCCTGAAAAAAGAGACATAGCAAATTCTCGATCACCTTTAGGATTATTGCTATATCTACTACTTAATCCCTGATACTTTAACGCCCAATTAACCAAAACTTTTTCCTTGTTCTTCGCTGATGAAATTTCAACTTCAATACTATTGCTTTGTAATGCATCACAAGACATTGATTGAAAATCTTTAATACTTTGTGTATTAATTATATAAATCCGACCATCATCTATTCCATCAGTACCAATGTATTTTCCCTTATTATCATAATAATCTCCTTTAATTTCCTCTGCTTCCATCCCATCCCTATCCACCAGCTTCACCGGATTATTAAGCGTATAAGCGTATGGACTCCAGCCGGGGTACTTCTCCGCCAGCGGATCCACGCTCATAAATCTGTCCATAGTATAGCCATACTTTTATGGCTTTTGTATTAAGTAAATATATAAAATACAATAGTTAAAACAATACTAAACCGGCGTGTTTTTTATGCAAAAAGCAATTGCGTCAAGGCAATTTTCCTTTGTTTTACTTATTATTTTTATTACAGGATTTTCCCAATTATCATCCTTGATCAAGTAAGTGATAAAAGAATTGATTCCTTCATACCAACCTGAATCAACTATAAAATTATTGTTTTTTATTTGGAATAAGTCTTCTGAAAGAGCAGACTCATCCAAATTATTAGATATTTCAAAAATATCAGACTTAATAATATCCCAATTTTTTAAATCAATATCAGATTCTTTCATATCTTCGACTATAATCGTTATTTTAATAATTTTTCATATTGTTGTTTAGTTATGGGAGATGAATGTAATTCATTTGTACTTTTTGTTAATTCAACTCTCATGTAATTGGTCTCTCTTCCTGCTGATGCTCCAATGATATCATTACTACGAAATACTTTCCATGGTTTTCCATTGGTTACATTAAGACCTTTTTTCCAAGCTTCTAAAGTGATTTTATTATAGTTAATGTCAGGCAAAAATTTTGAAGCTCCACTTTTTGTTGATAAAATAATATCTTTCCAAGCTACTTTATTAGAAGCTATATGTTTGAAAGCATATACTGCTACTTTGTACTCTTCTGTTAATATACTTGGAGTTTTAGCAAACATAGCGACACCTTCTTTACCAGGCGCTAATGGAGCTAAGTCTAAAGAAGAAGTAAATAAATTTTTAACATCATCAAAAAATGAAGTGTTTTTGGCTAATTCAGCAGCAACACTAACTCCAGTTTGAGAATGAAGATCTTCATAAACTCCAAATCTAATACTTATATGCGCATCTCTTAAAATCTGCCCTTGAATACTATTTGAATATTTTAACACAAAAACTCCAATATTGTCAAACGCAGCCCTTAAAGTTCCTCCTATTATTGCTCCCAATGGAGGATCGCCAGGATCCATCCCGTCCCTATCCACCAGCCTCACCGGATTATCAAGCGTATAAGTGTATGGACTCCACCGACCGACAAAAACTTTCTCACTTTTTAATCATAGCCATACTTTTATGACTAACTTTAAAGCAAAAGTAATATTTTAGATTATTCTAACTTTAATGGAATACTTATGAGATATTTTGAATTCGGAGTAATTGAAACATCTTTTTTTCTCACAAATTTTAAATCTGAAACATACTCCTTAAACAAGGGCAAAAACGCTTGTATTTCTTTGGAATATTCAGTCCGTTGCAAAATGTGATTTGCATATTTATAATGTCTAAGTGTATCCGAATTATTATTTACCCATTTTAGAAAAGTTAGATTAAATCCTTCCACTATTCCTTTCTCACTCAGAAAGATATCTAATACGGCATTTCCCTTACCTTGATTTGATAATGATTCTGGCAATGTAAAATTTGGATCATATCCTTCAACTGCATATGGTATTTTAGATGATACATCAACTATGTCGTTTTTCTGCTCATTATCATAATGTTTTTGTTTAACATTCTGACACCCAATAAAAACAGTTGAATAAATAAAAATTAATATTATGTAAAACTTCATCTTCAGTATTTTTAGTGTTATTTAAATGCTGGAAGAAATTTTGCTATTGGTGGCTTAGGAAATAGGCTAAACTGTCGTTTGGTTTTGTTATATAACCCTGTTACATTTTTACTACTAAACTTGAAAAATATATTAGCTGAAATATAATCAGCATCATTATATCCATTAAAGATTAGATTGTTAAATGACGCATCATATTTTTCACCATATTTAGTTGTGGAAATACTTGAACCGAATGGAATACTGGCTTGGAAAGAAACTACTTCTTGAAACAGATAGGCTCCTACCTCTCCTGCTGTTGTTGCAGCGTTCATGCCCAAATTCAACTGATAACCATGGAATAATTCATGGGCTATTGTTCCAACCTCTGCTGATGCTCCAGCTTCTATTATTCCACCTCCATTTTTTCCTGGCCTAAACCTAACACCTTCTACTGGATTACCGTTTTTATCTTTTGAAAATACATTCACAAATGAAAAATTATTTTCAGATACAGTTAATTCATTCAGAACCGTAGCCACCGCTTCACTTGTATTCATCGTATTCAAAGAGCCAATTACATTTTGTGCAAATTTATTATCACCCTTGTATTCCATCCCTAGAGTATAGTTAATAAACTGGTCATTACCAACACTCACACGAACGGTATCTCCTTGTGGGTCAATGTTGCTGATTGGATTTCCAAGTACATAATTATAGGGTGACCAGCCGGGGTACTTTTCCGCCAGTGGATCCACACTCATAAACCTACCAATTTTGGCATCGTAATATCTGGCTCCGTAATAGTACAACCCTGTTTCGGGATCTTGTTCCTTGCCGGTAAACCGGTAGGGAGTGTTCCATGAGAGCTCGCGCCAGTCCACATACGATTCTCCAAACGGCATATATTCTATCTGTTGTACCGGTGTGCCCGAGGTGTCCGTGATGACATTGCTCGAACCGAGGTGGTCGGAAGTGAAGTAATATCTGTGTGTTTCCACATCATTATTACCTGCCGATAAACCCAAATCCGAAGTGCCCGCACTGACAAAATTCAAGTCAATACCGAGATCCGAGTAGTTTTTTTGTAGTAAGGATTGCAAGGTGGATTTTTTTTAATTACTATGCTTTTGTATTATCTTTTGTACTTCTTGTTCGCTTAGACCTGTGATTATTGCAAGTTTGTCAATGGATATTCCATTTTTATATCCTTTT
>JALSPK010000050.1 GCA_026986005.1 Saprospiraceae bacterium
AATATAGGTCAAGGCACCAATATCAGTGGCAATCTCAATAATATCGACTGGTCAAATGGCAAGTATTTTCTCAAAATAGATGCTGATGTAAACGGAAACGGAAATTATGTATTTTATGGTACAAATTTAATATCGAAAGTACCTACAGCAATGTTCGCAGACAAATGTGGCAATACGGATGATGCTGATCATGACCCCTCTAATGAATTGCAAACACTTTCATTTGATTCAAACTCCAATGAATTGAGTATTTCCAACGGCAATAAAGTAACTATTCCAACAGGTGCAACGGATGCAGATGCAGATCCTACAAAT
The DNA here is from genome assembly GCA_026986005.1 of Saprospiraceae bacterium. Classification (GTDB taxonomy): domain Bacteria; phylum Bacteroidota; class Bacteroidia; order Chitinophagales; family Saprospiraceae; genus JADJGA01. The sequence continues at coordinate 316 of JALSPK010000050.1, forward strand.
GAGATACAGACTCTTACTAAAAGTGGCAAATGGGTATATTTAAGCAAAAACGGTGGCTCGTTTGAAGATGCTGTTGACGACGCTGACAATAATGCCACAAACGAGATACAAACATTATCTAAAAACGGTAATACTGTAACACTAAGCAAAAACGGTGGCTCGTTTGAAGATGCTGTTGACGATGCAGACAATAATGCCACAAATGAGATACAAACCCTTTCCAAAACAGGTAATACCGTGACACTAAGCAAAAACGGTGGCTCTTTTATTGATGCTGTTGATGATAATGATGCAGATAGCACCAATGAAATTCAACAACTTCAGTGGGATTATAGTAACAGCACTATGTGGATAGACGGTGGAACAGATACATTTCATAACTATATTGCAGATTTGTGGTCATTATATACTACTTTGGTTTGGCCTGATACTTTAAATCTTAAATGGGGTGTTGCAAATTATCCTATTGTAATTGAAAATTTGAGTGCTGATACACAACGTACCTATCATATAGACGTATTAAATGGAGGTGATGTATGGTTTGAAAGTGATTTTCCCGAAACTCCTGTCCTACACTTATGGAATGAAAACATTCATTTTGATAGTATCGATGGCGAATTTATAATAGAGCCACATAGCATTTATTCATTTACCGATAGCCAGAATAAAGGATTTTTTCTTAATGATGACCAACTTTCTTTTTCAGAGTATTTCGGTGCACAGTTCAAACCAATTGAGATAAATAGAAATTTTGGTATCAAAATGAGTAGTCCCGCCGGATTTAAAACAGTAGATATAAATAATGAGAATGGTAATCTTTCGCTTTATAGAGAGAATGGTGAACCTAAATTAAATATTGTAGATTTTTTAGGTGGCAATACAGCATTGCTTACATATAATAATTTAGGAAAAACTATTTGTCAATTAAATGTAATCGGCACTAATCATGATCATGGGTATATGGCAGTATCCAATCAAAACGGTACTATCAGGGCAGGTATGTATGTTGACGACAATGACAAGGGACATATTTTTGCAGATGTCAAGAATTTTGTAACACCCGATCCTGATAATAATGATAAGCTGATAATGTATGCAAGTCTTGAAGGTCCTGAAGCAGCTGCTTATGATAGAGGGCGCGGCAAATTAACAACCGGAAAAGTTTTCATCTCTTTCAAAAATCATTTTAAAAAAATAATAAATACGAAGACATTGACAGTCCAATTAACTCCGATGTCTGCCGAATCAAAAGGACTTGCGGTAACTGAAATCACAAATGATGGGTTTTGGGTTGAAGAATTGTACAACGGAAAAGGTAATTATAACTTTTTCTGGGAAGCCAAAGGTGTTAGAAAAGGATTTGAAGACTATGATGTTATAGTCCCGAAATCCACCCTTGAGGTTCAAAAAAGTGAAAAATAATACAAACAATTATTTAACATATAAATTTATCATCATGAAAAAGACAATTTTAACACTCACATTATTTTTAATTTCAATATACATAACTCGAGCCCAAAACGGTATTATTGATAAGACATTCGGAAACAATGGTTTTATAACTGAAAAAGCAGATATTTATTTGAGTGAAGTAAATATGCTAATTCAAGAGGATGGAAAAATTATCATAACCGGAACTGTCGATTATTCGGCAGGAAATCTTGATATATTTGTGATAAGGTATAATATGGACGGCTCTATTGACGGCACAAAAATAATTAACGTTGACAATAAAGATAATCATGCTTCGGGATTGGCAATTGAGTCGTCAGGTAAAATATTGATAACCGGTTACACCTGGATTGGTTCGGACAGTTATGTTATAAGACTTAACCGAAACCTGACTTTTGACAATAGTTTTGGACAGCAAGGAATAGTGCGTTTTGATTTTTCAGAGAAATCATCTGACATAGAAAGAATAAAAAATATTGTAGTTTATAATGACGGAGAGTATTATGTTTCCGGCGATGCAAAAATAGAAGGGATAACAAAAGATCTTGATCAATTTATTTTTAAATTAACATCAAGTGGATTTGTAGATAATTCATTCAATAATGGTAAGGTTTTATACTTAGGAGATTATGGTTACAACAATTTTAATAAATCATTGCTAATTCAAGGAAATGAATTGATAGTAGCAGGATATTCCAAAAGTTCAGACTATACATATTTAGACCTTTTTTATATTTATGGAAACGGAAGTTTGGATAAGTACAAATATTTCGGTATTAACACTGTAAACGGATGCTATGCTAATGATTTTATAATAACAAATAATAATGAAATAATAGCTACAGGCCCAATAAATCGAGGAACATCCGATTCGGATGTTTTTGTTGCAAAATTCAATTACGAAGGGGATATAGACGATAACTTCGGACATAACGGACTCAAATATTATGATATTTTTGATGCTAAAAAATTGGATGAACCTTTTTCCATAACTCAATTACCTAACCATAATTACCTTATAGCAGGAAGCAAATTTGAAGAGAAATGGTCGTGGGAAAGCAGTTACGCTTTTACCATTATAGAAAATGGTGAAATAAATAATTCCTTTGGGGAAAATCCCGTATATGGTATAACCAATTGGAATTTGGAAGGAAGCAAACTTGACCAGGCAATAGTCGCACGTTACAATCCGGTAAACAATATGATTTATATAGCGGGAAAAACTTATGGCGATGATGATAAAAACCTTTACCTTACAAGGCTGACAAGCAATGTAAATGCTACACGGAATATAATTGATGCATATGGTAAAATGATAATATCGCCAAATCCTGTAAGACATACCGCTATATTAAATTTCCCAAATAGTCAGGATGGTTTGGTTTCGATAAAGATAATCTCCCAAACAGGACAAACTGTTTATAAAACAACAAAACAATTATCAAATAAAATAGTATTGAATAATCTCAATATTAAATCGGGTTTGTATATAATCAAAGCAAGTTCAAAAAACAAAAAGTATATTTCAAAATTTGTTGCATTGGGAAATAATACAGAAAAATAAACTTAGTAAGTTAAAAAAAACAAAACTTGCCTGGTTTCAAAAACCAAGACTTGCCAAGTTTTTGAAACTTGGCAAGTCTAAAAAAGAAACTTTTAATTAATATTTTGCCCATAAAGTACTATATTTTTGAAATTTAATGATTTTATGGATAGACTCTAATAAATTAAGCAAACTAAACAAAATGAAACAAATAGCATATCTAATCCTCGTTATATTAATTATTAGTTTTTCATGCAATAAAGAAAATTTTCAAGACCAGAAAGCACATAGCTATATCGGATTTGATTTTAACGGCACATACTATTTTTTTAATGATGATGGCATAATAAATATTCAGGCAATTATTTCAACGGATGCAAACGGCAATGACATATTGTCTATTATTGCTACTGATCCGAAAACTGTTAAGAATGAATTTGATAAGCGATTCAGGATTCTAATAACTACTCAGGGAGCAGAAATAAAAAACTATCAATTCCCTACAGAAGCCACGGTAGATATATATTTTCCAACAGAAAGCCTTAATGAGTTTCCTGATTTAAGTTCGTATGATGGATACGTGAGTATAAGTAAAATTGGCTCAAAAGGTGATTATATTAAAGGAGTATTTATTGGAAAATTTAAAGATTCACAATTAGGAAACGGATTACCATATCAAGATTGGCCATTAAGTAAAGTAGAAGGATCTTTTAAAATCTATAGGATACAATAAAGGAATACTATACCACTAACAATATAATTCGTTTACATTTGTTCTTACTGTATTAGATAATAAAAAAGAAGTATGAACTATCAATCAAGCAATCTAATGGCA
>JALSPK010000051.1 GCA_026986005.1 Saprospiraceae bacterium
ATTAATAATCTAGCGGTTAGAAACTTGGCTGAGATTGCTAAAGATATGGATATTTTACTTATCCATATTTCAACCGATTATGTTTTTGATGGGAAAAACTTTAAACCTTACCTTGAAACTGACAATACAAATCCTCAAAGTATCTATGGAAAAACAAAATATGATGGTGAAAAAGCATTTTTACATGTGAATCCTGCAAATGGCTTGATCATCAGAACCTCATGGGTGTACTCTAGCTTTGGAAATAACTTTGTGAAAACGATGTTACGCTTAGGCAAAGAGCGCGATGCATTGAAGGTAATTTTTGATCAAGTTGGTACGCCGACGTATGCAAGAGATTTAGCAAAAGTGGTATTGGATATTATTGGACAAAAGAGCAGACTGCCTTGCTTTTCTCGTAGTGACGTGGCAATCTATCATTACTCAAACGAAGGAGTCTTAAGCTGGTATGATTTTGCAAAAGAAATCATGAAAATGGCAAAGCTACCATGTAAGATAGACTCTATAGAAACTTCACAGTATCCAACTCCAGCACAAAGACCATACTACAGTTTATTAAATAAATCAAAGATTAAAAAAGAGTTTAATCTAAGCATCCCTTTTTGGAAAGATAGCCTAGATGAATGCTTACAAACTATGAGGGAGGGAAGATAGTGAAATCAATATTATTAACAGGTACAGCAGGATTTATAGGCAGTAATTTCGTACCCTATTTTTTAGAAACGTATCCAGAGTATTATCTAGTAAACTTAGATTTGTTAACATATGCAGGAGATGTTAAAAACCTAGAAGAGTGCGAAGGCAATCCTCGCTATAAATTTATTCAAGGTGATATCTGCAATCGTGAATTAGTAGAGTTCATCTTTAAAGAATACGATGTACAAGGCGTTATCCACTTTGCTGCAGAGTCGCACGTAGATAACTCTATTAAAAACCCAGCTGTTTTTATAGAGACCAATGTAAATGGAACTTTTACATTGCTTGATGTTGCGTATAAGTATTGGATGGAGAAGCCATTTACGTGGAAAGATAACCCATGTAGATTTCATCATATCTCAACAGATGAAGTCTATGGAACACTTAATGAGACAGATCTTTTCACAGAAGAGACTCCTTATGCTCCAAACTCGCCTTATTCGGCTTCTAAAGCAAGCAGTGATATGATAGTTCGCTCATACCAAGAAACCTATGGTTTAGATACAGTTATCACAAACTGTTCCAATAATTATGGACCCAAACAGCATGACGAGAAACTAATCCCCACTATTATACGAAAAGCTTTAGCAGGCGAGAGCATTCCTATTTATGGGGATGGAAAAAATATTCGAGATTGGCTCTATGTGCTTGATCACTGTAAGGGAATCGATCTAGTATACCATGCAGGTAAAACAGGAAACGTTTATAATATTGGTGGGCGTAATGAAAGAACTAATTTACAAATTGTAGATGCTATCTGCAACATTCTTGATGAACAAGTTCCAAAAGAAAGAAGCTATAAAGAACTTGTAACATTCGTAGAAGACAGAGCAGGACATGACAGACGATATGCTATTGATGCTACAAAACTTGAAAACGAACTTGGCTGGAAAGCCGATGAGAACTTTGAGAGCGGGATTGTTAAGACGGTTGAATGGTATTTGGAAAAGTATATAAAAAACAAATATGAAAAATAAAAATTTATTTTACAACCTAAATTTAACACCACAAGAAAAATAAATGACTAATATTATTTGCTCTGGAAAAAGTGGTACAATACCCGCCAAGAGAGTTGCATATTTTGATCTCAATCCAAAAGAGCCTGCCGCTTTTGGAATCACACCAGATTATCCTGAAATAGATTATGGTTGCATTAAACTTGATGAATTAACTATTGTCTCTCTCAAAGAGAAATCAAATGCAAAAACTACACAAAGACACGTTGATACAGGAAGTTACCATTGGAATAGTGTAATGTTCTGTTTTGGAGCAGACACTTTCTTGAAAAAGTTAAAATTTTACGCACCCGTTATTTATGAAGCCTCAAAAATTACTCACAGATTTTGGGAAACTTGCACTATTATAGAAGATACCATTGGCTATAAGAGTAAACGTATTGCGGCTAAGTCTACCAAGCACTTAAATTTTCAAAAATAATTTTCATAGAAATGAGTATTGGATTGTAGTGAACGGAACATCAATAGCAACAGTAGGAGAAGAAAGTTCTTCGGTTAGACCTAATGAATTGACTTGTATTAAAATGGGTGAAGTTCATAAGTTAGAAAACCTAAGTAAAATTGATCTAGTGCTTATTGAAGCTCATGTTGGCAATAAACTAGTGGAGATGATTTGTGCAAAGACTTGATCATCATTTTAAGAGACTATAATGATAAATAAATTACGAAAAAAACTTAATAGTGATATACACTTAAGGGAGATACTTACTGGTAGTGCTGTAACATTTGTATTCAAAATTAGCGGAATGCTATTAGGGTATCTTGTTGTTCTTATTATTTCTCGTAAATATGGTGCAGAGGGAGTAGGTGTTTATAGCCTTACTTTAAGTATCTTGACATTTTTTTCAATAATTGCAATGATGGGAATGAATGTTTCTATATTGAGATATGTTGGACAGTTTAATAAGACTAGAGAAGAATATAAGCTTAAGTTGCTTTATAAATATGCTCTTGAGTTAATTATTCCTTTTTCTTTGATTATTGGCATTCTTTTGTATTTTTTTGCTGAGATGATTGCTCTTAAAATATTTGATAATCCTGTTTATATACCAGCGCTTAAGTTTATTGCATTTTTGGTGCCTTTAATGTCACTACAGAATATAAGTGTTGAGTATATTCGTGGACTAAAAAAACTTAAAATTTCAGAATTTTTACGTAGTGTAAACCGTCCTTTAATTAATATTATATTATTAATAACTATTAGCTTGTTTATAAATGATACACTATTACCAATATACACATTAGGGGTGGGGATTATGGCGAGTGCAATGTATGCAGTTTATTTTATAACCAACTACATAAAAAATATTAAACCAAATAAAATAACAAATTTAAATAAAAAAGAACTTGTAAAGACTTCAATGCCAATGATGATGACTGCTATTATTGCTTTTGTATTAGGTAATATTTCTCTGTATATGTTAGAGATTTATTCTACAACAGAAGAGGTGGGTCTTTTTAGTGTCGTATTGAAATTATCCTTGTTGATTAGTTTGGCTTTGGAAGTAGTCAATACCATTTCTGCACCAAAATTTTCTGAATTATATTGGACAAAAAAATATGATGAACTTCAAAATATCATTATGCATTCTTCAAAACTTATTTTTTTTAGTTCTATTTCAATAGCAGTTGTAATGATTTTATCATCTAATTTTATTTTACAACTTTTTGGAAATGATTTTAAAATGGTTAGCAATGTCTTATTGATTTTGATTATAGGGCAAATGGTCAATGCTTCAACAGGTTCAGTAGGAGTGTTTTTAAATATGACAGGACATCAGCATATAGTTCGAAACGTGGTATTTATAATTATGTTATTGAGTATTTTTCTAAATTTTTTATTAGTACCTAGTTATGGTATGATTGGAGCAGCACTTGCTACAATGATAGGAAGCGTATTATTAAACATAATCTTGGTTTTATATGTTAAAATGAAATTAGGCTATAAAACCTACTATATTCCTTTTAAGTGAGACTATATGAATAGAAACAAAAAACCAAACTTTTTATTAATTGGAGCACCAAAAGCTGGGACAACATCAATTGCTGCATACTTGGGTGAACATCCAGAAATATTTATGCCTGAAGAGAAAGAACCATTCTATTTTATTGCAGATATTGTGAAAGAGATAGCCAGCAATGATCCAATGTTATCAACAATTATGAAAAAAGCAAGATTAACATGGGATTCATATATGGAACTTTTCTCAAATGCCAAAAATGAAAAATTACGGGGCGAAGCGACTGTACATTATTTGTATCATTATAATACTGTTATTCCTAAGGTAAAAAAGGAATTAGGAGATATTCCAATAGTTATCGTGTTAAGAGAGCCTGTATCAAGGGCATATTCGAATTTTCTATACATGAGTAGAGATCAAATGAATTCATTTGAAGAATCATTAGCTTTAGAAGAAAAAAGAAAAAAAGATGGATGGAATTCATTTTGGTTTTATAAAGAAGTGGGTTTATATTGTAAACCCGTAAGTCAATATAAAAATGAATTTACAAATGTTATGGTTATTACTTTTGAGGAGTTTAAGCAGAATAACCTTGATACATTGAAAAAAATTTTTAAGTTTTTAGATGTAGACGAAAGCTTTGTTCCAAATCTTAAAAAATTACATAATCCCACAAAATCTCCAAAAAATAGGCTTGTCCAATTAATATATTTTTATCAACATAAATACAATATAAGAACAAACATATTGCCCGTCAGCTTTAAAAAAAAGTTGAGAGAAGTTTTGTTTCATAAGTCTAAAAAACCAATTCAAGATAAAACTAAAAAAAAATTACAAGAATTTTATCAATCAGACCTTGCATGCTTAGAAAAAGTCACTAATAAAATATTTTTTGAATGGAAGATTGATTAAAATGAATAAAGTGTACACAATAATATTAAATTATAAAACATGGCAAGATACTGTAGAATGTATAGAAAGTGTTTTAAAAAGTGATTATGCCAACTATCAAATTATCATTGTTGATAATGCTTCTAGTAATGACTCCCTTGAAAATATAGCGCAATGGCTAGATGGAGAATCTTCTCATAAACTTTCTTCGTCTGAAAAGCTAGAACAATATATCTTACCTATTAGTCAAAAACCAATAAAATATAAGCATATAAATGAGGATGAAATAAACTTAATTACTGTAGATAGTGAAAAAATTATTTTAATTCAAGCAAATGATAATAAAGGATTTTCAGCAGGAAACAACATAGGTATTAAATTCGCTCAACGTCAAAATGATTTTGAATATATATGGTTTCTAAACAATGACACAGTAGTTAAGCCCGACACCCTTCTGAAGTTAATTGAGTGTAAAAAAGTCAATAATAATCAAGTAGGTATTATTGGATCAGATCTTCTATTCTATCACAATCCAGAAATTAGACAAGCTCTAGGTGGAAAATTTTGTAAATACTCTGCTGGTTTTTATGAGCTGGGAAAATATACGAAAGCAACAAGCGAAACAGTCCAAAAGATAGATTATGCCATAGGAGCATCAATGTTTGTTTCAAAAGATTTTATTGAAAAAGTAGGCTTGATGAATGAAAACTATTTTTTATACTATGAAGAAATCGATTGGAGTGTTAGAGGGCGTAAAAAAAATTTTATGACTATTGCATGCCCATCAAGCATTGTTTACCACAAAGAAGGTGGAACTACACATATTAAAAACAAAAAAAATTTAGCAATAGAATATTATAAATACAAAAACCTACTGGAATTCTACAAAACTTTTTACAAATACTTAATTCCAATAGCATATTTAAGATTATGTATCAAAATGATAAAAAAAACAACTTTGGGCGACTTAGATGAAGCTAAACTTATTTTTAATGTTATTTTAGGTATGAAAAATGAAATTTAAACTAATAAATTTTATTATTTTATTAGTTATGATGAATGGTGTAATTTCTGCACTATCAAAATGTAGTGGTATTACGTTACCTGTAAGTCCAATATCTTTTATAATAATACTATCTATACCGTATATTATATATTTATTTCTTTTAGCGGTTCAAAAAAAATACGTCAAAGACTATATAAATATATTGTTTTTCGTTGTATTTTTTATAATGACCTTTAAGCTTATGTTTTTTGCAATGGATTTAAGTTTTTCCTCAATCACTTTTACGTATTTATATTATGTATTTCCCCTGTTTTATTTTTATATTGGGACATCTTTAAGTAAAGTAGAAATTGACAAAACAATAAAAAATATATTTTATGCTGGTCTTGTTTTGTTGTCAATATCTTTCGTTCAATATCTTTTTTTCGAATCATTGCCGAGTTGTCTTACCGATCTACCTTTTCTTTCATCTGTTGATCAAGATAAATATATGAGAGAATACTTAGATATTGTTTTTTATAGGCCAAATGGTTTAGTTTCAAACCCAATAACCTTTGGTTATTTTTTATTGATTTTATTGGCTATAACACTTTATTATTTCAATAAATATAATAAAATGAAATACCTTCTTATTGTGTTTGCAATCAGTTTTATGATTTTTAGTTTACTTTCCCGAACGAATATTTTAAATATGATTATGTTATTTAGTTTATTTGCATATTACCGCTTTGGTTTGTCAATAACAATTATATCGAGTATGTTAACCATCCTTATACTATTAATTGCCATACCGATTTTATATGAAATGAATCCTTTAGTGACCTTTGTTATAGATAGATTTACAGAAAAAGATACTTATGCCGCAGCATCTACACAAGAGCATTTGGATGATTTTAAAGCAGCTATAGATAGTATAACAAATAATTTTTTATTTGGTATTCCTGAAGGAGTATATGTAGGTGAAGATCAAATAATTACAGATGGGGCATGGCTGTCTCTTGTTTTACACTTCGGAATATTTGCTTTTGTTGCATATATACTTATTTGGATGTTGTTAGCTTTTTCGTCATATTTATTATCAAAAGAAGGGGAGTATAAAGGATTGTTCTTTTCCATTTTCTTCATAACAATAATAGAAAATTTTTTTAATTCTGCTATGCTTGATAAAGGTATGCATGTCTTCATATGGATTTTATTTGGATTGGCTTACCGACTTAGTCAAATAAGCTTAAAGGGCAAATACCATGAATAAACCAAAAGCAATTTTTGTGTCAGCACATTTACCAACTTTAAAGATTCCAGTCGCAGGGCAAAAAATAGCTTACAATAACTTAAAAAAAGTTTCTGAAAAATATGATGTCATTCTCATATCTTTTATAAATGATATTGAAAATAAATATTTTGATAGTTCAATGTATTCAATCTGTTATAAAACACATTTTATTCATATCCGTAAAAGAAATAGAATTAAAAGTATTTTATTTTGTCCATATGAACCCATACGTGTTTCACCTAGACATCTACCTGAAATAGTTACTTTAATTAAAAGTTATATTCAAGAATTTTCAATAGAGTTGTTTCATGCTGAATACACTGCTGCTATGTCATATGTAGGTTTATTTTCAGATAATGTGACTAAAGAAGTTGTAGAGCATGATATTGTATATCAATCTTTTGAACGATATTGTCAAAATAAAACATTTCCAATAAAGTTATTTTATTGCATAGAAGCTAGAAAACAAAAGAGATGGGAGTTAGAGAAACTTCGTAGCTTTGATAATATAATTGTACTAAATGATAAGGACAAGCAACTTTTGGAAATTGAAAAAATAGAAAATGTAAATGTTGTTTTTCCCAAAGTTGATAGTTGGTGTTTTGATGTATCAAGAAAAAATATTGAACCTTTTTCTATATTATTTTTAGGGGCTATGAATAGATTTGAAAATCAAGATGCCATTATTTGGTTTACTGAAAAAATGTTGCCAAAAATTGAAAGTAAGTATTCTGATGTAAAATTATATATTGTGGGTGGAAATCCTTCGAATACAATAAAAAAGTTAGCTACTACCAATATTATAGTCACCGGTTTTGTGGATTCATTAAAAATGTATTTTGAAAAAGCACATATTGCTATTGTACCACTTCGATATGGTGCAGGCGTTAAGATTAAAACCCTAGAAACTCTTGCTGCAAAGATACCTACAGTTGCAACTAAGGTGGGTGCAGAAGGTATACCTAATGATGAAAATCTAATTATTGCTGATACAGAAATGTTGTTTGTAAATAAAATCACTGCTATATTTGATAACTATAAAAAAGAGGAGGAGTTTTACAATGAATAAAGTGTATTTATCAGTAACATCACATAATGATGATGAATTAATAAAAAATAATTTTTTTAATATCCCTAAAATATGTGGTAAATTTGAAGTTGTAATAATGCTTATTGATAACACTAATTCTGCTGACTTGGAAACTATGTGTAAAAATAAGAATATACATTATTATGCAGATGATATGATTCGTGGCTATGGTGAAAATAATAATAAAAATTTTCAATTATCTTATGCAAAAGGTGATGATCTTTTTATTGTTTGCAACCCTGATGTCACTTTGCAAATTGATCAACTTGAAGATTTATTTAATACAATAATCAACGATAGGTCAGATATTTTTGGTGTGAAAGTATATGAGAGTAAAGATTTATCAACATTTTCATCACATAATCGAAGTTTTCCTTGTTTATTTGATCCTATTATTTCTTTAATATTAAAGAAAAAACTTTTTGTAAATAATGCTGATAGTTATGCTAATCCCGATTGGATTGGAGGTGCTTTTATGGCTTTTAAGGCGTCATCTTTTCAAAAGTTAAATGGATTTGATGAATCATACTTTATGTATTATGAAGATACAGATATCTGCCACAGAGCAAAAAAAATGGGAATGAAAATTGTTTATAATCCTAAATTTTATATTGTCCATGAAGCAAAAAGAGCGGGAAGAAAAATATTTAGTAAGCATTTTTTATGGAATTTAACTAGTATGATAAAATATTTTATTAAGTTCCCACCTAGCTGTTTATTGGGAAGAAATTATGAAGGAAAATAATATGAAACCAAATTTTATTATTGCTGGTGTTGCACGTTGTGGGACGACATCACTATATCATTACATGAAGCAACATCCTGATATAGGGTTTCCTAAACAAAAAGAACCTAAATATTTTAGTTCCATACATACAGAATTTCCTCATAATGGCTTAGGAGATGATACTGTAGATAAAATTATTGTAAAAGACAAAGAAGAATATTATAGGTTATTTAAGAATCTTAATAATTATATATGTGTAGGTGAAGCGAGTTCAGACTATTTATATTTTCATAAATATACTGTTCCTGCTATTAAAAAAGAGTTAGGAGATATTCCAATAATTTTATCAATTCGTAATCCTATGGAACGTGCATACTCTGCCTATAATAATCTTCTTCGTGATGGTAGAGAAACTTTAGAGTTTATGGATGCATTAAATGCTGAGGAAACTCGTATTTCTAATAATTGGGACTGGATGTGGGCATATAAGAGAGGTGGAATGTATGCAAATGCTATTGAACACTTCCAAAAAGAATTCACAAAGGTCAAGGTTGTACTCTTCGATGATTTGGAAAAGAATCCAAATAAAGTTGTAAGAGAAATATTTGAATTTTTAAAGATAGATTCAACTATAAGGATAAATAGTGAAACAAAATACAGCCATTCAGGAAAACCTAAAAATACTTTTATAGCTATTTTGACTGATAGGAATAATAAAATTATTTATGCTCTACGTAGAGTTATAATGAGTTTTGTTCCGCGCTCATTGCTAGAAAAAATAGCTAGTAAAATGCTGAAAAAGAATGATATTCCTTTAGAAGTTAAAAAGTATCTTTATGAATACTTTAAAAATGATATTGAAAAGTTAGAGGTTTTGATCAATAAAGATCTTTCTGATTGGAAAACAGTATGAATATATTAACATTTGATATTGAAGAGTGGTTTCATATTTTAGATAATAATTCGACTAAAACAGAAAAAGAATGGTCCAATTATGAATCTAGATTACATGCAAATATGGAAAAAATTTTTGAATTATTAGAGCGAAAAAATCAAAAAGCAACATTTTTTTGTTTAGGTTGGGTGGGACGTAGATATCCTGAAATTATAAAAAGAATTAGTGATAGCGGGTATGAAGTTGCAACACATTCTGACTTGCATCAATTGGCTTATGAACAAAGTAAAAAAGTTTTTAAAGATGATTTGGAAAAATCTATTAAGTCTTTGGAAGATATTACCGGTGAAAAAATTATTAGTTATCGTGCACCAGGGTTTTCAATTAAAGAAGAAAATAAATGGGTGTTTGAGGAACTTATTAAGCATGGCATAGAAATTGATTGTTCAGTTTTTCCTGCCAAAAGATCTCATGGAGGTTTTTCAAGTTATGGACATGCAGAGCCATCTATAATCGATATTAATGGAATTCAGTTAAAAGAGTTTCCAATTAATCTCTTTAAGATTGCCAAGAAGAATATAATTTTCTCAGGAGGTGGTTATTTTAGGTTACTCCCATATTGGAAAATTAGATATATGATGAAGAGAAGTAAGTATGTTATGACATATTTCCATCCACGTGATTTTGATAAAGACCAACCCATTATAAAAGATTTGTCAATGTTTAGAAAATTTAAATCGTATTACGGATTATCAAGTGCTTTTCAGAAACTTGAAAGGTTAACTACTGATTTTGAATTTCTTGATTTACAAGAAGCTTCTCAAAAAATCAACTGGGATATGAAAGAAATAATAAAACTATGATGTACCTCACTACGATACCGATTGTAACAGTTTTTTTCTTTAAAGTTTAAATTATTGGTGTATATAATTTATTTATACTCGGTCTAAAGGTTTTTTATGCGTCAACTACTGCCTATTGTTCTGTTTTCAACGTTTATACTCTTCTTTTCAACAAACTGCTCTATTAAAGCAACAAAAGAAGTAGTAGAAAAAAAACTGTTACCCAATGTTCAAAAACTGGACTATTATGGTTCTATGTCGATACTAAGTAAGCCGGTATCACTAGAAACTGATAGTGCCTTAGAAGAAGATAATATACAGACTAATAATAAAATTAAAAAAGCTTCTATAACGAGTGATCCAAAAGAACTTTTTTTTAAATCAGATTATGTTACATACAAAAAACAAAAAGGCTCAAAAAATGATACAACGCATCTAATACAATATTTAAAAAATAATAAAAAAATTTATTTTCCTAAAGGAAATTACTACTTTAAGCTTAATAGTATTTTTTTAACTAGTAACACTACTCTTATGGGTGATTTCAATAAAACAAATTTTCATGTTATAGATGATGGAGAATTTAAATCTACAAAACCATCTGCATTATTAAACGCATATGGAAAGAAAAATATACAGATATTTAATATAAATTTTTATGGGAAAAATAATACATCAGTTGGAATAGGCATATATAGCTCAAAAAAAATTGGCAATAGTAAAGAAGTTGTTGTTGCTTACAATAATACAAATAAAATGGGATTACTTTGGGTGGGACCGAGCAAAGGGTTTTCCTTTAATCGTATCGATGAGAATAATCAAGATTGGGCTAATGGAGGTCCTGTAACAGAAAAAGATATTTCTGAAAATATTAAGGTATTTGAAAATGTTATTACAGGAGATTTGTCTAAAAAACTCAAAGATTTTCATGTAAATCAAATATCAGGTATTTCGCTACTATTTGTAAAGAATGCAAAAATTTATAATAATATTATATCTCATACATATTTTGGAGCTTGGGCTTATGGAGGTGCATCTAGATCATCTGACGAATCTCATCTAACAAAAAACCCTATTTGGTGTAAGAATATTGAATTCTTCAACAATACAATAGATAGAACTTTTTCTCCTATGTGGGCAAGTAGATGTCAAAACGTAAACATGTATTCTAACTATACAAAAGAAAATTTAGATGTTGCACTTGACTTTGAAGGTTGTTTTGATTCTTCTGCAAAATACAATACAGTTATTAATTCACATGGAGGAGCACTAACGTCGCTTAATGGATCAAATAATATTATATTTAAAAACAATACTATAGAATCAAATCATGAAAGTGTTTATGGAATTAACATTACTTTAATTAGGAATGCAAATGAGAATATAAAGTATTTAAACAATATATTCAGAGCAACCGGTTTCTCAAAAGGAAAAATCCAATTAACTCGAACAAGCGAAACCATTGGTATAAATAAAAATATAATATTTAAAAATAATATATTTGAAAATATATATGTAAATAATAAAGACGGTAGTGATATTACCATCGACAAAACAAATATGGGTATAAAACCCTAAGGTAATCCTCTCTAAACCCAATCTGTACTGACCCCTTCTTTTCTGCACATTTACATCGAGAATGGTTCCTTTCCTACCGTCATGATGTAACATAAAGCAAGAGATGGCTAAAATACTAAAAAAGTCGGGAGCTTTGCATGCAACACCGTTATATTGGAAAAACCGGTCTTCGCGTATCGCCCATCTGTTTGGGAACCATGACTTTTGGTACGCAGTGTCATGAAAGCGAAGCCTTTCGTATTATGGACAAGGCATATGAGAGTGGAGTGAATTTTTTTGATACCGCAGAGCTTTATCCGGTTCCTCCTTCAGAGTCACTTGCGGGGTTAACGGAGACTATTGTCGGTGCATGGCTTAAGACGAAACCGCGCGAGAGCATCATTCTGGCTACAAAGGTTGCCGGTGCGGCATCGGGGTGGTTCGTACCACCGATTCGTCACGGTTTAACGGCTATCGACCGCTTTCATATCGAACGTGCGGTCGAGAGTTCGTTAAAGCGTCTGCAAACCGACTACATAGACCTCTATCAGATCCACTGGCCCGATACGGTAGTGCCTATAGAGGAGTCGCTAGAAGCACTGGATCGACTGGTACAAAGCGGTAAAGTGCGTTACATCGGTACCTCTAATGATACGGCGTACGGTACGGCTAAAGCACTCAGTGCTTCCCACTACAAAGGGCTGGCCCGTTTTGAATCCATTCAAAACAATTTTTCGCTTCTGAATCGTCGTTTTTTAGATGAACTTGCAATACTGGCACAAAAAGAGCAGATCTCACTGCTGCCGTATTCGCCACTTGCCGGCGGTGTATTGAGCGGAAAATACAACCAAAGTTCTAATGCCAAAGGACGCTTTAGCGATTATATGAAGGCATCCAACCAACGGCAACGTCTCATGGCGGCACGTTTTTTAAATGACAAGACTTTGGCATCGACACAGCGCTATTTAAAAATAGCCGCCGATGCCGGCTTGCATCCGGTGACTATGGCGATTGCATGGAGCAAACAGTTTGATTTTGTAGCATCAACCATTATTGGAGCAACATCGGCCGATCAGCTCGATGCGGCATTGATGGCGATGGAACTTGAATTAGACAGTGAGGTATTGCGTGAGTGCGACAGTGTTCATGATGCGATCTTGTATCCTATGGGCTAGTTTACTGCTGTATTGTGGCTGTAGCTATAAAGAGTACGCACCGTCTAAAGGCAAGATCATCACCATTAAAACCGATACGCTGCGCTTTAACGATCTGGGATATGTCCGACCCGGAGAGCATGGTGTTGAAGTGGCACTTTTTTCGGCAGGGCAGGTTGTTGAGACGTTTACCATTGAGGAGAACATCTGTATTCGAAAGGGGTGTTTAAGCACAGAAGCATTTTATGCAACATATTTACATGTAAATTATCCCAAAGAGACATTAAAACATGTTTTCAGAGGAGAACCTATTTTTAATAAGCGTAACCTGGAACAAGATTCCGGTGGCTTTAAGCAGTATATCCAAACCGCCGAGTATAATATTGTCTACAAAGTAGAAAACGGTACAATCTATTTTAAAGATAGCAAGCACAATGTTTTTATCAAGATCAGGGAGATAGAATGAGTAAATATGTCGGAGCACACGTCTCAGCGGCGGGAGGAGTCTTTAATGCACCGCTCAATGCCGCAAAAATCGGTGCCCGTGCTTTTGCACTTTTTACCAAGAACCAGCGGCAGTGGCATGCCAAAGATCTGGACACACAAACCATAGATGCGTTTAAAAGGAATCTTGATCAGAGTGGCATTTTACCCGCTCATGTGTTACCACACGACTCATATCTCATTAATTTGGGGCATCCTGAAGAGGAGAAACGTAACAAATCGCTCGATGCCTTTATTGATGAAGTGCATCGCTGCGAACTACTGGGCTTGGAAAAACTCAATTTTCATCCGGGATCGCATCTAAAGAAAATTGACGAAACACTCTGTTTGGATCGCATTGCCGAAGCGATGAATCGAACGCTTGACTGCACGCAAGGGGTGAGTCTTGTTTTGGAAAACACAGCGGGACAGGGGAGTAATTTGGGGTGGAAATTTGAACACTTGGCACATATTATTGACAAAGTCGAAGACAAGTCGCGTGTAGGTGTTTGCATCGATACCTGCCATATGTTTACTGCGGGTTATGATATTCGTACGCCGTCGGCTTATGATATCTCTATGGCAGAATTTGGTACTATAGTAGGATTTGAATATTTACAGGGGATGCATCTTAATGACTCCAAACCCGATCTGGGCTCTCATGTTGACCGGCATGAGAGCATCGGAAAAGGGAAAATTGGACTTGAAGCCTTTCGTTTGATTATGAATGATGCGCGCATGGACAATATTCCTCTTATTTTAGAGACCATCGACGAGACCATCTGGGCTCAGGAGATTACGTTACTTTATTCACTACAGGAGACGACATGAAAAAAATCGCACTGCTTTCGCTTGCTGCAACAACACTACTGTTTAGTGCCGGATATAAACTTCCCGAGCTCTCCATAAACTCTATGGCACTATCAGCCGCCTATATTGCCAATGCTCACGGGGCCGATGCCGCCTATTACAATCCTGCCAATATGGCTTTTGAAGAGGACGGACAGTATATTGAAGGAGCATTGACCTATATTCGGCTGTCCAAGATTAGCTATACGGGAAGCGCTTTTAATCCGGACGGGACCCTCAATCACTCAGGTGCGACCTCACAGGCCGAAAACTTTTTGGCACCGTCGCTACACTATGTGTCACCGAAGTTTGACCAGTTTCGTTTCGGCTTGAGTGTTGTAGCACCGGCAGGGCTCTCTAAACGTTGGAATATGCAACCCGCTAAGACGTATGCGCATGAGTTTACCCTTCAAGTTGTCGAGGTGAACCCGTCGATTGCTTATCGGGTCAGTGATGATTTTGCTATAGGAGGGGGTGTTCGTATTGTTCATACCAGCGGTGTTGTCAAGAGTGCGTCAATCGCATCGCGCGATATGGAAGGCGATACCTTCGATTTTGGATACAATCTGGCACTCAGCTATCAGGCAACCCCGGAGCTGAAGCTTGCGGCAACGTATCGTTCCAATGTCGATTTGGACGTTGAAGGTGATGCGGCAATTTATTTTCCCGATAACGGTAACTACGGCGGTACACTGATGTTTGACCGACGCATTGATGCGGCAGTCTCCATTCCCAACCCGGCGGCTTTGAATCTTGCTGCCGCATACCGTTTCGATACGGGAACAACGGTAGAGTTTGTTTATGAGCGTACGTTCTGGTCGGCGTACGAATCACTCGATTTTGACTATGAGTTTTCATTGGGCGGACTGGATGCCAAATTTTCCGATCCCGTTGCCAAAGCGTGGAATGATGTCAGTGCCTACCGGATCGGTGTGACGCAAGAGTATGATAACTGGACCGGTATGGCAGCTATT
>JALSPK010000052.1 GCA_026986005.1 Saprospiraceae bacterium
CTTATCCCCTATTGGATAACCAAGTAGTAAATCTCTTGAATATTGCTCCATAAACCAAGTATTGTCAGTACGGTTAAAAGGTAATTGGTATGGTAAGTTTTCTGCTACTGTCGAAATACTTGAAGGCATCATGGGATCGTCACTAGGTATATGCATACAAATATCATACTTTCCGGTAAGCACACCGTCAAAATGTAAATTTGCATAATTTAATACCCATACACCTCCAACGTTACGATGCGATGTCTCATAGGCATTTGCGACAACAAAATACTTATAGTATCCATTTTCTATAAAAAACTCAAACCACTCGTTATATAATCCTGCATCCATCTCTCTTTCTCTACAAAGATAACCCGGAGGATTAATCCTTTCGGTACATTCTCCACTTCTTAGTTCAATATCACCTTTATTGATTTTTCTTTCAACAACTAAATAGCCTTGTTCATATACTTTATCTCTGTTTTTTATGATATAATCTAATTTCAAGTCAATAATCATATTGTTTTTCTTAACTATAACTGTGTATTCACCTCTGTAAAAATAATAATAATTTCCAATTTTAAAACTGAGATTATTGGAAACTAATTTTAAATCTACTCCGCTTATTTCGCCTAAATATTTAGGGAAACATTCAATTTTTTTCTGACCCAAAGCAGGAAAATCGACTATTCCATCCCACTTTGCTCTAAACTGTAGATATTTGTCCCATGTATCAATTTTATTCAGTTCCATTCTTGCTCGTGTATAATCTCCATAAACAGTCTTTATCCCGTAGTGCTTTTCCAAATCCAAATACTCTTGCCCATTCAAATCCTTTACTTTATCAAATGTGTTTACATATTCCTTTACCGTACCAAAATGCGGCATATTCAGTGTTCTTAAATCAATAGTATCGGGATAAGTTTCGGAATCATCTTTATTACAAGATAGATACACCAAACTTATGCCTAGAAGTGTCAAAAATACAAAAAATTTCAGTTTCATAATAATAAATTTTAATATTTAACAAAATAAAAATAAATAACTATACATCGATATATATCACGCAATATACACTATGATTTTAATGTAATTACAAAAATATGAGGGTATTTAATACATATATATATATTATCAACTGTACTACTGTATGTTAAGAATATAAATAAAACGTTAAAGTTTAACTTATAACTAAGCAGCAACCAAGATGCCGGAATAAAAGATAAAAAGAGACAGAGAGTTACAAAAAACAAAATTTTTAATCCCAGTTTTACAAAAATACCCAAAAAAGTATCTAAAATTACTGTATTTTAGACTTTATAATGGTTTTTCTTGTTAATTTTTATAATATTTTAAAATATTTTAATTTTCTTTGCGTTTCTGTTTAAAATAAGTAATAATCTCTTGAATTTAAACTGTCTAAAAATGAAAAAGAAGTATTTAAATTATGTAACGATAATTATAGCTATATTCACAATAGCAGTAGTGTTGTCGTCTTGTCACAAAGGATATGGATGTCCATATGACTTTTAGGTTGAAATTTTTAATTAAAATATCATAAAATAGCTATTTCATATTGTTTGAAATAGCTTTTTTAATTTTTCTTTGCTCATATCTTGAAAGTTACAAATAAAAAGTATACCTTTGCGCACCGAATCACCGTACATTGATAGGAATGTATGGTTTTTTTATAATCCCGGTGTTCGCTGGCGAATTGTCTGGGTATGGTTAAACCAAGTAAATTATTTAAAAAATGGCAGTAAAAATTAGACTGGCTCGTAGAGGTAGAGCAAAAAGACCTTTTTACCATATTGTAGTAGCTGACGTAAGAGCTCCAAGAGATGGTAGATTTATTGAAAAAATAGGAGTATACAATCCACTTACTTCACCTGCAACGATAGAACTGGATAGAGACAAAGCTTTTGACTGGTTGATGAAGGGTGCAATCCCTACTGACACAATGAGATCAATTTTGAGATTTAAAGGTGTTTTGTATAAGAAACATTTGCAGGGAGGTGTCAAAAAAGGAGCCTTAACTCAAGAACAAGCAGATAAGAAGTACCAAGAATTCGTTCAAGCAAAAGACGCGAAGATTCAAAAGCGTTTTGAAGAGGTGCGTAAAGTAAAAGATGCTTTAAGAAGAAAAGTTGCCGGTGTTGATATGCCGATGCATGTTACTTCAGTAGAGGTAAAAGAAGAAGAATAGACAAATTTTTTATGGCGTTTTAGACGTCGAACATTATTATTTTTATAAAGAATACCTGATAAAACCAAAGTTGTTTTATCAGGTATTTTATAATCACAATAAAAAATATCATTTATAAATCGAATAATATGGAAGCTTTATCAAAAGACTATCTAAAGGAACTTAATACAATTAAAGAAGAATTGCTCAATTCAGAAGCCTTGTCAGAATATTTAGACACGGAGGAAGAAGAAGATTACAAAGAATTGCAAGAAAAGTTTGAACCTAAGCTTGAGGGATTGCATAATATTGTTGCAGACAAAGACCCATTGCAATTAATTTCACTAGAAAAAGAAATGCTTGATGAGGAACTTGAGGGGCTATTTTTACCTCGTATATTAGGTTATTCTGTTTTGAGGGGCGAACTTAATGAATATTTCAAATACAAATATGCGCAAAAGCACTTCAATGACATTTTAGTGGCGATAGCTAATTCACCTAATTTTGATTATCTGAGATTGAGAATTGGTCAAACCATACAAATCGGTTTTGCCTTGAGTACTGATATATGGGTGACGGATTTATTGAGTAAAGTGAATAATAAGAGTGTAAGAAAATATTTACAAAAGCAAAGAGTTCCAAGTTATTATGATCCAAAAGTTCGGGAGATAGCATACAATAAGTATTACAGGCAATTTGAAAACTTTAATTACAAGTCTGCTCCTTTTCCAAAAGATATAGTGGAATTGAAAACATACGGAAATAATCTTAAAGAGTTTTTGCTGTTTCGGGCTGCATCTGATTTTGACAATAGCAGTCTTGTTCCTCATATAAATGAATTTTTAAATAAAGAAGAATTTATTTTTGAACCCGAGTTTGTAAAGATAACTCTAGTACTAGGTATGTACTTTGATTTAAAAGAAACAAATTTCAATAGACTAACTGCTGTATTTAGCAAATTAAGAAAAGAGAAGGAAGATTTTGATACTGAATTTTTCAAGTATTATTTGCAGTTTGTAGATGATAAAGCAAATTTTAAAATTGATGCTGTAGGCAATCTTTCGAAGTTTATAGATAAATCCATTGATGATGAATTGACAACCTTTTTCAAACTAATGGATGTCGTTTATGAAAATGGCTATGTTGCTGTGGAAACCATTGATGCCATCAGACAATATTACAATAATCATGAATGGCTTTCCAATCACAATAGGTGCTTAAGACATTCATTGCTGAATAGATTTTCTAAGTTTTTTAATAACTTAGCTGAAAAAGATTATCCGGAATTCTTTGAGATGTTTAAGACTTTTGCTATCTATATGGACATTTTCTCTAATGAAAAATTCAATCAGAATATCAAGAAAATCAGCATGGAATATGTAAAGAGGATAATGAAAGTTTATACCGATAAGAGAGGAAGAGAGTATCAAGAGGTGAAAAAATTTGTAATGAGTACTTTTGTTGAACTAAAACTTTACAAACAGAAAGAATTGGTAGAATTCTTTAAAACTAAAAGAAAGAAAAAAGTATCTTAAAAAATTGAATATATGCTTACATTTGATGAGTTAAAAAGTATTTTTTTAGATTATATTAATGATAATCACTTCGACGAAGAGCCTATTGGTCTGTATCATCCTGTCAATTACTTGATGAATCTACCGGGCAAGAGAATAAGACCTGTCGCTTGTCTTATGACTGCCAATATTTTCAAAGAAGACATCTCTTCAGCATTGCCAATAGCTTATTCAATAGAAATGTTTCACAATTTCACCTTAATGCATGATGATATAATGGATGATGCAGATTTAAGGCGATCCAATGAAACAGTTCATATAAAATACAATGTTAATACTGCGATATTATCAGGAGACTTGATGATGATAATGTCTTATAAGCATTTGATTGAATGTTGTGACAACTTGGTACTGAAGGATAAAATATTACGTCTTTTTACTAATACTGCAATAGAAGTATGTGAAGGACAACAATATGACATGGATTTTGAAACACAGGATGATGTATCTATTTCCAGATATTTGTTGATGATAAAGCTAAAAACAGCAGTTTTGGTAGCTGCTACATTCAAGGCAGGAGCTATTATAGGTGGCGCTAGTGATGAAGATACTGACAATTTATATAAATATGGGCTAAATCTTGGTTTAGCTTTTCAGATTCAAGATGATATCTTGGATACCTATGGAGACCAAAATACTTTTGGTAAAAAGATTGGTGGTGATATTGTTCAAAACAAAAAAACTTATCTATATCTCAAATCACTTGAAATGGCGGACAAAGAATCTGCTGATAGATTAAAAGCAATTTACAATAATACTGATATTCCTGAAGTCGAAAAGATAAAGAAAGTAAAATTAATATTTGACAATTTGAATATTAAAGAGCAAGCGGACAAGTTAGTCGCAGAGTTGACAGAGAATGCAATGGATCATTTTAATGCTATATCAGTACCTGATGAAAAACTAATTGAAATAAAAAAACTAGCCGAATTTTTATTAAAAAGGAGTTTATAGGTACATAGACATTCTATTATATAGGTAAAACTGTAAAATCTTTTGTGAATTTGGTTATATCTATATTTTTATTCGCTATAATCAAATAATAACCACCACCACCTGCGCCACATAATTTAATAGCAATATCTTTTGATGACAATGAATCCTCCCACATTTTAAATAACTTTGGGATTATCATTTCTCTAAACCCATTAAATTGTAATCTAGATATTTCATTAAAAAATTCAAAAAGCTCAGATTCGCTTTTATCAATAAAACTTTTTACTATTTTGTCATTAAACAATGTAAGAGGATATAGTATTTGCTTTTTGTAGTCCTCATTTAATATTTTTTCTTTAAATATATCAACATATTTTTTCGTTCTTCTTGATATATTTGAATCAAGCAAGTAAAATTGATGATTTTTCATATCTATAATACTTTTATCAAATATCTCAAAACCATTTGTAGATATAGCAACAGCTTTATCAAGATATGAAACCAAAGGGTCTATACCGGAAGAAGTCCCATGAAAATAACTTTCTATTTTTGCAAGTATAGCACTTATATTTTCGATACTGTGATCTTTAGTGGTAAAATATGTATTAAATATACCTGCGCATAAAGCTCCGGAACTACCGACACCAAATCCGGTTTTTATATTAGAATCAAAATAAAGTCCTTTTTTCAAATCATCCAAAATCTTTTTATGTAAAAATTCTGAGTTGTGATTACTCCAATTTATATTACGCAAGTAACGGATAAAGTTGAAAAAAACTTGATTGTTTTTACTTTTATCAAACTTCCAATAGCCTGAAAACCGCTTAAATGGTATTGCAAGTGCGTTACTTCCGATAGTAACAGTATATTCTCCAAAAAGTAATATTTTGGAAGAAAAATATTTTTGGCTTCGATTATTCATCTAGAATGCAAAACTAAGAAATTGATTTGAATACCGAATATTTTCTAAATAAATACTTTAATTTTAGTATTTTCTTTAGATTTGCACTATAAATTTAGAATTAACTAATGATTGTAAGCATATTCAAAAAAAATCTTTTTTTTAATAGCTTGTTGTTGCTACCTTTTGCAGTGATATTGCGTTTGTATTCATTGGTTCACCCTACCTCTTTAGGTACAACAATGAATGGAGGTGTCCTCTATGATTTGGTTTTACGATTATTGCCTGAAAGCCCTATTTTTCATACTTTAGTTGGTATATTTATTGTTTTTTTTGAAGCTGTTTTAATAAATAGATTAGTCATAAAGAACAGATTTTCCAGAGATATTACTTTATTACCGGGGATGTTTTTTATAATATTAGTTTCGATTAGCCCGTCGATGCATTCCTTATCTCCCCATATGATTGGGTTGTTTTTTGTTATTTTATCATTTGCCAATTTGTTCACGACATACAAGAAGTATCAAAGCGAAAGGTTTTTGTTTAATGCAGGATTTTATCTGGGTATAGCTGCATTATTTTATACAAATTATATTTTCCTGTTTATACCTTTATTTTTTAGTCTTCTATCTATAAAAGCATTTAAGACAAGAGAATTTTTTCAGTTATTATCAGGAATACTTTTAGTGGTTTATTTTTACGCTTTCGGATTGTATTGGTACAATGAAGCCTTTGTATTACCGACTATCAAATTTAATTTATATATCTTGAAGGGGTTTGATTTATTTAGCTATTTGATAATAGGTATATATTTAATTTTAATTTTAAATACGCTGATTACACATAGAAAGTTTGTTATAAAAAAAAGTATTCAGTCACAAAAGAAAATAAATATTATTTTTGGTATTTTGATATTTTCAATAGCCCTTCTTTTTTTTAATAATCCCGATGATTTTTTTAATTACTTGTATTTAGTTGCATTTTCTTTAAGCTTTTTTACTGCTACGATTTTTTTAAGAATAAAAAACAATCTTATAATTGAAATTGTTAATGCCTTAATGATTTTTGCGATATTGATTTATCATTTTCAATTTTATCACAGTTGATAAAAAAGCTATATTGAGTATTTATTTTACAATATTTAGCGTTATTTTTTAGTTATGTAGTGAGTGCTACAGATACACCTATTTGCGATTAAGTATTTTTAAAAGAATAAAAAAAAATGAAAAATAGACTTACGGTATTATTAATGTTTCTAATAGTTTTTATAAGCTCTAATACATATGGGCAGATATTGCGACCTGTAAGATGGCGTTGGAATGTTGAAAAGGTATCAGATAATGTATACAATCTGATATTTAAAGCAAGAATTCAGGGTAACTGGTCATTATATTCACAAGATATTGAACCTGACAAAGGGCCTGTTCCCACCACTTTCAATTTTGATGAAGGAGATTTTTATGAACTGATAGGCAATCCGGTAGAAAGTAACAATGTAGAAACTTTATTTGATAAAGTCTTTGAAATGCAAATTAAAAAGTTTCATCACAATGCCACTTTTACTCAGAAAATCAAGGTTTTGGACAAATCCAAGAAACTCACAGGTTATCTTAACTTTATGACATGTGATGACACAAGATGTTTACCTCCCACCGATGTTGATTTTACTTTTGATTTTAAACGATGGGATGCACAATTGGATAAACTAAAGCCTGTCGCTACAGAAAAAAAAGAAAGCAAAGTAGAATCAGAAAAAGCTACAGAAAAAAAAAGCTCAAAAAAAAAAGAAAGCTCAAAAGAATCAGCTATAAAAGCAAATGACAATAAAGTAATTCATAACGATAATAGTAAAATAGCTTCAAAGCTTAAGAATAGTTCCGTAGCTGTTGATAAAAAAGTTGAGTCAACTCGCGTCAAAAGTGATGATGCTTCTACAAGCCAAACTATAAATAAAAGCAGGAAAAAGCTAGAACCCGTAATGTGGAATTTTGAAATCGAAGATTTGGGAAACTCAGAAAAGATTTTGAGATTCACGGCCAAAATGGAAAAAGGTTGGGATGTATATTCTATCTACACAGAAGATAATGGTCCTATACCAACATCAATTAATTTTGATAATAAGGATGGCATTGAGTTTTTAGGAAAAGCTGTAGAAAAAGGTGACTATAAAGAAGGATTTGATGAGATGTTTGGTGTCAATGTAAAGAAATTTCTTTGGGACAAACCATATATAATTGAACAAAAGATTAAAGTAACAGACAGCTCAAAGCCTTTGGATGGTTATATCAGTTACCAATCTTGTGATAACGAGAGATGTTTGTTTTTGGAAAAGGAATTCGCTGTTGATGTGAATGCTAATAAATTTGTACAAAAAGTAAAATTAGCCTCTGAAAACCTTAGCCCTTCTTCGGATAATATTGTGAAAGATGATGCTAATCCTAATACAAAATACACATTTGATAAGGAATTGATTGAAACAAGTTGTGGCGAAGAAGAATTGCCGTCAAGCAATAAAAAAGCAAGCAGTTGGTGGTTGATATTTTTACTAGGATTCGGAGGAGGTCTTTTGGCGTTTTTGACACCATGTGTGTTTCCAATGGTTCCATTGACAGTAAGTTATTTTACCAAAAAAAGTAGTTCCAAAGCTGCCGGAATAAGGAATGCAATTTATTATGGGCTGTCGATAATTGTCATATATGTAGTGATGGGACTGGCAGTAACCGGTATTTTTGGTGCAGATGCACTAAATCAATTGTCTACAAATGCATGGTTCAATATAACTTTTGCCGTGTTATTTATTGTATTTGCATTTTCATTTTTCGGATATTTTGAAATCACATTACCTAGTTCGTGGGCCAATAAATCGGATAGTATGGCTAGCAAAGGAGGAATGTTGGGGATATTCTTTATGGCATTTACCTTGGCGTTGGTATCTTTTTCTTGCACGGGTCCTATTATCGGCACATTGTTGGTAGAGACGGCAACAGGAGGAGGTCCCACAATATTGGGCAATGTACCTGTTGGTCCATTATTTGGTATGCTAGGATTTTCAACAGCTTTAGCTTTACCTTTCGCTTTATTTGCGATGTTTCCAGCATGGTTAAATTCAATGCCAAAATCGGGTAGCTGGATGAATGTGATAAAAGTAACGCTTGGATTCATTGAAATCGCTCTTGCATTCAAATTTATTTCTATAGCAGATTTGACAATGGGCTGGAAGATATTGCCATATGAATTATTTGTAGGTATTTGGGTAATAGTCGCATTGTTGATGGCGGCTTACTATCTTGGTTTTATAAGATTTCCCCTTGATCCGCCTAGGCAAAAAATATCACTTTTGCGTAAAACTTTTAGTGTGTTGATGATTGGGTTGGCATTATATTTGGCTACAGGATTCAGAGTAAGTGAGCGGTCTGAGACATTTATTACACCCAACTTGCTATCAGGATTAGCTCCTCCTGCGGGACACAGTTATATTTACCCGGTAGATTGCCCATTAAACATTAATTGCTTTCATGATTTTGATGAAGGATTGGAGTATGCAAAAAAACAAAACAAGCCTATTTTACTGGATTTTACCGGATATGGTTGCGTGAATTGTAGAAGGATGGAAGACGAAATTTGGAGTCAAGACAAAGTATATAAAATAATAAACGAAGACTATGTCTTGATTTCTCTATATGTAGATGAAAAGAAAGAATTGGAGAATCAATACTATTCGGAATTCGGAAAAAGAAAGATTAGATCTGTAGGAAATAAATGGGCTGACTTTCAGGCGATACATTTTGGTGCAAATTCCCAACCATACTATGTTCTGATGGGAAATGATGGGAAAATATTGACAAAACCCAAAGCATACACGCCTGATGTTGATAAATACAAGGCCTTTTTGGAATGTGGGTTGACTAATTTTAATAACAAATAATTATGAAGAAAGCCGGACGATAACCGGCTTTTTTTATAAACACAAAAAATGTTAAAATATAAACTATTAAATCTCGGCCTTTTTATCACATCCTTATTTGGATATATTGAATGGGGCGATAATAGTATGCTATTACTTAATGGGGAAATTGATATATTATCTCAATTTTTTAATAATTCCGGGAGTTTTCTCCATCCTTTCATATTGCTTCCATTTATCGGTCAGATATTTTTATTAATTACTCTGTTTCTTAAAAAACAAAACAAAACACTTACTATTTTAGGAATGGGAGGAATTGGAATTTTAATATTACTTATATTATTAATAGGTTTGTTAAATCTAAATTTAAAAATGATTTTTTCAACGATGCCATTTTTAATAACAGTATTTTTAATATTATCAAATTTTGATTATTTCAAGAAGAAAAAGGTTAAACAATGAAAAGGAATTATTTTATCTTATTGGTTATATTTTTGTTTGCATTTGGCTGTAAATCTCAAAATTTGCCTGTAGTTCAAACAGGGATTGAAGTATTAAGACAAAATGGTTTTAAATATTTGGAAGGCAAAAGAGTTGGGCTGATAACAAACCCTACCGGGGTTGACTCACAATTAAAATCCACTATTGATATTTTAAATGAGGCTTCAAATGTAAACTTAGTTGCATTGTTCGGTCCAGAGCATGGAGTAAGAGGTGATGCAAATGCCGGAGAAAAAATAAAATCATCTATTGACAAAGAAACAGGCATCCCCGTTTTCTCACTTTATGGTAAAACCAAGAAGCCGACGAAAGAAATGCTTAAGAAGCTGGATATTTTAGTATACGATATTCAAGATATCGGCTGTCGATCATACACATTTATAAGTACAATGGGCTTAGCTATGGAAGCAGCAGCAGAAGCCGGTATAGAATTTATGGTTTTGGATAGACCAAATCCATTGGGAGGGATTAAGATTGAAGGAGCAATTGCCAAAAAGAAATATTTTTCGATTGTTGGAGCATTTCCTATTCCGTATGTTTATGGACTTACTGTAGGTGAATTGGCAAATTATATAAATAAAGAGGGCTTGCTAAAGGGCGGTGTAAAATGCGATTTAAAAATTGTTGCGATGAAGGGATGGAAAAGATCAATGTCTTTTAAAGAAACAGGATTACCATGGGTGCCATCTTCTCCTCATATACCAAATGCTGAGACATCGTATTATTACGTTGCGACCGGCATATTAGGTGAGCTTGGAGTGATAAATAACGGTGTTGGTTATACACTACCATTTCAATTGTTGGGAGCAGAATGGATCGATTCAAAAAAGATAGCAGACGCTATGAATAGTCTTGGATTAAAAGGGGTTATTTTTCGACCTTTGACATATAAACCGTATTATACTAAATGGGCAAAAAAACATCTTGGAGGTGTTCAGGTCTATATTGAAGACATAAATTTGGTCAACCTTATGTCTATACAGTTTTTATTTCTTCAAGTGCACCACAAATTGTACCCTGAAAAGGATATCTTTTCATTATCTTCAAAAAGACATAAAATGTTTGATAAAGTGTGTGGTTCATCAGAAATAAGAAATGCCTTTTTTAAAAATTACAACTATTCAGAAGCAAAACACTTGATAGAAGCAGACTTGGGGAATTATCGTAAGAGGATAAAGAGATATTATATATATAAATACAGAACAACTGACCCGTAAAAATAATAATTTTAATAACATCTTGAACATGAATGATATAAAAAATTCAATTGATTTTATAGTGTGAATTAGAGATGACCCAAAAATTTAATAATCTACTCTTTAAACTAATCAACTTCAATCAGTTTTTATATATTTTTAAGTAAAAAAGTATTATTTACGTTTATTTGATGGGGTCAGGAACATTTTTTCAATTATATCATCATAATGCTTGAGATTAAAGCACTTATGAGCATCAGTCAAAAGTGTTCATACCACCATAATTCTATGATGTGAATCTAAATAAACCGTTTGAACTGATAAAACATTCTAATGAAGCACTTCAGACCAAGTACCCCTAATGACAGATTACAAAAAAAGTTCAAAGGACAAAGTTCAAAGGACAAAAGACAAAAGATAAAATGAATAAATGGTGAATTATCGAAAAATGATTTACAGCGGGCTATTTTAATATCCTTCCAAAGAGCTTAAATTTGAAAAGATGATTAATCATGAAGCCAAGCAAATACCAGCAGCATTAATCTGTCATGATTTTATCAACCCACCCACTACTGATGTAGCGGTTCCTTCATTACCAAAAGAGGTTTACTCTTTTGGTTCTCTCCTTCGTCAAGACCGTTCAGTCATGCATCAAGGCAAAAAATGAAAATATTTTTAATAAAATGATTTTATTAATTTTGGGGTCACCTTAATTCCCAACGGGTCAGTTGGTCTGAAATAGCTTGTTCCATTGGAATAAGGATCTCCTTTATTCATGCTTTCAATATGTTATATAAACACTGATGGATAAGAAAAGGAATACTCCGCTCCGATAGTTTTTACCTAATTCTCATTTAACAGAACAATTACTAAAGTGTTGTGTATAAATGCCTTTGTAGAACATATGATAATTGATATATACGGGCTATTTTCAGGCAGGTTTTATATCAAATTTATACTATTTGATATTAATAGATTGTCTTTTGAATAAAGAAAATATGAGTAAGGTAATTTCTTAACAAATATGATTTAAACTTATTCTTTAATTATAATATTTTTCATTAAAGTGCTTATTAATATTTAAATATCGTTATTTATTTTCAGTAAGTATATTATATTAATTATGTAAATGTTTTGCAAATATAAAATATTTTACTATGTTTGCAGTATGTGTTTGTGACTTCATATTGATTTTTGATTATTTTTTGATTAAATTGAGAAGGATAAAGCACTAAACAAAACGAACATATCGCAAGTATTTTATTATTAGATTTTTTAACTAAAACTATAAAATTATGAAAGAAAAAATTTTATACGGGATTTCTGTTGCCATTGTTTTATTACTTTCGGCAATTACATTAAGCGCTCAAAAGGCAATTGTTAAAGGTAATGTTGCAGATGATAGCGGAGGAATTGTTAGTGCTACTGTAAAAGTAATTGAACTCAACCAAGGAACTATTACGGATTTTGAAGGTAATTACATGTTAGAGTTGGATCCAGGTACTTATAAACTGGAAGCATCGTATGTAGGATACAATTCTAGTTCTAAAGAGCTAACTGTTGCAGCTGGTAAAACTTATACATTGGATTTTAAACTCAGTGAAGGTATCGGATTAAGTGAGGTGGTTGTAATCGGATCAAGAAATGCAAACAGAACCGCAACTCAAACTCCGGTTCCCGTTGATGTGATTGATATGACAAAATTAACAAACCTCGGACCTCAAACAGATGTTAATCAGATATTAAACTATGTTGCTCCTTCTTTTTCTTCCAATACTCAAACTGTTGCTGACGGAACAGACCATATTGACCCTGCATCTCTAAGGGGTCTAGGGCCGGATCAGGTTTTGGTTTTGATTAATGGAAAAAGAAGACATAATTCTTCTCTTGTTAATGTAAACGGGACAGTTGGATCGGGTAGTGTAGGAACTGATATGAACGCTATTCCGACAGCTGCAATTGAGAGAATTGAAGTTTTACGGGACGGTGCTGCAGCTCAATATGGTTCAGATGCTATGGCGGGTGTAATAAATATAGTATTGAAAAAGAATGTAGATAAAATGACTGCTTCTCTTACGACAGGTGCTCAAATGAGTAAAAACAGTAATAATTTTGAAGGAGGAATGGATGGAGAGAAACTTCAACTTGATGTTAATTACGGTCTTCCATTGGGAGATAAAGGGGGATTTATCAATTTGACAGGTTCTTTCAATACAAGAAACGCAGCTACGAGAAACAAACCTATGGGTAAATCTATTTTTCTTGGTTACAATGCCGTTGAAAGACTTGCTAATCAAGACGGCTATGATCTTAGCAAATTGCAATATGATATGGATGCGATAAAGCAATATGCCCAACAAGTAAGTTTTTTTAATAGCGATATGAAAAGTTCTATTGCCAATGCTGCAACAATGTCGGAATTAGTTGATTTATTAAATGATGATATAACGGACAATGAATTGGTGGCAAGAAATATGTCTAGAGAAGATTTCAGGATGAAAGCAGGACAAGCAAAACTAAGAGGAGCTAAATTCTTTTGGAATATGGCTGTTCCTACAGGAGAAAAATCGGAGTTTTATGCTTTTGGAGGAATCGGATACAGAAATGGTTTAGCGGCAGGATTTTACAGAAGACCCGCCTACACCGATGGAAGAGCTAATACTCCTGCATTTATGAATGGGTTTTTACCACATATAGAATCGAATATTTTGGATAAATCTATTGCATTTGGAATAAAAGGAAAACTCGGGGATTGGAATTCGGATTTAAGTAATACTTTCGGACAAAACAGTTTTGGATTTCATATAGTAAACACAAGCAATTCTACACTGGGAACATCCACACCGATCGAATTTAATGCAGGAGGATTTAGTTTTGCTCAAAATACATCTAATTGGGATTTATCTAAATTTTATAGCGATATATTTTCCGGATTAAACATAGCGCTTGGAGCTGAATTCAGATTGGAAAATTATCAATTACATGCAGGAGAAGAAGCATCATGGGCTGCTTATGATAAAAATGGAGAAGTCGTCACTCAAACAACTCCCGATGATCTTAAAGTTAAAAGTTTTTATGGTAAAAATATACCCGGAGGTTCACAGGTATTTCCGGGATTCAGACCGGCTAATGAGACCAATGCTTATAGAACAAGTTATGCGGGATATATGGACGTAGAAGCTGATTTAACTCAGGATTTTATGCTAAGTGGTGCTGTAAGATATGAAAATTATAGCGATTTCGGTTCTACTTTCAACTATAAATTAGCTACAAGATATGATTTGGGAGCTATCGCAATTAGAGCCGCAGCAAGCACGGGATTCAGAGCACCATCACTCCATCAGATTTATTTCAATGCCACAGCCACACAGTTTCTTGACGGTATCCCTTATGAAGTCGGAACATTTTCCAATAGCAGTAGAGCTGCACAATTATTTGGTATCCCTAAATTGAAAGAAGAAACTTCTCAAAATCTAAGTCTTGGTTTGACAGGCAACCTTGAATCAATGGGAGTAACATTTACAATAGATGCTTATCAAATTAAAATTAGAGACAGGGTCGTATTGACAGAACAATTTAAAAAACCCGCTCAGGCGGATAATCCTGAATTATGGCAATTGTTTGAAAATGCCGGAGCTACTACTGCGAAATTTTTTGCTAATGCTGTTAATACTACCTCAAGAGGAATTGATATTGTAATAAACCATAACACAAAAATATCATCCGGTAAATTAAATACATCTTTAGCCGCAACTTTCAGTAAAAATGAAGTAGATAAAGATGCAGACGGAAATATTATAATCAATAATGTTTCTGATCAATTGAAAGGTTTGGAATCCACTTTTTTTGGTGAAAGAAACCAATTAAATATGGAAAAAGCAATGCCTAACACCAAAATAAATCTGACTTTCACCTATGCCATGAAAAAAGTTAATTTTATGTTGAGAAACGTATATTTTGGAGAAGTGACAGATCCGGATTTTCATAAAATATCTGCAGATCCCGGAGCAGCAAAGATACATAGCGTTTACGGAGGAAAAGTTCTCACTGACTTCTCTGTTTCGTACGGTTTGACAAATAATATAAAATTGACTTTGGGTTCAAATAATATTTTAGATATTTATCCAGATAAGATACCCGGAGATCAGGTTGATGGACGTGAATCCGGATT
>JALSPK010000053.1 GCA_026986005.1 Saprospiraceae bacterium
AGTATAAATAATAGTAGTTGAAGGACTTGCTACAGGAGTGGCAATATAGGGATTGTCCAATCCATCTGCCGGATACCAGCTATATTCATTTCCCCCCGATGCTTCCAACTGGACACTTTCACCTTTGCATATTTCCACATCTTTTCCTGCCGAAGCGGTTACATATTCCGTATGAAAACTTTCATAAGTACAATAAACGGGATAAGGCGAACTATTATATGGTACAATATTGACATAGACAGTGGTATCACAATAAAAATCACCGATGGGTGTCCAGGTAGTGATATCTCCAACATCTCCATTGAAAATATCGCAATTTTGAGTATAACCTACGCATAAATTGTATCCGTCTGCGTTATTTGATTCATCCCAGGACAGATTGGTGGTAATTGGTACATCCGTATCATTATTTTGAGGATCAGTCAAAGACGTGCATTCGGGAGGAGTACAGGCATCCGCTACTTCTGCCTCCGTATTGCAACCCGAAGCATTGGATAAGATACTGGTAGTTCCGCCGTCATTCAAGACCTCACAAACACTCAAGACTTCACATAAAGACAATAAATCATTATTGCGTAATGTAATGTCTTCATATCCTCCTGTCTCAGATTGAATAGTGGCAGGATCAATATTTTCAAGTCCTGTCAAAGTCGTTAAAAGAGGGCAATACTGAATAGCAAGGAAACCTCCAATAGCGTTCAAACCGCTTAAAGCTTCTATATTTGCCAATGCGTTGCTGTGAAATATATTAAAAAATCCACCTATTGTATTTAATTGATCAATTCCGGTAAAATCAACAATAGCATCATTATAAGAAATATTCATTTTACCTCCAATTGAGGTAAGACTGTTCAACCCTGATAAATTGACCAAAGCATCATTATTTAATAATTCAAAATAGCCTCCTATTTCACTAACATTATCCAAACCGCTAAGACTTGCAAGAAGAGGATTGTTTCTTATTATAAGATTACCTGTTATCTGCGTGACATTATTCAATTCTGCAATATTTGATAAGCTGGTATTATCTTTTATCTCCAATTTGCCATTTATCTGTGTGATATTGCTCAATCCATTCAGATTTACTAAAGCAGGATTATTTAAAAAAATAATATCACTTGAAATTTGTGAGACATTACTCAACTCTCCAATACTTGTTAAGCTGGCATTGTCTTTTATCTCCAATTTGCCATTTATCTGTGTGATATTATCCAATCCGTCAAGATCGTGAATTGCCGGATTTTCTCTGATTATTAAATATCCGTTTACTTCACTTAAACCGGTAAGACCTGAAACCGAGGATAAGACTGCATTATTTCCCACCTGAACAAAACTTCCAACGCTTGAAACATTTGCAAGTTTATTCAAATTCACCAAATTATCATTATTATAAATATTAAGATATCCTCCAATGTCGGTAAGAAGATGTAGTCCTTGTAAAGATAACAATGTAGTATTACCCCAAATATTCAAATATCCGTCTATTTTTGTTATTTGGGACAATCCGTTAAGATTTGTTATACTTCCCGGAGTATTTTCATGAATAATAACATATCCTTCTATTTCAGTACAATTGGGATACTGTTGTGAGAAATTATCTATCTGAGCCTGTGTCGTAAAACCAATTCCATTGGGAAGACAACCTTGAGCATTGGCTGCATATTGTAATAAAGAAAAAAAAGCGAGTACAAAAATAATTCTTTTCATTTTTAAAAGTTTTAAAAGTTAGTTTTCAGGAATTGACAGTCATCAACTCCCGAATAAATTAATTAAGTTTCCATAAAATATTTACGTCCGTATAAAACCTCCTCTATTGCAAACTTGATATCTTCAAAATCACCACCTTTTTGAATAAACCCTTTGGCTCCATAATCCTTAAATTGTTTGCAATAATCTTCATTTTGGTACATTGAGATACCAAGTATTTTTAATTCCGGATTTTGTTTAATTGCTATTTTTGTAGCGGTAAGTCCGTCCATAACCGGCATTTTAATGTCCATGAGTACTATATCAAAAGTGTTGACTTTCATAAGATCTAAAAATTCCACTCCATTTTCCGCTTCGGTGATTTTACTATTTGCAAATAATCTTTTTAAAGTCATTTTTAGACTGTCCCTATAGATTTTATGATCATCAACAATTAATATTTTTAAGTTTTGTTTCATTTGATATTTAAATTTGAAATGCGTTCTTAAGTCAATCTTGATAGTTTGAAACAAGTGTTTTTATCTAATTATCAAAATCTTTTTTCCGAAAGTCCCCTCTTTTGTATTTATGAGAAGAAAATATATTCCTTCTTTGAGCCTTCCTGTATTTATCCTATTACGACTCTTGTTGTATTCCGTTTTTATCTTCTTTCCTGTGGCGGTTACAATTTGAATGCCGGCATTTTCAAGCCTGTATTTTTTTATACCAAATTTCAGATAGATATAGTCCTTTGCAGGATTGGGATATACTTGAAAATCATCATTTATTTCTGCGTCTAAAACAGAAGTAGAATGGTCTTCAATACATATATCATCAGATACAATTGTACAGTTATTGGCATCGGTGATATATAATTTATAGCATCCTGTCTGAAGATTGTCGATATTTTGATTTGCGGAACTATAACCGGCAGGACCTGTCCATTGATAAGTATAAGGTTTTATCCCCCCGGTAACTTCTATATTGATATTCCCTTTTGGATTATCATCCGTAATATCGGTTTTTTCGATATTGGTAATTAATATTTCATCAGGTTGAGCAATTGAGAAATCATTTATTACCACGCATCCGTGTTTATCCGTAACGGTAACCTGATAATCTCCCGGACAAAGAGAACTTATCATATTAGCACTTTCTCCGGTACTCCAATTGTATGTAAAGGGCTGCGAACCATAATTTATATTGTCGATTGAAATTGAACCGTCACAAGACCCATTGCACAAGATATTTTGAAGACTCACTTCCAAAGAAAGTGAAGCGCATCTGTCAAATCTCACAATTGACATTCCACAATCATAATCGGCAAAGTATACCAAATCACCATCGACTTTAAGATCAAAGACTTGTCCGGGACTATCAAAATAGCCAATCTTTTGTGGATTTGCCGGATCGGTAACATCATAAATAAACATACCTCGATATCCCGATGACATGTATACTGTACTATCGATAATAGAAATGCTATACCCACGAGAAGTCTGAAGCCGGTTTACATTTACAGGATTCGTTTTATCGGAAATATCAATTATCGAAAACCCTCTGGAGCCTCCATTTCCTATATATGCATAATGGCCCAATACAGTAATTGCCTCCACATTTCTGTCTTTATCCCAGTTGCTTAATTCCGTATAATTATCAGGATTTGATATATCCAAGATACTAAAACCTTTTCTCCTGCCAAGATACGCATAATCCTCGTCAATATATACCGATAAAGCTGCATCCCCGGTTTGCATTGGAAATTCATT
The DNA here is from genome assembly GCA_026986005.1 of Saprospiraceae bacterium. GTDB lineage: Bacteria > Bacteroidota > Bacteroidia > Chitinophagales > Saprospiraceae > JADJGA01. The sequence goes on from JALSPK010000053.1 coordinate 3,456, forward strand.
GATTACTTTCATATCATTGAGATTGGATATATCTATAGTTACCAGATTTCCCCATGTTCCCATAAATATTTTATTATCTACTATTTGAAAGTCATAAGTTGCTACACCTAAATCCAAATATGACAATTCAACAGGATTAAGCGGATTGGATATGTCATATACAACAAGTCCATTATCGGAGATATACAGATAATTTCCAATTGCTTTTATATTGGAAGGATTTTTTTTAAATGGTATTTCCTTAAACAGCACCGGAGCTTCAGGATTGCTAATGTCAAACAATAATATATCAGTTCTAACCTGAGTCATATAAAGAACATCGTCTTTTATTGCAATTTTACGAGAACTCCCTCTTGTTGGCAGCGATTTGACTTGGGTTATAATGTTATTTTCTATTTTTAAAACATTTAATCCTTTACTCCGACTTGCGATGTAAATATGGTCATTCATTATAGCTAAATCATGAGATTGCCCATCAAAATTGTAAGATGAAATGGGTTCCGGATTGGAAATATCGCTAATATCAAAAGCAATCGCCTCATACCCTGACCCAATAATCATATTTTTGTAAAATCTGCAAAAATTAATATATTTGATATTAACTATAACACTT
>JALSPK010000054.1 GCA_026986005.1 Saprospiraceae bacterium
CAAGCAACGCTCACGGCACTGCGCTCCCCCTTATAATTTCTCTCCATTTCATTACGAGAAATGATAGGGGGATGACTGAACGGTCTCGGCGATAGCCTGAGAATCGAGTGAGTAAATCTCACTCTATAGTGAAAGAACCGATAGATCAGCATCGGAGTAGTGCTTTTGGTACTTAAGTGTATTGTTTTTAGGGATGTGCGGGATGGAGCTACTCCGGTTTCGGAGCTTGCGGAGAAACAGGAGGCTGGGAGATAGCTTGGCAGAACAAAGTTCAAAGTTCAAAGGACAAAGGACAAAGTTGCAAAAGACGCAGGATTTTGCGAATGAAGTGAAGCAATCCTAAGCCGGCTTTGAAGTCACGCTATCGCGTGCTTTCAAGTCCTAAATGGCGTCTTTATCCATTTGCGACAGAAAGTCTGGGTTTTTATGTAAATCAGGTCTAAAAAAAGAAAACTAATCATGTAAATCATGACATTTTTCGCTTTTTGTTTCAAATTCTAATGTCGCATGATCGATATTTAAGTGTTGTAGTTTGTGTTTGATTTTTTCTTTTAAATGAGCCAATTCTTTTAAATTGATATTATCATCTATTACGATATGTGCAGTCAAGGCATTTTCTGTAGTGCTTAATCCCCAAATATGAAGATGGTGAATGTCGATTATTTTTTCAATGGATTTTATTTTCTTGTTAATTTTATCTACATCTACTTCTTTTGGTACTCCATCGATAACTAGATTGATACTATCTTTGAACAATTGCCATGTAGAAAAGAATATAACCAGTACTATAACCACGCTTATAATTGTATCTAATATATACCAATCCGTGTAAAGAATAACTATCCCCGATATGACGACACCTAATGATACAAGAGCATCTGCTGCCATATGTAGGTAGGCTCCTTTTATATTTATGTCTTTATCTTTATCTTTCAAGAAAAGATAAGCTGTAAGTGCGTTAATGAAAATACCTATGGTCGCTACTATGATAACAGATCTACCGTCTATATGAACAGGATTGATAAACCTCTCTATAGATTCTTTGATGATAATACCAACAGTTATAAATAATAAAACAGAATTGACTAATGAAGCTAGAATCGTAGTCTTTCTATATCCATATGTCAGACTACCGGTAGATTGAATTTTTGACATTTTGAATGCCATCAAAGCTAGAATCAAACTGATAACATCTACCATGTTGTGTCCTGCATCTGAAACCAATGCCATAGAATCATAGTAGATTCCGGATGCAAACTCGATGATAACAAATAGTGAATTTAATATAATGCCAATAACAAAAGCTCTGTTGATATTTGTGACTTGTATATTGTGAGAATGGGTGTGTCCCTTGGTGTTTTTGTGATTATGCCCCATGATTGCTTAGGATGTTTCTTTTAATATATTTACTGCTTTATTGTACTCTGTCTGCGTATTAATATTTAAAAAAAAGTGTTTATTATAAAACTGTAAATTGTCATCAATTACTATTTTTTTGTAATTTGTTTTTTTCAGTAATCTTTGAAGTTTAAATCTTTTATTTTTAATCATCTCTTCTATAAATGGTATTATGTTTTTGCTGTAGTACGAACACAACGGTTCTACATATTTACCTTCAAAAGCAGAAGCTATTAATGCCTTACCTCTGTTATCTAGTATATATTTTAATAGAGTATTATTTACAAATGGCATATCACAAGAAATAATGATATTGTCATCTGTTTTGGACTCCAATAATGCAGTATATATACCACCTAATGGCCCTATGCCTTTAACTTGATCCGAAATCACTTTGTATCCTAGTTTATAATATCTATCGTCGTTTGAACTAATGATTATCTCATTGCAAACACCTTTTAATGCTTCAAGAGGATAATCTATCATCCGTTTGCCTCCTAGGGTGCACAAGCCTTTATCTTCACCAAAACGACAGCTTTTGCCCCCACATAGGACTATTCCAGTTAAATTATTCATGGTGCAAATGTAGATTATTTTTCACTAATTCTGTTATTTCATTTAAGAAAGTAATCAAATTTGCAATTGAGTTGCATTGTATGTTATATCAAACCATCATCAAGATATTGAATATAAAAACAATTTCTTTTTATGTTTCACGATCTTGATAGCGATTTGGTGTCAATAGCTCAACCTCAACCTTAAATAAATCGCATTTTGGATATTAGAGAATCGGTTGTTTTTATCACCAAAAAATAGTTGACCATTGATGTCGATGTCCCAATTTTCTTTGATAGAATACGCATAGCTAGGCAATATTCCCAAGGCATTAAAATCATATAGATACATTATCCCTAGAGAAGATGAAGACGCTGGATTAATCTGTAAACTACTTTGAATAATAAATGAGAATTTATTTGGCATCAGGTTTCTCGCATCCAATGTTTCTCCTGCAAAATACTGCAAGTTGAAATTAGTAGCATTTATTATACCATTTGAATTGTGCAATATTGAACCTATCAACATCAATCCATTTTTGAAAAAATAATCTATTGACAGTGAGGTTAAAACTGCGGTGCTAGCTTTTGTATTACTATTTTTGGGAACAAAAACAGAGCTCTCTCCTTTGAATCCTGCATTTTTCAAATATCCTTCCCATCCCAGACCAATCGCTAAATCCTTTTTGTAATTGGCAGCTATTATTTGAATGTCATATGATTTAAAATTGAATTGGTGTCTCAATGCAATAATAGAGTGATCAAGATCTTTGCCGTATGAATAAGCAGCTTGTACAAGAGAAGACTCTCCATAATTGTATAGTATACTAATAGCATCATTCCCGGGCCTTTCCTCATAATCAAAGTCCAAAAGATTATAGGCGTTGAATAGATCATTGGTATTCCAAGCCCATGTTTTTCCCCAATTTATTCGTTGTCTACCAATTTTGAATTCCCAGTTTCCTGTATTATATGTCATAGATAATCTATCTATTTTTGAATGAAATAGAAGAGCTTTTTCATCTATCAAAAATGTCGATAAATCAATTTCGTTTTTTCTATCAATATATTCTTTGAAGTGTATATTTTTAAGAGATTCGCCCCAAAGAATTCTATTTCTTATTTGCAAGTCAAAAGTCATAGATCGATTGAGATAAAGCTTAAAATTTATTCTATTGTGAATTAGATTATCTGATGCAATTTGCTTGAGATTAACAAATGAGGATGTATTAAGGTATTTTATATATCCTGTTAGTTGAGAATTTTGTTTCCACCAATTTGTTTTTTTCTCTTGAGAATAAACAGTAGAGGCTTGGATTAACAAAAAAATAATCGCTGTGTAAATGCCTTTATTCATTATTTTTTATCTTCTACGATTTTACCATCTTCCAATACAATAATTCTTTTTGCTCTATCAATTACTCTTTGGTCATGTGTGGAAAAAATAAAGGTTGTCCCTTCCTCTTCGTTTAATTTTGCCATTATATCCAAAAGCTGTGTCGTGGATTTTGAATCTAGGTTGGCGGTAGGTTCATCTGCGAGAATAAACCGGGGTTTTGAAGCTAGTGCTCTAGCAACTGCTACGCGTTGTTGTTGTCCTCCCGATAATTGTGTAGGTCTTCTATTGACCAATTCACCTAGCCCCACTTCTTCCAATAAATCGTGAGTTCTCTTGTTGCGATATTCTTTGTCGGTACCTTGCAAAAGCATAATGAATTCTACATTTTCTTTAGCAGTAAGGACGGGTATTAAGTTGTAAGCTTGAAAAATAAAACCTATATTATGTAACCTGAAATCAATTAATTTACTGCTTTTTAATTTGCTGATATTTACATCAGCTATCTGTACATAGCCTGACGTAGGGGAGTCAAGCCCTCCAATAATATTTAAAAATGTAGTCTTACCTGAACCGGAGGGACCCACGATAGCTGTAAATTCTCCTTTCTGAAATTCACATGAAACATTATTTAATGCATTTACCTCAATTTCACCTTGATGGTAAATCTTAGACAAATTATTTGTTTTAATTACTATATTATTCATGATTTATTGTTTTATAATGATTTTATTGCCTCCGCAGGATTTAGCTTTAATGCTCTCCTTGCCGGAAAAAGCGAAGAAATGAATGCAACTAATACTGTTAGTAATGATACTTCAAAATACATTTTTACCGGCAAGTATGTGTGTATTATAGCTCCTATACCCAAACTTTCAAGACCGGAAGCAAAATTGCTAAGATCAATACCGTGCTTTGCAAAGTATTCTATACTGATGTATGAAAACAATAGCCCGATGGGAGCAGCAATAAGAGTTAAAAAAATTGTTTCAAATGTTATCATAATAAAGATACTTCGTTTTTTCATGCCAATAGCCATCAGCATACCGAGTTCTTTCTTCCTCTCAAGTACAGCCATTAACATAGAATTTATGATGCCAAAAGATAATGCCATCAATACGATTCCCATAAAGATAATTAGAAATGTGCTCATCATCTCTTGCGCGTAACCAAGCTCTGGAGAAATCTCTGACCACGTTTGGATTTTATTTAATTTGTCAATGTTCTTTAGGTTGTTAGCGATTAATTTTGAGTCTTCAAGTGATTTTCCTACAATTGCTATTTCGTGAATTTGACCATTTGTAAGACCGATTATTTTTGACAAATCTGTTTTTCTTACAAAGATTGTGGTTTCATCAAAAATAGTATTTTGGGTTTTAAATATACCCTCTATTCTAAAAGCAGCATTTGTTAAATCCCCTTTTGTATTTTGTAAAGTTACTATTATCTTGGAATTTAATTTTAATTTCATTTTTTTAGCGAGTTTTTCTCCTATTACTGCCGGATTCCTTTTGAGCTTTGTAAAATATTCTCCATCGATTAGTTTGCTGTATATTTCTGTTACCTGTTTTTCAGTATCAGGGTTGATTCCTGTCAGTTGTATGCCATAAGAACCTTTTGCGTTGGACACCATACCTGTTGAAATAAGCCTTTCCGTAAACTTGTAGACTTTATCTGTATTTTTAATGGAATTTAATACAAATTCTTTATTTATTATAGTGTCATTTATTTTTTGGTCATTTAAAAAATCCGGATTATGAATTTGAATATGAGATAAAACTGTGTTTATAGCACCATCTATTCTTTGTTCGTTGAGACCATACGTCATCGCTAATATGAATAGTCCTGACCACAATCCTAATATTATTGAAATCATAACTACGCTGCTTCGGAGTTTGTTTCTCCAGATATTGCGCCATGCTATTTTTATTATTTTGAACATTTTGTTTATTTTTTATGTTTGATTATTTTGCTCTCATCGCTTCTACAGGCTTAAGGAAACTTACTTTTAATATTGGATAAATCGAGGCTATTATTGCAATGGTAAAAATAATCATAGCGTGAGTGAATATTATCTTCCAGTCAGTTGAAAATGGAATAAGAGGTTCAAATCCAAAATCTTTTAGTGCTTGTCCTTTTGGTCCCGGAATTACTAAGGGATTGATATGATAGTAGTATATAATAGGTGAAACTAGTAGTATCCCAAGTAAAACACCAAGTAATGACAATACGATTGACTCAAAAACAAGCATTAAATTTAATTTTATTTTTTTTGTTCCTACTGCTAACATGACTCCCAGTTCATAAATCCTTTCCTCTGTCATCATCAAGACTGTTCCCAAGATACCGAATGAAATAATCATATACAATATACCAATCATCAGAATACCGCCCAAATTGTCAACTTGTATTGTTTCCTTTAATTCGGGAATCATTTTTTCCCAAGTCATAACTTCGTAATGGTCTTGGTCTAATTTATCATTTATTTGGTCAAAAATCAAATCGTTTTCTGCATTATCGTCTTTATTAATAATCAAATGTGTAACCATGTTTTCCGCAGAATTATAATCTTGTGCTAATTTCAATGGAACAAAAACTAATAATTTATTTAGCTTCGGGTTTTTCATGTCTATTATACCACCAATAGAAAATTTTCCCGAAGCACTCATGCCGTGATATCCTTGTCCTATAAAAACCAAAGTGTCACCAACCTTTTTATTGAAGTATTGGGCTAAATCTTTAGTGACAATTATCGAATTGTCATTATTGCTAAAAAGATTTCCGGATATTAATCTGTCTTCCCAACTGACCAATCCCTTTTCTTTATCTATATCAATCCCTTGAATCATTACTCCTTTTGTAAGGTGACCCGAGGACATTAACGAAAATGTTTGAAGTCTTGGGATTACATCTACTACTCCTTCTATCTGTTTTAACGAATCTACAAGTCCCTTCCTGTATTTGAAGGCATTATTTAATGTTTGTTCGTCCCAATAACCTTTTTTATGGATTTGTATAAAACCTGAGTATGTTTTGACTACATTATTAATCATATTGCCATACATGCCAAGTTGCATTGACCTCATGAAGATAGCGAGAAATACAGCTATAAAGACAGACGCAATTGTGATCAAACTTCTTTTTTTGTTTCGCCATATATTCCTCCAAGCCAATTTAAATGTTAAGTTCATCTGTTATATTTATTATATTGATTAATAACGTGTATCATCGTAACCTTTTCATGTATCTTGTTTTAAAATATTCCTCCGGTATTTTAATTTTAAAATTTAGTTCCAAATAATCAATTATTGTTTTATTTCCGGGATTATCTTCCGGTATAAATTCTATATGAGAAGGAATTGAGCGACCGTCAAATTTTTTAATATTTGAACTAATCAGTTTGTTGATCAGGAAGTTATCTTCATCGTAGTATTCACCCCTTAACTGATTGTAATCTTCCTTATCGATCCAAAGGATAATTTTTCCCCATACTACCGCTGCATTTTCTTTGGGGGTCAATGCGATTCTCCACGTATTTTTGCCTTGAATTATTTCTTCTCCTTCTATCTTATGATTGTAATCTACCAATATAGAAGATTGCTTGATCATATCGTCATTTGTTAGATCTGTCCCCATCCATCCTTGTGTCATCATTGATGGAGGCAATTTGATTGTTCTTGATATTGCCGGAACATAATTCCAGACCTCCTTATCTCGCCTTAGAAAAACGATTCCCCTCTCTTTTGCCGGTGATATTACTAAAGCTACTGAGTAATTTGAGTTTTTTGTCCAAGATTTGATTACCATTTCTTTGGACCAAGACGGTCTGATTGCTGTGATTTTTATTTTGGCATAAGAATTAGCACTTCTTAATTTGCTATCTGATTTTTTTACTATATCATATGCAGATTGTGCCGAAAGGGAAATACTGAAAAATATTATTGCGATGATGACTTTTATTATTTTCATTAAATTTTATATTTATTAATTAATCCATTTTTTATTTTTTCGTACGGTAGATTGTCGCCCAATACCAAATACTGATACATAATACCGTCTAAACCGGCTATTATAATTCTAGCTTCATCTTCCGGGTTTTTATATTCCATTTTTTCCAAAAGAATAGACATTTTTTTTACAGATTCATCATATTTGCTGAATATCATCTTATTAATAAATTCAAATTCCCTGATCTGCATGGAAAGAGGAATTATCATTCTTAGGAATCCTTGGTGGGTTTCAATTATTTTGAACATGTTTTCCATCAATATGATTAATGCTTCATTTGGATTATGTTCATCAGTAGAAATATCAAAAGCTTTTTCTATAAGTCCTAGTGTTTTTTTTACTATGGCTACCAATAATTGATCTTTAGAGTCAAAATAATTGTATAAAAGTCCTTTAGATACTCCTGCTTTTTGTGCGATTTTGCTTACTGAAGTACTAAAATATCCTATGCTGGAAAACAAAGAAATCGCAGCATTTAGTATCTTTTCACGGCTTTTACCCCTGATTTCTTCCCATTGTGTATGTGTTCTTGGACTCATTCTATTTAAATTATGACTAAACGGTAGGTCAAAGATAAAATTATTGTGAGTAAAAATCAACTATTCTGCGATATTTTTTTAATAAAGTGTATTAAATGTCGTGAGAGTGCAATGCGTACCTTAGTTAGTGTCTGTCTACAAAGTCATTAAAATTCAAAAATAATCTTTTTGCGATATTTTTACTTTATTCAAATTACTGATGCTAAGGCATCACTATTCCTCAGAAAGACAAAAATCTCATCAAAAATCTTTATTTTTCAAAATTCAAGCACTTTATAGACAGACACTAGTTAGAAGAAATATAGATTAAGCCTTGATAAAATTTTGTTTTTGGAAAATGGCATGTTTTGTGACTACTCGATTTCAAAAAATCTTTGCATACCAGCATTGATGTGACTATTTTTTTAATATGAATATGCAGAATGTGCGTTTTGTATTGCAAAATCCTGTGATGGGTTAGTATATTAGTCTATTTGTCGCGAAATAGCAAGTAATTTATTAATAAAACTCATACTAAATCAGATAAAAATCGTAATTTTATATCAAAAGTAGAATAATTATGTTTAAAGCTCTTTTACCTTTAATTATATTGTTGTTTTTTAATAATATTAATGCTCAGTCTGAACTTGATTCGTTGAGAGAATTGTCTAAAATTTTGATACTAAAAGATCGAGTTGCTTATTTTAAGGTTTCAGACAGAATAATAGAAATGTTAAAAAAGAATAAAAATGACTCTTTGTTGGTACAATATTATTTGTCTAGATCTATGATGTACCAAATGGGTAATGAATATCAAAAAGCGTTGGAGTATAATGATAGTGTATTGCAGTACAAGAATATTCCTGTTAGATTTGTAATCAGAGCCTCAATGGGCAAAGCGGAGATGATGTGGAAGCTCAATTATCCTATGATAGAAGTATTTGATTTATTAAACAGGTCAAAAGATGTAGCGGAAGAGATTGGTGATAGTGTGCAGATTTCATCAATTTATTATAGATATTCCAGTATATACTTGGAGCGAGGTAATTATACTGAAGCTATTAAAGCATTGAAAAAAGCTAGTGAAATTAGACCAAAGAAGTTGTGGTATCCAAAAGTTAAAGATATATCAAAGCTTTCGAATTTGTTTTTGAAGATTGGAAATATTAAAAAAGCAAGATTTTATTTTGACAAGGCGTTATCAATGGCAAAGGATGCAAATTATAAAATAGTGAATAGACAGCTGGCTGTTTTAGGTGGTTTGTTGGCCAAAAAAAAAGGGGATTATGTAATTGCCGATAGCTTATTTGAAGTCGCTTTGAATAGTTATAAACTTTCTAAATCTGAGAGCGATATATTTAACACATATGTTTTATTATTAGAATTGGGTTTTGAAAGAGGGGATAAATCCAAAATCAATAAATATTGGCAACTTGCAAATGATAGTTTTAAAGATGCATTAGATGAAGGAGTAAAAGCAAAATTTCATTTGATAAGTGCCAAAATTAATTTGAAGAGAAAGAGATATAAATTGGTAGATTTGGAATTAAAATCAGCTAAAAACATCATTAATGATATTCATAATCTTCTTTTTGAAATTGAGTATACAAGGCTTCTTGCTGAATTTGAAAAAGAAAGTGGAAATTACTCACAAAGTTTAATGTTGAATGAAGAATATCATAAATTGTCGGATTCTCTTAAGCAATTTCAATCTGAACAATTAGTGCTTGATATTGAAGAAAAATATCAAACTAAAGAGAAGCAAAAACAAATTGAATTATTGGAAGCAAACAATGCATTGATAGGAACAAAACTGGAACAAGAGAAACTGGAAAAGTATTTAATACTAGGAGGAGCTGCCGTTGGTCTATTGTTTTTGTTGTTTTTGGGCATAACATACTTTAAGGTCAAAGAGAAAAATAAACTTATTGAAAAAACTCTTAAACAGAAAGATTTTCTATTGAAAGAAATACATCATCGAGTGAAAAATAATTTGCAACTTATAACAAGTCTTTTGAATCTTCAGTCAAGATATATCAAAGATAAGAAGGCAAAAGAGGTGTCACTTGATGGCAAAAATAGAGTAAGAGCGATGTCGCTAATTCATCAATTTTTATATCAAAAAGATAATTATGTCAATTTGGAGTTGGCTGAATATTTTGAAAGGCTTTTGATAGAATTATTTGAGGCATATCACGTGGAGGATGGAAGAATTGATGTTGATTTCGACATTGAAAAAATTGAGGTTGATGTTGACAGGGTGATTCCTCTCGGGTTAATATTTAATGAATTAATTACAAATATACTCAAATATGCTTTTCCTGATGATAGATCCGGTACAATAGATATCTCATTGAAAAAAATTGATAGTAATCTACTTTTTAATATAAGTGATGACGGTGTAGGCTTTGATGATTTTGATGCGATGAAAAATGAAAATAGTTTTGGTTTCACATTGATTGAAGCACTTTTACAAAAATGGAATGGTAAATTTGAAATATATACTGAAAATGGAACCCAGGCAAAAGTTACAATTCCATTTGATTAATAATCAATAAAACATATGAAAAAACTAGAAATATTAATTGTTGAAGATGAAGCGTTGATCGCAAAAGATATAGAGATAAGTCTTCGACAATTGGACTACTCAATAGTGGGTATAGCGTATGATAGCGTAGCCGCTTTGGATATGATACACAGTAGAAATCCGGATTTGGTATTGCTGGATATTGAATTGAACAGTGAGATGACAGGCATAGACATAGCAAAGGTATTAAATGATAAGTACAAGATACCATTTATTTATTTGACTTCATTTTCCGATCCTTGTACTATAGACGCTGTGAAGAAAACATTACCTTTTGGATATATATTAAAGCCATTTTCGGAAAGAGAACTTTATAGCGCAATCGAATTGGCTTCTTTTAGATTGGAAGAGAGAAGGTATAATGGATTCCCTGATATTAATAAGGTGAGTAGTATTTGCATTTTACCCATGACTGCGCGAGAGTATGATTTATTAGTAGGGATTTTTGCAGGAAAAACAAACCTTGAACTTGCTGCAGAAAATCATATTTCTATTAATACAGTCAAAACTCATCTTAAAAATATTTACTATAAAATGGATGCTTCCAATAGACACACAGTATTGAGTAAGATTTATAAATTATTTAGGAAATAAATATGTTTTTTTTTGGCACTGCCCAAATAGGATCACTTTGAATTAAAACACTCTTATTCTTCAATTATAAACTTTTTATAAAATGTAGAATCCTGCCCAATAAGTTTAATGATATAAATACCGGGAATGAAGTTTTTTGTATCAAGTTTGTTATCTGAAAAATCGTTTGATTCGAATACCTTTTTGCCCGAATGCAATTCAAATACTTTTAGTGATACAGGCATGAAATCATTATAATTAATAAATATTTTTTCTCCTCTTGAAACCGGATTTGGGAATATGATTACTGGATTGCGGTCTTCCAAACCTCTTGCTTGATTAGTTGTCAAAATTGTGTGTTTATTGATATGTCCACCTTCTTGAGCAAGCCAAATAGTTTTATCTCCATCAAAAAAAGTTTTAGTTGTTTTAACGCAAAAAGTATTAGTAATTTCCCATGTTTTCCCTTGGTTAGTGGATTCATGAATTGTGGTTTTCTGACCAGAAAGAGAAGTAACTAAAAAGTGTTGTTTTGTTATAGCAATGATATTTATTAATGCATATCCCATTTTTATTGTATTTGCGGTTTTTCCTCCGTCCTTTGTTAGATAAACTGCAGAGCCGGTTGATAAAATACCTGTATTATCATCAATAAAATCAATACTAATTATTTTTTTGTCTACTCCTCCTACATTTTGGATATTCCAATTTACTCCTCCATCCGAACTAGTGATTAAAGTTCCTGCTTCACCCGATAAGAATATTTTTCCGGTATTTGATTCTGTTATATCATTTACATATTCGGGTGCTGTTATCAAATCTTCCCATGTCGTGCCATTGTCTAGGGATTTACTGACTAGATATTCATTTCCTATTTGCCTGATTGCAAAAATGTGATTTTTTACTTTGCTTTTTTCTATTAGGTGACAAGAAACCGGATCTGTTTTCAATACTTCTCCATTTTTGATTAAAGAAGTACCGTTTTGATGCCCCAATAAAAAACGATTTTCATCAATTGATTGTATAGTATTGATTAGTGATTTTGTTGAGCTTAAATCTAAATCAACTAGGCTCCAATTTTTCCCAAAGTCAGTAGTGCGAAAGAATGAAGAGTAACCGCCTATTGCATAGCCTTCACCATTCTTATTGAAAGAAATACTGCGTAGATCTTCTCTTTTAGTTTTATTCAAATGAATAAATGTTTTGGTAAAATCATTTGTTTTTAAAATCATGGAAGCTCTTCCTACCAGATATAAAATACCATCATCAGTCATAAAATGAGCATTGATAAGGTTGCTGTAACCATCATCAGGAATCGGAACTATTATTGATGTTTGTCCTCCATCAATAGATGAATAAATTCTGTTAGTATTGATTGTTAGAAGGGTGTTGTCTCCCCATCCTACAGGAGAGATTGCTTCAGGCATTCCTGATAAAACACTAAAACTATTTCCTCCATCAATAGTTTTTTGTACTCCGTATTTGGAATTGTCAATTATATACCCAAGATTGTCATTTACGAAGTCCATATAATTAATCCTTCCACCAAATTCACTTACGGTTTCTATTTTATTGTCAGAAAAAGCTATTTTAATAAGTTTACCACCATTGGTCCCATTCCAAATATAGCTTTCTGTATTATCTGAAGTCAATATATAATCATTTCCTATATTGAGTTTAGCTGTTCGTGTCCATTCATAAACACCTATAGTTGATTTGTGAATAGATTTATTAGAAATGACATATAGCGAATTTCCCTTGATGATTATAGACTTGAATTTACCTGCACTAAGTTTCAAATTATCATTACTTATTGTTTTGAAATCATCAGAACCTAAGTCATAAACTATGATAATGTCCTGAGTAAGTAGTACTGCCTTCTTCCCGTTTGTATTCGGCAAGATATCAATATCTTTAATCCCTTTGTTGATAGGTGAGTCAAATATATTCCATGAGTTCCCATTATCTGATGAAACCATCATTACACCACATGAACCTACTGTGTATATATGATTATCCAGCACATCAATAAGATATAATTCGGAATATGGAGCATTGGGATAAAAAGAGTTTTGTGAGATAGCATAAGAACCGAAGCAAATTAGAAAAATAAAGATAAAGATATGTTTCATTTCAAGAGTTTTTTTAGAGGATTAGATAAAATTGAATACAAAAATAAAGTAATATTTTTTTCCAAAAATCACCCCAAAGGGTGATTTGTTGGATTATGGCAAGAAATAATGATATTTGGATAATTTACAATAAATTGATGTTTTTTTCTATTTATACAATGAGAGGTGTTTATGAAAAACATTTAAGACCGTTTATGAAATATTTTGTTTTTTTTATTATTTTCCTTTTGGATTATTGAAATTAAACGAATAATTAACATATAATTGATTGGTTTTAGATTGGTTCTAAATGCACTGATTTAAAGAATATAGAATATTTCTAAATTGGTACTTCTATTTATTTTTTTACTAGGATTATAGTTATACAAGGAACACTTTTGCATATGATTTATATAAATAAAAATTATAGAAATGAATTTATCTCACATTGAACACATTGGAATTGCTGTAAATAGCATTGAAGAAGCTAATACTTTTTTTGAAGAGATACTGGGTCTAAAATGTTATGCTATTGAAGAAGTTAAAGACCAGAAAGTAAAAACAGCTTTTTTTCAGATAGGTCAAACAAAGATTGAATTGCTTGAAGCAACATCAGAAGATAGTCCTGTGGCAAAATTTATAGCAAAAAGAGGTCAAGGTATACATCATATTGCATTTGCAACAGATGATGTCGATGCCTCTTTGAAAGAGATTGAAGAAAAAGGAGTAAGATTGATAGATAAAGTCGCTCGTAAGGGAGCTGAAGGGTTAGATATTGGGTTTTTGCATCCTAAATCAACATTTGGCGTGCTGACAGAGATTTGTGGAAAAAGAAAACTATAAATTGAAATTAAATTGTGTTTGTCTATAAAGTGCTTGATATTTAGGTTTTAACGACATCATGGACAAGCGGTAAACAACAAATATTTATTATGTCAAGACAGGAAGAAATTCAAAAATTGGTTAATTTGCGAGAGAAAGCTCATTTGGGTGGTGGAGAGAAAAGGATTGAAAAGCAACATTCTCAAGGAAAATATACGGCAAGGGAAAGGATTGAAATGATATTGGATGAAGGTAGTTTTGAAGAATTCGATATGTTTGTGAAGCATCGTTCTCATGATTTTGGTATAGAAAAGCAACAATATCTCGGGGATGGGGTTGTGACAGGTCATGGCACTATTGACGGAAGGATTGTGTATATATTTGCCCAAGATTTTACGGTTTTCGGAGGGTCTTTATCCGAAACATATGCAAAAAAAATATGTAAACTTATGGATCAGGCCATGCTTGTTGGTGCCCCGATTATTGGGGTTAATGATAGCGGTGGAGCTAGAATCCAAGAGGGGGTGATGAGTCTCGCAGGATATGCAGAGATTTTTCAACGCAATATTTTAGCATCAGGAGTAATTCCTCAGATTTCTGCTATCTTCGGACCATGTGCAGGTGGGGCAGTTTATTCTCCTGCATTGACAGATGTAGTTATAATGAGTGACAAAACCAGTTATATGTTCGTTACCGGACCAAAAGTTACGAAAACGGTTACTGGAGAAGTGATTTCAACTGAAGACCTCGGAGGAGCAAGTATACATGCAACAAAATCGGGGGTGGCGCATTTTAGAGCTGAGGATGAAGATGAAGGAATAATGTTGATAAGAAAAACATTAGAATATCTACCACAAAATAATTTGGAAGACCCCATTCAAACCAAATCCAATGACCCTATTGAAAGGCGCGATGATGAACTCAATGATATAATACCGGAGAATCCTAATCAACCTTATGATGTAAAAGATATCATTTACATTATTGCAGATGACGGTGAATTTTTGGAGTTTCATAGACACTATGCAAAAAATATTGTTGTGGGATTTGTTAAATTTGATGGACGCCCGGTTGGAGTAGTTGCTAATCAGCCTAATTTTCTAGCAGGAGTATTAGATATTGAGGCATCAAAAAAAGCAGCAAGGTTTGTGCGTATGTGTGATGGTTTTAATGTGCCTATTCTGACTTTGGTTGATGTGCCGGGGTTTTTGCCCGGTAGCGCTCAAGAGTACGGAGGGATTATATCTAATGGAGCAAAACTTTTGTTTGCTTACGGAGAGGCTACTGCTCCCAA
>JALSPK010000055.1 GCA_026986005.1 Saprospiraceae bacterium
GTAGTACTAGTCGGCATAAACGGATCTGGGAAAACAACAATTCTTGATGCGATTGCTTTAAGTTTAACTCATTTTACAGGAAGTTTAAAATCAAGCGGTAAAGCTCATGGTATTGATTCATGGTTTGTAGAGGATGATATAACTATTGAACTATTAGCATCCAGGAAAGAGCATAGATGATTTATAATTGTAAACTCTAATATTACTTGTGATAAAATTGTTTCACACTATTGAGGTTTATTTGATTACTTCGAAATGAAGTAAATTATTATTATCAAATAGACAACGAAAATCATAATAAATATTTGTTGCATATGCAACTAAATAGAAAATATTTTTATTTTTGCAACAAATTTATAGTTATCATGTACAAGGATAAAATGGATATACTGAATACTCTTAGCCCCTGGCTGGGGAAAACATCCAAGATGATGGAGGCTTTGATGTATCATCAGTTCAAAAAAGACAATCTGGATATTTCTGTAAAACAATGGCTATTGTTAAAGTTTCTTTACATTAAAGACGGGCAATCTCAAAATCAACTCGCTTTTCTTACCGATAGGGACAAAGGTTCTCTTACAAGACTGATAAATACCGTAGAAAAGAAGAATCTTATAGCTAGGATCCCCTCTAAAGAGGACAAAAGAGTAAACCTTGTGTACCTTACTAAAAAAGGATTAAAGGTATATGAAACTTCAAAACAATCATTGCAAATAATTACTGATACACTCCATACTGATATATCTGATAAAGACATAAGTGCCGTAATAGGAATATTAAAAAAAGTAATAATAAATATAGAAAACAAACTACAAATAGGTAAATGCTAACCGGGAAAACATTAAAATATATTAAATTTACAAAATAATAGTTGCATATCAAACTAAATAGAATATGAGAAAAATAATCACAACCATAATCGGAATATTGCTAATAGTAGCAGCAGTTTTTGCTGCAAAAAAAATAAAAGCAAGCAAAAAGAAGCACAAATCGCATATAGTCACTCACAAGCCTTCGGTATATTCACGGGTGGTAAAAAATAATTCAATACCTATCACAATATCGGCAAGCGGCAAATTAATTGCTAAAGACAGAGTTGATTTGTACTCTGAAGTACAGGGTGTACTCGAAAAAGGAGGCAGAGATTTTAGAGCAGGCAACAGTTATAGAAAAGATGAATTGATATTAAGAATCAACAGTGATGAATTCTATTCTGCATTGAAAGCTCAAAGGAGTACATTACTCAACCAAATAATAGGAATGATGCCTGACTTGAAGCTGGATTATCCTGAATCTGCCGGTCATTGGGAAGCTTACATCAATAGTTTTGAAATCAATAAATCGCTATCTCCTTTACCAAAACCATTGACAGAGAAAGAAAAATATTTTGTCACTGGGAAAAACATTTATACAAGTTATTACAATATAAAAAACAAAGAAATAAGACTTTCCAAATATAAAATTTATGCTCCTTTTAGTGGAACGGTTACAGACGCAAGGGTCACAATGGGCACATTGGTAAGACCGGGTCAAAAGCTTGGAACATTTATTTCACCACGAACTTATGAGCTTGAAGCAAGCGTGAATTCTGAATTTATTGATTTTCTACAAATAGGAAAAGAAGTAAACCTATACAATGTTGATAAATCGCATATGTGGAAAGGGAAGATAATCAGAATCAACAGCATGGTTGATCCCAAGACACAAAGCATGAAAGCTTATATACAAGTAGCTGATAAAAACCTAAAAGAAGGAATGTTTTTGGATGCCGAACTTCAAGCAAAAAGTGTAGATAATGTAATTGAAGTGTCAAGGAAAAATATATTTGACAATAATCATATTTTTGTAGTTAAAGATTCCATTCTTGAGGCAATGCAAATTACACCGGTATATTTCAAAGAAAACTCAGTAATAGTGAAAGGGCTGAAAGACGGGATGAGAATATTGGAGAAACCCGTTCCCGGAGCATACAACGGGATGATAGTTGAAGATTTATCACATAGCAAATAAGGAGCAAGATGAAGAAACTTATATCGTATTTTATCAAATATAGTGTTGTTATTTGGGTTATTATTTTGGCTTTTGTCATATTCGGAGTAGTGGGATGGAACAACATGAAATCATCATTTTTCCCCCTAACAGAAACAACTATTATCACTATTCAATTGACCTATCCGGGAGCTTCTCCTCAGGAAATGGAGGAAGGTGTTGTACTAAAAATAGAAGACAACCTAAAGGGAATAGCAGGTATAGACAGGATAACATCAAAGTCCTCGGAAAATTTTGCGACTATTACCGTAGAAACATTTCAAGATTATGATATCAACGAAATGGTATATGAGGTCAAAAATGCTGTTGATAGGGTACCGGCTAAACCGGTAGGACTTGAGCCTCCGATTATTTCCAAGAGAAGACTGATGAGAGAGGCGTATTCATTTACGCTCAGCGGTAAGAAAACATCATTAAAAACTCTGAAGCAAATAGGTAGGGGCATAGAAAATGACCTTAGAGCAATCGATGGTATATCACAGGTCAATTTGTCGGGATTCCCAAAGGAAGAAATAGAAATTGCTGTAAGGGAAAATGATCTTAGAGCTTATAATTTGAGTTTTGAAGAGGTCGCAAGAGCGGTTGCAGCATCCAATTTATTGACCACAGGAGGAAAAATAAAAACAAATTATGAGGAATATCTCATCAGGGCAAAAAACAAATCGTATTACGGTGATGAACTTGACAATATTGTGGTAAGGGCTGATGAGACTGGTAGCAGAATAAGACTAAAAGATGTGGCTGTCGTTAGGGATACTTGGGAAGAGAACCCCGATAGAATTTATTTTAATGGTGAACCCGCAATCAGATTTACTATCAATACTACTATTGACGAAGACCTGATTGGAGCAGCAAAAAGCGTTCAGGTATATTTGGAAGGTTTTAATAAACGGCACAACAATGTGCATTTGAATGTAAATAACGATTCTTCTGTAATATTGAATCAGAGAACAGAATTATTGGCTCGCAATGGCTTACAAGGAATATTGCTGGTAATTTTGTTGTTGTCATTATTTTTAAAGCCCAGATTGGCACTATGGGTGGCATTTGGTATACCCATGTCATTTTTCGGTTTGTATATTTTTGCAGCTTATTTTGGCGTAACTATCAATGTGCTTTCTTTGTTTGGTATGATTATAGTAATCGGTATTTTGGTTGACGACGGTATTGTAATTGCGGAAAATATTTATCATCATTATGAGAAAGGGAGTAGTCCGTTTAGAGCCGCCATTGATGGCACTATTGAGGTAATACCGGCGGTATTGTCAGGAGTATTAACCACAATTATCGCATTTTCTTCATTTTTATTTATAGATGGTAGGATGGGTGCATTTTTTAGTGAAGTAGCGATTGTTGTTATCATAACATTGACGATTTCCTTATTTGAGGCAATGATAATTCTGCCTTCGCACGTTGCTCACTCCAAGGCATTGGATGTAAACCAAAAGCAATATTTATTCAATAAATGGGGAGATAAATTAATGCAATGGATGAAAGATAGGTTATATACTCCATTGCTAAAATTTTTCTTAAACAATAAATTTCTTGGGTTTTCAATCCCGATAGTTTTGCTGATTTTAACTATTGGTTCATTTGCAGGTGGGATTATCAAATTCACCTTCTTTCCTGCAGTTGCGAGCGACAGAGTAAAGATAACATTGAGAATGCCTCAAGGTACAAATGAAAGCATTACGCAAGAGAAAATAGTACAAATAGAAAATGCTGTCTGGAGAGTTAACGAACAATTTAAGAAAAAACAATCCGGAGGGAAATCAGTAGTAAAGAATATAATTAAGCATATTGGGCCAGGTACTTCAACAGCTGGACTTGATGTGAATTTATTGGTTGGAGAAGAAAGAGATTTTTCTTCTGATGTTATAGCCAATGCTATTAAGAAAGAGACAGGGCCATTATATGGCATTGAGGCATTAGAGTATGGCTCAGGCTCACATTTTGGAGGGAAACCTGTTTCCGTTGCGCTTGTCGGTAACAATATTAAAGAATTGAAAAAAGCAAAGGTCGAACTAAGAAATTTTTTGGAAAAAGATGATAGGTTGAAAGATGTTTCTGACAATGATCCGGCCGGAATAAAGGAAATATCAATA
>JALSPK010000056.1 GCA_026986005.1 Saprospiraceae bacterium
AAAATTAAAGGATAATGCATATTTGATGGGACTGACATTGCAAAATGTAATGTCGCAAATAAGAAGTGGTTTTTTTGGACGAGCAGTACAACGATTTCAGAGAGGACAGGACGAAATAAGAGTTTGGGTAAGATATGATAAAGAGGAAAGAGAATCTATCAAAAATCTTGATGACATGAGAATACTTACACCCTCTAAAAGTAGAGTCCCATTCTCTGAGATAGCTAATTATACTATTTCTAGAGGAGAAGTAACAATAAATCACCTTAACGGAAGGAGGCAAATAACGGTTAGTGCATCTCTCAAAAGCCACAAGACAAGTGCTAGTGATATGATTCAGGAGATACGAGACACCAAAATGAAGGAAATAAAAGCAAAATACCCTTCGGTTTCAGCAATGTATGAAGGGCAAAATAGAGAGGCGATGAAGTCTGCAGCATCTGCCAAAAAAGTAGTCCCGGTAATCTTATTTTTAATATTTGCTATCATTGCATTTACTTTCAGGTCATTTAGTCAGCCATTGTTGCTGATGTTGATGATTCCTTTTGGGTTTGTGGGTGTAGCCTGGGGACATTGGATTCATGGGTTTGCTGTAAATATATTATCTATTTTAGGGATTGTAGCCCTCATAGGTATCATGGTCAATGACGGACTGGTCTTGATAGGCAAACTCAATTCATATTTAAAGCAGGGAATGACATATGATGAAGCATTGATAGAAGCGGGAAGGTCAAGGTTTAGGGCGATAGTACTGACTTCTATCACTACTATTGCAGGGCTGGGGCCCTTGCTTTTTGAGACCAGTAGACAAGCCCAATTTTTAAAACCAATGGCGATATCTATCGGTTATGGCATTGCAATATCTACATTTTTGACCCTGCTAATGCTACCGATATTACTCGCCTATTCCAATAGTATAAAAGTTTATTTACAATGGCTATTTACAGGCAAAAAGCCAACAAAAGAACAAGTAGAAAGAGCAATTAAAGAACAAAATTTTAAAACAGATGACTTACACTAAATATAAATTATTAGCAATACTATTGTTACTTGGTGCAGCGCTACAAGCTCAAGTATTGACTGAACAAGAGGCTGCAAAAATAACTCTTGAGAATAATTATGGTATTAAAATAGCTAAAAACAACCTCGAAATTGCACGTAATAATACAAGTAAATACAACACAGGTGAATTGCCAACTATTTTTGTAAATTCAGGGTTAAATTATGGATTAAAAGCGTCTGATATCAACTATCATAGCGATAATATACCGTCAAGTTCATTTTTTGGAGCAAGTTCGGCCACATACAGTGGTTCGATTGGTGTTAATTATACTCTATTTGATTGGAAAAAAATCAGCTACACCAAAGAAAAACTCAAGGAAAGTTTCAATATAGCCGATTTAGAACTCCGTAAATCAATGGAAAATTCACTTATGCAATTATTTACCGCCTATTACGGTATCGCAAATATCCAAGAAGTTATAGGCATACAAAAGGAGATTATAGCGATATCAAAACAAAGATTAAAAAGGTCAAAGTTGAAAAATGAGTACGGAAAATCCAACAGACTACAGATCCTCAATGCTGAAGTAGATTTAAACAGAGATAGCGTAAATCAATTGAACTTAATTCAACAATTGACTACTGCTAAAAGAAATTTGAATCTAGTAATGGGACGGGACTTGGAAAGTGATTTTGATATCGATACTTTGGTCATATTCAATGACATTGAAATAGAGCAATTGATTGCAAACATTGGCAAAAAAAATACAGACCTCTTGATTTTGGATAAAAATCTTGCATTATCCGAATTGAATATAAAATTGAATAAATCAAGACTAAAACCAACTATTAGTGCAGTAGGTAATTATGGCTTAAATGGAGGATTCAATGATACAAACTACAATGTGAAAAATCAATTCGGTACGGGGTTGACCGCAGGATTTAGCCTTACTTGGAATCTTTTTGACGGAGGTGCAACAAAGATTAGAAACCAAAATACTTTGAAGCAAATAGATAATATAAACGTGCAAAAAGAGCTGTTCAGGCAACAAATAATAAGCGAAATGCGAAACTACTATCAAACATATCAAACACAAAAGTATGTAATGCAAGTGGAACTTGAGAATATCAAAACCACAAAAGTGAATTTTGAAAGAACAAAGGATTTATTTAATATAGGTAGAGTATCTTCAGTAGAATTCAGACAAGCACAATTGAATATGCTCAATAGCCAATTGAATTACAAAAAAGCAAAGTACAACGCAAAGCTAGCAGAATTGAATATCATGGAGTTGAGTGGTAATATTTTGGATGTAATGAAATAATAATGATAATTCACTAAACCTGAAGAAATGAACACATAGTTTTGAGGAAAATTATAATATCAAACCTCAGAAATATACCACATCAATTGACCAAAGGAAATATTCTCATCATTTGGTGAAAGTTCTTTGTGAAAATACAAATCAAATTCTTCATTCATTATGCTAATAACCAAATCTACAAGCAATTGATTTTGGAATACTCCCCCACTAAAGGCAACGGCTTTAATATTTTTCTTCTTTGCAATAAGGTAAATATAATGTGCTAAGCTAACGTGAAATTTTGCTGCAATTTTCTCATGATTCATGTTTAGGCTAAGATCAACAAGTATGGACTTAAGCAGCAATTTGATAAGATTGGTAGGCAAAAGATCATTTTCTATATAAGATAAACTCAATTTAATTCTATTTTTTTTAAAATATCTATTGGCAATATTTTCCAACTGCATTGCAGCTTCACCTTCAAATGATTGCTTATCAATACTCAGGACAATAGATGCAACGGCATCAAAAAATCTACCTATACTCGTACTTTTTAGCAGATTGTCATTCCCCAAAAGTTTATTGTAAATTTGCCATTCTGTTTTTGTAAATTTATCCTTTACAATACTTCCTTTGTTAATATTGTAAGTCATCACCAAAGCAGAAATTCTCGGTTCTTTTGGCATTTTATCTCCGAGAATAAACGGAAATTCATCCAAATGACCGACCCTGTTTACAGAACCGGAATTGTATTCAAAAAACTCACCACCCCATACATTGCCATCATCGCCCAGTCCTGTACCATCCCAAATTACTCCAAGAACTCTTCTTTTTGCATTCAATAGATTATTCTCGGCCATTACTGCATAAAAATGAGCTTTATGATGCTGTATTTCATAATACCCTATCTCTCTTTGCTCAGCTATCTCCTTACCCAGAGCACTCGTAAAATATCCCTGATGCTTGTCCGCTATAACTGCTTCAAGCCTTGGGTTAAACAATTTCTCAAAATGATCTAGAGTGAATTTATAATTAATTTGAGCTTCATAATTATCAGTATTTCCAAGATACTGACTTACGTAAATATTTTGTTGATTCATTAAGGTGAAAGTACTTTTCATCATTGCTCCCATGGACAAAACAGCCTTATTAGGCAATTTTAATTCCGGATTGATATAAGATGGAGCAAGTCCTCTCGAACGTCTAATTATCACCCTTGATTTTTGATTTTTACTAAACCTCATCACACTATCATCTTGAGGAATCACAATTTCTCTGTTATTTAAAAGAATAATATCTGCCATTTTGGCCAATTCATCCTTCGCCTTGCTATTTTCGTAAACAATAGTAGAATTGGAAATATTTCCGCTAGTAGCGATGATGGGTTTTTGAAACTTGTCCAATAGCAATTTGTACAAGGGAGTATAAGGCAGCATTACCCCCAATACATCCAAATTCGGTGCGATTTGTTCCAATGCCAAATTAGTTTTAGGTTTTTCGTTGATAGAAAGCAATAATATAGGTGCAGAATAATGATTAAACTGTTCTTTTTCTACCTCTCTCAACTCAATATCTTGCTCCAAAGATTCAAGACTCTGATACATCAATGCAAAGGGTTTTGTAGGACGATGTTTAAGGTTTCTTAATCTTGAGACCACTTCTGCATTTGTAGCATCACAAGTCAGAATAAATCCACCTATACCTTTTATTGCAACTATTTTACCTTTATTCCATTGAGAAACTACATAATCCAAATCCCTGAAATTATCAACAATTACTCCTTTCTCATATAACGATAAATCCACAGGGCAATCAAGACAAGAATTTGTTTGCGAATAGTATCTTCTATCCAATGGATTATTGTATTCCTCCTTGCAAATATCACACATATCAAATTTATCCATCGTTGTTGTTTCTCTATCGTATGGCAATGATTTTATGATTGAGTATCGTGGGCCACAATTGGTACAAGTGATAAAAGGATAATGAAAACGACTATTTTCCCTGCTGTACAATTCCCTTTTACAATCATCACACATCGCAAAATCAGGAGTCAAAAGCAGTTTGGCATCCTCCTTTGATGAACTGTGAATAATCTCAAAATTGTCATACTCAACATAAACCACTTCCTCTATTTTTGTCGATGTAATAACAGACAATTGAGGTGCTTTTTCTACCAATTCCCGCATCACTTGCTCTGCCATTATCTCATCAGAATTGATATGAATATGCACTCCGTCATTGGTATTGTTTACCCAACCTTTTAGTTTGTGAGATAGACACAATTTATATACAAAAGGTCTGAACCCTACTCCTTGCACTATCCCCTCAATATGTATATGAAATGTTTTCACTGACAGGCTCGGTTACGATTGAAAAAATATCCAATAAATACCGATTACAATAGCAAATACACCTCCTATAATTTGGATGAAAGTGACAGCAGATTTATTCTTAACCGATTGTGATATTTTGCCCAATACTAATGTATATAAAATCATAGCCAATATAGTACCAATACCAAATCCGATTATATATTGAATACTCTGAATCATCGAATTAAAGCCTAAAACAGGTAGTAATAGAAGGAAATGAGCAACGCCTGCCAATCCGTGTATAATGCCAATACCAAATGATGTAATATTATCGTGTTTTACTGTTTTGTTATGAGTATGTGTGTGATTGTGAGTATGGTCGTGACCGTGTTTATGAATATGAACAAACTGTTGTTCTTCGTTGTGAATATGAGGATGTTTATGGATTTTTTTAGCATTAAATGTCCTGTAAAAAGACCAAATGCCAATACCTATCAACACAAAACCTACTAAGTATTCGCTATGTGCTGATACTTTTTCAACAGGAATACTATCTTTCATCAATACGAATAAAACGCCAATTAACAACATCCCTCCAAGATGTCCCAAACCCCAAAATAAACCGATTTTCCAAGCACTTCTTTCCTTTTCAAATACCAAAGGAGTCACAGCAGCTAAATGATCAGGACCTGATATTACGTGCAACATCGAAGCAAAAATACCAGCGATTATTGGAAAAGATTGTAGCATTTGCAACTTTTAGAATTAAAAATAAGTAAAAGTAAAAAAATATTGTATATTTACCAAACAATAGTATATTATGAGCAAGTTACTTAATGTTTTTAGTTCATCTTTTAAGATGCGTCTGTATTTTTTTAAAAAACTCCCGAGTTTGTTTTTTTGGGGTGTAGGAGTGGAAAAAATAGATAGGACCATGGCTAAAATATCCATTAAGTATGGGTGGAAAACTCAAAATCCATTTGGCTCAATTTATTTCTCGGCATTAGCTGGTACTGCGGAATTATCAACGGGATTATTGGCTATGTTGGCTATTGAAAAAGAAGATGTGTCAATGCTTGTTGTGGGGATGCAAGCAAGATTTATGAAAAAAGCTAAAGGCAAAATTGTTTTTACTTGTGAAGATGGAATTAAAATATCAAAAGCTGTGCAAAATGCTATTTTGACAGGAGAAGGGCAAGAAGTATTGGCCATATCCAAAGGGTATAATGAAGAAGGTGATATTGTTGCAGAGTTTGATATTCTATGGTCTTTTAAAAAACGCAATAGGGATTGATATTTACTACGAGTTCAGTATATTTGCATTTTATATAAAATAAACACAAGATTTGACAACAGATATAAACATAACTATAATAGGTGCCGGCGTTGTAGGATTGGCAATAGCATCTAAGCTATCAGAAACCCAAAACAGTATATTTGTATTGGAAAAAAATAGTAAATTTGGTCAAGAGACTAGCAGCAGAAATAGTGAAGTAATTCATTCAGGAATATATTATCCAGTTGATTCTCTCAAAACCAAACTCTGTGTCCGAGGAAACCACATGCTTTACGACATTTGTGATAAAAATGATATTCCATACAAACGATGTGGAAAACTTATTGTTGCAACAGATGACCAAGAGCTAGTTGAACTACAAAATATTTATAAGAGGGCAATTTCAAATAGAGTTAACGATTTGAGCTTTTTGAATACCAAAGAAATACATGAGCTCGAACCAAATATCTACGGTAAAAAGGCCTTGTTTTCACCATCTACAGGTATTATTGATTCTCATCAATTGATGAAATTTTTTGTTGCTAGTAGTATAAATAATAATGTTGATTTTGCTTTTAATAGTAAAGTATCATCGATAAGAAAAATAAATAATTATTACCAAATTGAAGTTATTGATCATGAAGGTAAGCCATTTTTGTTTACATCCAAAACAATAATTAATGCCGCCGGTTTGGAAGCAGAAAAAATATCCAAAATGGTAGGTATCAACAATAATAAGTACAAAACCTACTTCTGCAAAGGTGAATATTTTTCAATAAAACCACCTAAAAACAAGCTTGTATCAAGACTTGTGTATCCTGTACCTTTTAAAAATCTTACCGGTCTTGGGATTCATGCTACAGTTGATTTGGGAGGCGGGTTAAAGCTTGGTCCTAACGTGGAATACCTTGACAAAAACATATATGATTATAAAATCAATGATTCCCACAAAGATGATTTTTTTAATTCAGCAAAAAATATATTTCCTTTTCTGACATTGGACGATTTACAAGCAGAAATGGTAGGAATCAGACCGAAAATCCAAAAAAAGGGAGAAGCTATTCAAGATTTTATTATTGTTGAAGAAAAAAAATCCGGTTTCCCCAATTTCATCAATCTTATAGGAATTGAGTCCCCGGGGCTAACCGCATCACCTGCAATTGCAGAGTACGTAAACAAACTTATTTTAAATTCATTAAATAACTAATTTATATTTAATTGAGGTTATTCCTTTCTTTAAGATACTTTCCCGTATAAGAATCTTTACATTCAATTAAGTCTTCTACCCGACCTTGAAAAACAAGATTTCCTCCGTTATTTCCACCATCAGGGCCCAGGTCTATGACCCAATCAGCTGCACGTACTACGTCCAAATTATGCTCAATTACCAAAACAGTATGACCTCTTTCTACCAGTGCATTGAGTGAATCGAGTAGTCTAGCGACATCGTGATAATGTAATCCTGTAGTAGGTTCGTCAAAAATAAAGAAGATATTGTTACCATCATCTCTTTTAGATAAAAATGATGCTAATTTTATTCTCTGTGCTTCTCCACCTGATAAGGTATTGGAGGATTGTCCAAGTTTGACATAGCCCAATCCGACATCATCCAAAGCTTTTATCCTCTTTGTTATTTCTTTGTGGTCATTAAAAAACACCAAGGCTTCCTCAATCGTCATGCTCAACACATCAAAAATGTTCTTTCCTCTGTATTCCACCTCCAATATTTCTTTTTTGAATCTCTTTCCTCCACATTCTTCACACACCAGTTTGATATCAGCCAAAAACTGCATTTCGACATTAATCTCCCCTTCGCCTTTACATGTCTCACATCTACCTCCATCCGTATTAAATGAAAAATAGCCAGGTTTATATCCTCTTATTTTTGATAATTGCTGATTGGAGAAAATCTTTCTTATATGATCATAAGCTTTCACATAGGTTACAGGATTTGATCTTGAAGATTTACCAATGGGTTTTTGACTTACATATTCGATTTGTCTTATCATGTCAATATCTCCACTAACTATATTGTTTGTACCAATACCATGTTGCAATACCTCTGCCAATGATGGCTCTAAGACCTCTCTTACCAAAGTAGATTTTCCGCTTCCGGACACTCCTGTCACAACAGTTAAAGCATTGATAGGTATTTTTACATCTATACCTTTAAGATTGTGCATACGAGCATTTTTTATGTTGATATTTGCGATCAACTTCCGTTTGAAAGCCGTAATTTCTATCTCTTTATCTCCCGTAAAGTATGCTGCTGTAAGATTGGTATCGACTTGCTTCAAAAACTCATCAAATTTACCCGAAAAAACAACATTTCCTCCATGAATTCCGGCAAAAGGACCGATGTCCACTATATAATCTGCATTTTTGATAATATTTTCCTCGTGTTCAACAACGATTACGGTATTGTCAAGATCTCTTAGTTTTATCAATACCTTGACCAATTTATTTATATCTCTAGGATGTAATCCAATACTTGGTTCATCTAAAATATAAAGAGAATTGGTAAGATTGCTTCCCAATATTCTAGTCAAATTGATACGTTGTGTTTCGCCACCACTAAGAGTATTGCTCAATCTGTTCATAGTCAAATATCCTAAACCTACATCTAGCATCACACCCAATCTAGTATTTATTTCAATCAAAAGTCTTTTGGCAATTTTTTCATCAGAGTCAGACAAATTAATATTCTTAAAAAATATTGCTAAGTCTTCGATAGACATATCTACCAACTCCATGATACTCTTACCGGCTATCTTTACATAGCTTGCTTCTTCTCTTAATCTACCTCCTTCACATATATCGCAGATAGTGCGACCTCTAAATCTAGATAGTAAGACCCTGTTTTGGATTTTATAAGACTTAGCTTTTACTTCTTCAAAAAATCCTAAAATACCTTTGAAATTATCATTGCCTTTCCATAAAATATCCTTTTCTTCTTGAGTCAAGTCCATATAAGCTCGGTGAATAGGAAACTTTAAAAAATCTGAATGCATTATCAATTCCTCTTTCCACTTTCCATATTTAACACCATTCCAGCAGGCAACAGCTCCTTCAAAAACCGATTTTGTCACATCGGGTATTACTTTACCGGGATCTATGCCAATAATTCGACCATAACCTTCACATTTTTTACATGCTCCCAATGAATTATTAAAATTAAATAATTGTGGATTGGGTTGAATAAAAGTCATCCCATCCAATTCGAATTTATTATTGAATTCTACCCTTTCACCTCCCATTACTTTCACAATACACTTACCCATACCTTCATTTAAAGCTACCTGAGTAGAATCTGCTATCCTTTCTAAGTTCTCTTTACTTTTGCCTGACACTATCCTATCAATCAATATATATATATCAGTAGCAGATTTAGAACTTAATAATTCAGCACTATCTACAATACCCTCATTTAAAAAATCTTCTATGTTGTAAGTATCACCCTTATACAACAAACGAGGAAAACCCTTTTCCATCATGTACTTCAATTCATCTACAATAGTGCGCATTTGATTTTCATGTAATGGTACATACATAAGTATTTTCAGGCCATCTTCCAAGGATTTGATATAATCAACAATATCAGAAACAGTATGTCTTTTGACTATTTCACCGGAAATCGGGGATATAGTTTTTCCTATTCTGGCATACAACATTCTAAAATAATCATAAACCTCAGTCATTGTACCAACAGTTGAACGGGCGTTTCCACCTACGGTCTTTTGTTCTATGGCAATAGCAGGGCTCAAACCTGATATCATTTCAACTTCCGGTTTTTTCATTCTTGATAAAAATTGCCTCGCATATGATGAAAGACTCTCAACATATCGCCGTTGACCCTCTGCGTACAAAACATCCATAACAAGAGATGATTTTCCTGACCCTGACACACCGGTTACTACCACCAATTGGTTTTTGGGAATCACCAAATCGACATTATTCAAATTGTTTGTGGCAGCACCTTTTATAATAATTTGCTCTAAAATTTGTAACTTTTTTCCTTTCGCCATCGTTCATATTATATTAAGAGTGCAATTTTAATGAAATCAACTCACAAAAAGGTTAATTTTCTGTTAAAACAAGAAAAAAATAAAAATAAATTCCTTTTAGGCTTGATTTTTGAAATAAAAGTTGTACATTTGCAACGCTAATGAGATAATTTCATCTATTAACCTAAAAAAATTGTTGCCTATAGAATTCAAACATCTACACTTAATTAAATTAAAATAGTGATTTTATGAATAAGGATGTTATGAGTTTAACTGATCAGGAGTTAATTGATTTGTATATCAATGGTGATGAAAAAGCTTTCGAACTTTTATTAAATAGACACAGGGATAAGATATTTACCTCTATATATCTATTCGTTAAAGATCAAGAGTTGGCGGAAGATATCTTTCAAGATGTATTTATTAAAATAATCAAATCTCTTAATAAAGGAAAATACAATCATCAAGGTAAATTCTTACAGTGGGCAATGCGTATATCGTACAATATGTGCGTAGATCATTTCCGTAAATCTAAGAGAAGAACAAAAATTTCGCCAACTGAAACTTTTGATATATTCGATATCCTCCAAACAAAAGAGGAAAATATGGAACAAAAAATAATCAAAAGCCAAGTTCATAAGAAACTTCGTAAAGTTGTTGACAGATTGCCGGACGAGCAAAGAGAAGTGGTAATATTAAGGCATTACGCAGACATGAGCTTCAAAGAAATATCTGAACTCACCAAAGTAAGTATAAATACTGCTCTGGGAAGAATGAGATATGCCTTGATAAATATGCGCAAAACCATAGAAGAAGAAAATATCCAATTGGTGTGAGTTAGTCCCATATCAGCAAAAAAGGTTCAAGAGCTTCATACTTTTGAACCTTTTTTCTGCTAATTCTCATTTATTTGTGCCACCTGAATATGAGATTAATGTAATGGCAGACAACATTGTTGCTAATAATGAAAGAGATGGAAGTTTCGGTGCTACATAATGTTTGTCCATGAAGTCATTACAATTTAGAAGTAATATTTTAACCAAATTATTACCTGCATTTCAACATTTATTTATATTTTACACGGTTATTCAAAAAAACAACAACAAAA
>JALSPK010000057.1 GCA_026986005.1 Saprospiraceae bacterium
CTTTTTGCGATATTTTTACTTTATTCAAATTACTGATGCTAAGGCATCACTAATTCTCAGAAAGACAAAAATCTCATCAAAAATCTTTATTTTTCAAAATTCAAGCACTTTATAGACAGACACTATTTAAATAAGTCCTTCCACCATGGATCTTTTCCTGATTTGTTTTTCTTCTTTTTATGCTTTTTCCGTTTAAATATACTATTGACTTTCTTTTTCCATTTGGACTTCCTTTTGATAAAAACATATTTTATCGAAAACATTTTATCAATCCTGAATCTCAAATGAGAATTTGCCAAAAAAGTATATGGCTCCAATGCTACATAAAATGTTGCCCTCCTAATAGTATACTCCAACCCTGTTTGCAAAACAAAAGAGGTCGCAGTAGATTCGGGATATTTGACATTTTCTTTGATCCCGACAATACCAATACCACCACCGTAAAACCAGTTAAATCTATTCGTAATCAAAGGCTGGTGATACTTAACCAAAGCAGCAATAGAATAATAGTAATTTGCATTTTCCGATGTAATATTCTGCTCCAAAGTTACCCTTTTAGCAACCCGCTCAGAAACACATAGACCTAGATTACCACCCCATCTCAATCCTGCTGCCAAATTATACTTTTGTGCATTTGTGCTGTCAAAAACCAAAATTGACAAAAGAAAAATAAAAACCATTTGTAATTGAGAAATCCTAACACTCATTAAAACCATATTTGCTGTTTAGAAAAATATTGCCACCACACTAACGTCATTTTACCCGGTTTTTATTTTACAACAATAGGCTTATTTTTGAAAATATGAAATTATAAATGCACTATCCACGACTAAGCAGAAACCTAACTTTGGTGATATTCCTATATTAACAGTAAACATGAATTGCAAATATCATATTATCCCAATAGCAAAATTTTAAATCCACATTTTACCTATTCTGGAGTAACATTTATTTCCAAGATAACGGTTGTTATGAATTTAATTAATTTTTATTCGTTTACCAATCACACTTTGAAAGAAAAAATGAAGTTGATACATTTGTTCTGCTCCCAATTTCTGTCCAAATTGTGCTGTAATATACAACGCAAGCATTGACAATGCCAATACAGGCAATGCCCACAATATAGTCGAACTTAATCCCAATGACAATCTGGCAGAACCATAAATACCAATAAAAAACATCAATAATCCCAATGCTGCATAACCTGCTACTATTAATGTCCATGTACCGGAACTAGGTCCATACCTACCAATTATTACCGATTTGCCCCCATCCTCATCTAATGACAAACTCAATTCGGGAGACCAAAAATGCCTGTCTTCTTCAGGTATTCGTATACGAAGTGAACCAGGTATAAATTGATATTCACACACTCTTTCTTCATCTTCCAATCCTTTTTCTATTAGTGCTGATAACTCCTCTATTGATAAATCAGTTTCGTACTTAAATCGTGGTTTTATCCTAAAACTTGACATAAATCTTTATTTTTCAAAAATCAAGCACTTTATAGACAGACACTATTTAGCTTCCAATATTATTGTATACGTAAATAATATCTGCATTAAATATATTTTATCGAGGGCAATATACAAATAAAATGCTTCTATTACTACTAATTCAAATTTAAAATAGCGAAAATGGCAAAAATATCAATATTAGTACTCCTATTTGTGTCTATTCATAAAGTCAAGAAATCATAAAAATATGCTTTATTATATTCAATAAAAGGTAACTACTCAGGCAAAGTGCTTTTGTGATAAAAAATAGGAGTTTTTACTGCAAATGAAGCATATTTTTTGAGTAATAGCAGCGCTATTGTGAAAAAAATTGCTGATATTTGATGTAAAAAGAACATTTTTTAGCCAAAATGATTTTAGCTGAGTAGTTACAATAAAAGGATGTATTACTTTTTTACAAAATTATGGTCTATACTTCCATAAATTATCACAAATTATTTTTTATCTTTATAATTTATATTATTTTTTTGCCATTTTGACTGTCATATAACGGATGTAAAAAACAAATAGAGGACGAATTTATCAGGGTATTTGCGTCAAAGTGGTATTACAATAAAGAAATTAAATGAGAGCGGTAATCCAAAGATGTCATTATGTTAATTTGAGTATAGGTGGTGAGATATACTCTTCAATAAATATAGGCTTGTTGATTCTACTTGGCATAGGTGAGAACGATAATATAGAAGATATCAAATGGCTCAGCGGAAAAATATCAAGACTTAGAATATTTGGTGATGATGATGGCAAAATGAATCTCTCTATTCAGGATATTAAAGGAGAAATAATGGTAGTTAGTCAATTCACTCTGTTCGCATCAACAAAAAAAGGTAATAGACCATCATACCTGAACTCGGCAAAACCAGATAAAGCAATGCCTTTGTACGAAGAATTTACACGTCAAATTAAATCAGATACAGACCTAAATGTTGTAACAGGAAAATTCGGAGCAAATATGAAGATAGAATTATTGAATGATGGTCCGGTAACAATTATTATTGATAGTAAAAATAGAGAATAACCACTTTATTCATAGTTTAAAAACAAAAATAATAGAGGTATTATTATCCCAAGTAGTGTATATACCAGCCCTCTTCGAGTGATTCCGTTTTTACCTTTAACTATAAATATACCCGTTATCGCTATTATAATTAAAAGTCCTGCAAATATATCAGAAAACCATAACCACCATTTCCCCGGATTGTAATGCAAGAAATTTATTGCGTGAAATACGGGACGCCTTTTCCATTTTTCATAAAAAATCTCACCTTCCGGTGAAATAATAAATGTACCCTTTTTTAGAAATACTTTTACTACACCACCCCTTCTCTTTATATGCTTTTTATAATTCTTCTTCTCCCCAAATATATCGATTATATTTAAAATATCCTGTTTATTGGACAGATCGTATTTTGACAAATCCATGTTTACCGTATTTTCAACTTTTTGGTAACTGGGATCCCAATCGTTAATGTGATTTAAAGCAATTCCCGATAATGAATAAATAACAGTCATTCCAAAAATAAAATAACCTACATCACGGTGAATTACCCTAAACCACCATCTCCATTTTTTTTTAGCCATTGTATATCATTGTGAATTATGATCAGATTACAATCTATCTCTACTTAACCACTTCGTAATTAACCCCCTCAATCACATACTTCGTAAGATACCCTTCTTTAGTATCCCCAATCCTTTTTCTCAAGCTAGCTATCCGTTTCATATCCTCTATATACTCTTCATCCGTAGGTTTATGATGTTTTTTTATTTCTTCCTCCCAACGAATTGCATAAGCTTCATCAATATGCTCCTCCTCTATAGTAACCAATACTTTTATTTCATCCCCTTCTATCTTTCTGTCAAATTTTGAAATTTTATCTCCTGCCATTACGTGAAAATCTACTTCACCATCCTCACTTGCCAATACAGCTTTTTTACCTCCATGCTTACATACATGATCCACTATTCCCGTGAGATAAAACTCTTTCCCTACATACTCCGCTTCGTGACCACTTAAATCTTTTACATTTATAGTGACTATTTCATCATTTGATTTCACATCACCTTGCGCAAAAGAAGCAAAACTTCCCAATCCTAAAAATAATACAATAATTAATAAATTCTTCATAGTTTGTTGTTTAGTTTTTTAATAATCTCATAAATTAAACAACGAAGATAACCTATAAATTTGTGCTTTCAAAAAAAGTGGTATCAAAGAATACAATAAGGTGTCTATTTATAATAAATTAACATAGTATTATGCTGAACCATCATAGAATTTTTTATTATAAACCCCATCTTTTTCTGATATTTTTACTTTTTTATATATTAGTTTTTCTGATTTTCTCTATAATAAAATTACTACATCAATCATAACTACCTGTTTTTCTCAGTATTACACAACTACCCTTAACATATTACAAAAAAACACAAAAATATATATTATTTTTTTTTGCAATTTATATTTATTTTATTTGCATAGTTTTAAAATATTGCATAATTTTGCAATATGAATTGGCATAAAACCCTCTTCTAGTCCTTTTGCACAGTATAATATATACGTTTAGTATAAAGCATACCGTGTAAAGAACGAAAAAGATACAGTAAACTGTTAAACCCTACCTTGGATATTAGTCGCCGATATCGGCGATACTCAATATATATTTAATAACTCAAAATTTTTAAAATGAAGAAATTAAACCTATTTGGAAATTTAGGAATAAAAACAAGACGACTTTATGGAGTAGTTTTGACTTTATTCGCATTGCTATCATTTAGCAATATTACAAACGCACAACCGGGCTGCTCTTTTGTAGCCGCGGATGAAAAGAACATTTCGGTTGATCAAAGCTGTGAAGCTTTAATCGAATATACTGATTTGATTAAACCAAGCCCGGGTTGCTCTGCACCCTATACCGTTTCTATTTATTCTGATCCTACGGGTCAGACTTTAATTATCGCCGGTACGAATAGTGTAATATTACCGGCAGGATATGCAGGACAGTCTGTTTATGGAAATGTTGAAGACATTATTGGACAATCTTCAGCTTTGGTCAAACTAAATATCATTGACAACTTAGCTCCTACTATCGCATGTTACGGAGCCACTCCTACTATGTCCGGTGCATTAGAAACAACAGATCCAACTTACACCAGATCGTCAAGTAACAACCCATCTGATGGTTCAGCCAATTGTGTTGCAACCGGGACAGCAGGTGTCCATTATGATGTTTTTGAGTTTACTATAGACCAAGTAGATGATTATACTTTTGCTTTGGATGGTTCATCGGCTCCCAGCGCACGATTTTTTGTAGCATTATACAAGGACAATTTTGATCCGGCTAATGTCTGTGACAACTTTTTATACGATGACTATGCTCCTGCTTTAGGAGGAAATGTAACTATTCCCTCCAGGCATTTAACTAATGTAAACGGAAAATACTTTTTAGTGACTACCTCAGTTGGGGCAGGTCAGACAGGTGGATATTCTTGGGCATTTTCTGCCACAGCAGGTGGACAAGTTTTCGGAAAAGGGACAACTTGCGAATATACTGTATACTGCTATGAAAATATAGAAGACAAAGTAAAAGTAATCGGATTTGATAATTGCAGTAATCCAACAACAGTCACTATAACAAATGATGTCTCTACACAAAACAATTGCACATCAGGGCTACCAAATAATGTTATCGCAATTTTGGATAGAACTTATGTAGCTACAGATGATAGTGGCAATAGTTCTCCAGACTTAGATGTTCAAATAACGATAGAGCAAATGCCTAATGACACTTTTTACAATAAAATATTCTTCCCAGAGGATAAGAGGAGAATAAGTCACAATGCTGTTTCATGTTCAGACAATTACCCTGATGACCCGACTTATGCAGGACATCCTTCACCGGCATTCACAGGTTGGCCATTCATCGTAATAGACAATGATACTACTTTATTAGATCCTACATCAAATTTGGGTTGCAATTTGGCTGTAACCTATGCTGATCAAGAAGTGACATCTGCTCATCCAAGCTGCAGAAGAGAAATTCAT
This sequence comes from Saprospiraceae bacterium, assembly GCA_026986005.1. Lineage (GTDB taxonomy): Bacteria > Bacteroidota > Bacteroidia > Chitinophagales > Saprospiraceae > JADJGA01. The sequence continues at coordinate 5,563 of JALSPK010000057.1, forward strand.
AGAATATGGTATGTTGATGACGGTTCATGCAATCCAAGAAGAAAAATATCTTTCCCTTGGCAAATAATCGAAATAGCAGATACTACCGCTCCGGTAGTGACTTGCCCTCCAAGCGAAACAGTCAATACAAATCAATTCAATTGTTTTGATTCTTATCAATTCCATATACCAACTGTTACTGACAATTGTCAGGGAAGTGATTGGGAATGGAAAATAAATCTATTGAATAATTCCGGTAATTCAATTAAATACACAGGAAATTTAACACCAACTACTACCACTACATGGGAATTGGAACCAGGTACAAACCATATAAAATATACGGTAGTGGATGCATGCGGAAATAGTAGTGATTGTACATTTGATGTGACAGTAGAAGACAAAATAGAGCCTGTCGCAGTATGTCAAACTAACACAACAATATCTTTGACTTATGACGGCGAAGCTCAACTTCCTGCATTTGGAGTAAATAGCGGCAGCTATGACAACTGTAGCATAGTTGAATTAAAAATAAAAAGGATGGATCAGCCTTCATCAAATTTTGAAGACTATGTGACTTATGATTGTAGCGACATCGCCACAAATGGCAACAATATGGTAATCCTTCAGGTAAAAGATGCCGCCGGCAATGTAGGTACATGTATGGTGAGCGTTGAGGTACAGGACAAACTAGCACCTACAATCAATTGCCCTGACAATCTGGAAGTTGAATGCGATCATATTTATGAGCCTGACAGTTTGACCAAATACTTTGGTTGGCCTACTGCTCATGACAACTGTAATGTAACCATAACAACAGATTCTTCAACAGTTGAAAACGCTTGTTATAGCAATCCTGTAAAAGTAATAACTAGAAACTTTACTGCAACGGACGATGGAGGAAGAACAGATGAATGTACACAAACCATAAGCTTTGTTCGTTCAAAATACTTCGGATACAACGATAAGGGGGTTAAAGGAAATACTGTAGGACATACTGCCGGATTTGGTGCGATTACATGGCCTGAAGATGTCACCATTACACAGTGCATTGACCCTAACACAGCCAATGACCCGAATAGCCCATTGCATCCTAATCAAACAGGAAGACCTATACTTGATGAATATTCGTGTGATCAGGTTGGCTCCACATATAGCGACTTTTTGGCAATAGATAATGACAATAATTTGGACAACAACATCGCTTGCTTTAAGATAATCAGAACTTGGACAGTATTAGATGATTGCCACAAAGTAAAAGGTGAATTTGTTAAGTGGTCATTTGATCAGGTGATATTTGCTACTAACAATGTAGATCCAACAATGGACGCTACCCCTGATAAATCTGTATGCACATACGATACGACTTGTACAGATGGTCATATTGACTTACAGTATACTTGCTCTGATGATTGTACGCAAGATGAAGACTTAAGATGGAGGTACTATATTGATTATGACAACAATAATGCCGTAGGTGTTTGGGATTTCACATCACCGATACATTCAGGTAACAATATGGATGCTAGTGGTGATTATGCCATTGGAACACACAAAATCCTATGGCAAGTATGGGATCAATGCGGAAACAGTATTGTACAAGAACAATTATTTACAATAATAAACTGCAAAAAACCAACACCTAGATGTATTGCAAATCACGTAGACCTAACCAATATGCCGGGTGGACCTGCTGCGATGATGGAGGCGAGCATGTTCGATAACGGTTCATCACATACATGCGGATACAGATTGATATTTTCATTTAGTGCTGATACCACAGATAAAACAGTAACATACTTCTGTAACGATTTAGGATTACAGCCAGTCTTTCTATATGTTACAGCTGTATTGCCGGACGGATCTATCGTTTCTCAAGATTTTTGTGAGACTACCTGCGATGTACAAGACAATTTTAATCTCTGTACCAATCCAATCACCTACGGCACGGTATCCGGGTCTGTTACTACCGGTTCAGACAAGAAAGTTGAAGGAGTAACGATTAAACTTTTGGGTAGTGAACTTGCTTCCGTAACCACAAATACAGAAGGTCAATATGCATTTGAAGGAGTAAATGAAGACCAATCTTATGTTGTTGAACCAAACTTTAAAAACGATTATTTAAACGGTCTATCTACTCTCGATTTGGTAATTATACAAAAACACTTATTAGGTATTAAGAAAATAAAATCACCTTACGATCTAATTGCAGCTGATGCTAATAAAGACAAAAAGTTGACCGCTTCAGATATACTAGTATTAAGAAAACTAATATTAGGGTCACAAAATGTGATTAAAAACAACAAGGCTTGGAGGTTTATAGATAAGAATTTCAAATTCACCAACAAAGCCAAAGCAATGGCAGAAAGCTTCCCAAGTGAATTTAAGATTAGTAACATGTCAGATATAGAAGTAGCTGATTTTATAGCAATCAAAGTAGGAGATATTAGTGGTGATGCAATCGTCAATGACGAGGTTGAAGGAAGGTCAAATGAGACAATCTCATTTAGCATAGATAGCAAGAGATTTAATTCTGATGAGACAGTAGAAATCCCCGTATTTGCTAATGAGACTAATGATATTCAAGGATTCCAAACAACTGTATCTTTTGATGCTACTAAACTGGAATTTGAAAGTATTGAATCGGGATTATTTGAAATCAATGATAATAACTTCGCTACAAACAGAGTGAAAAAAGGGTACTTAACTATCAGTTGGGACGATACAAAAGAAATCACTCTTAATGACAAAAAACCTCTATTCACTTTGATTTTTAAAGCGAATAAAACAGGAAATACAGAGGTGATATCTTTCAACTCTGACATTACCAAATCTGAGGCTTACAATTCATCATACGAAGTATTCAATGTTGAATTGGATTATAGATCAGGTGACAACAATGAATTTGTATTGTTGCAAAACACTCCGAATCCATTTTCAAATAGTACAATTATCAGATTTAACAATCCTGTTGAAAGTTCATTTGAATTGAATATATTTGATTTAAACGGTAGACTTGTTTTCAAAACCAGCGGTTTTGCACAGCGAGGCATGAATACCGTAGATATCAATAAAACCAATTTGAATGTGTCAGGAGTTTTGTATTATACTGTAAGTACAGACACAAATACAGCAACCAAGAAAATGGTTGTTTTAAAATAAGTGAATATAATTCCATGAATTCACAATTATATTAATTTCTTTAAATAGAAATTTCTTCAGAAGCCCTCTCTACATATCAAGTAGAGGGGGTTTTTTGATCATAAAGTAGCCCAATTGACATAATGTCTAAATAATTTAATAAAATATATTTTTTATAGTTTTAATTGTTCTTTAAATAATTAAATTTGCCCGTTCTTTATCACTATTTATGAATTCAATCATTACAAATGAAACAATTTGAAAAAAGACATATAGGCTTATCGGATGCCGACAAAAAAGCAATGCTTGAGACAATAGGAATGGAAGATATCAACAAACTTTTGTTCAACACAGTACCGGATAATATCAGAATAAAAGAAGAGCTCGACTTACCTATTCCAATGAAAGAACATGAATATTTAAAATATATCAAAAGTTTATCTTCAAAAAACAAAGTATTTAAATCATATATAGGCCAAGGGTATTATGACACCATTTTACCACCTGTCATTCAACGAAACATACTTGAAAACCCAGGATGGTATACTCAATACACTCCTTACCAGGCAGAAATCTCCCAAGGAAGACTAGAAGCCCTTCTTAATTTTCAGACAATGATATCCGATTTGACGGGATTACCAATTGCCAATTCATCACTATTGGATGAAGGAACAGCAGCAGCAGAAGCTATGTGGCTAATGTATGATACACACAATAAAAAAAGAAAAAAGAATCCTGCTAAAAAACTATTTGTAGACCAATTTGTATTCAATCAAACTAAGCAGGTTCTTGAAATCAGAGCAGAGGCAAGAGGTATTGATATAGTATATGGTGATTTTAGCTCATTTGAAGCAACTGAAGATTATTTTGGAATTATAGTTCAATATCCAAATTCTATCGGAGATGTAGTCGATTACAGCTCATTGGCAAAAAAAGCAAATTCAAAAAAAATACTCGTTACTTTCATTGCTGACATCTTAAGTTTGGCAATCTTAACTCCTCCGGCTGACCTCGGTGCTGATATCGCAATAGGTAGTACACAAAGATTTGGCATACCGATGGGGTTTGGAGGACCTCACGCAGCTTATTTAGCAGCAAAAGAAGATTTCAAAAGAAAAATTCCTGGTAGAATTATCGGTGTTTCTGTCGACAAAAACGGGAAGACTGCCTATAGAATGGCTCTTCAAACAAGAGAACAACATATAAAAAGAGAAAAAGCTACCTCAAACATCTGTACCGCTCAGGCTCTTTTAGCGATAATGGCCGGTTTTTACGCCATATACCACGGCAGGGAAGGATTAAAAAATGTCGCCTACTCAATATTTGAAAAAACAAACAATCTTGATACGCACCTTAGTCAATTAGGATATACCCGAGTCAATAAATCCTATTTTGATACCTTGACAATTGAGATTAACACAAATGAAAAACATGCAATTGAGAGACAATTAATCGAAAACAAGATAAATTTGTTTTACGACAATAACTCTGTCACGATTAGTATTGATGAAACAAGTGAATACGATGACTTATCAATTATTGTTGATGCTTTTGCTAAAGCAAAAAACAAAAATCCAAAATTCAACAATACAAAGGTTGAACTCAAAGATACTTTAGATAAAAAACTAATAAGACAAAATGATTTTCTATCTCATGAGATATTCAATAAATATAGAACCGAGACCGAATTGATGAGATACATGAAAAGGCTCGAAAATAGAGATATGTCTCTCGTTCATTCGATGATATCTTTAGGCTCTTGTACTATGAAACTAAATGCAGCAGTAGAAATGTTACCCGTAACATGGTCTGAATTTGCAAATATTCATCCATTTGCACCTCAAGCCCAAACCATAGGCTATCAAATCCTAATCGATGAACTCAAAAGCTATCTCAATGAAATTACAGGTTTTGACGCTTGTACCTTTCAGCCCAATTCAGGTGCTCAAGGTGAATTCACAGGTCTAATGACAATCAGAGCATACCATATAGATAATGGAGATTCTCAAAGAAATATTACATTGGTTCCTTCTTCTGCTCACGGCACAAACCCTGCGAGTGCAGTAATGGCAGGCATGGATGTAGTCATAGTAAAAAGCGATGAAAGAGGAAATATAGATATTGATGATTTACGGGAAAAAGCTGAAAAATATAGCGAAAGGTTATCCGCATTTATGGTAACATACCCTAGCACTCATGGAGTATTCGAAAAGGAAATAGTTGAAATGTGCAATATAATACACGCCAAAGGAGGCATGGTATATATGGACGGAGCCAATATGAATGCACAGATCGGACTCACAAAACCAAGTGTGATTGGAGCCGATATTTGTCACTTAAATTTACATAAAACTTTTGCTATACCACATGGTGGAGGTGGTCCCGGTGTAGGTCCTGTACTGGCAAATAAAAAACTAGCACCTTTCTTGCCAAACCATATCTATTCTTATGATAGAACAGAAAAAGGAATAAAAGCTGTTTCTTCAGCACCTCACGGTAGTGCAGGAATATTGATGATATCCCATGCATATATCAGATTGATGGGTGCAGAAGGATTAAAAAAAGCAACCGAAACTGCAATTCTCAATGCAAACTATTTAAAAGTACAGCTATCAAAAGCCTATGATATCGTTTATACAAACAAAATGGGAATGGTCGCTCATGAAATGATTTTAGACTTAAGAAACTTCAAGTCTGATGGCATTACAGCAGAAGATGTGGCAAAAAGGTTGATGGATTATGGCTTTCATGCTCCTACTGTTTCTTTTCCAGTTCATGATACATTTATGATAGAGCCTACAGAAAGTGAAAGCAAAGAAGAAATAGATAGATTTATTGAAGCTATGTACAAAATCAGAAATGAAATAGAAGACGTAGTAGAGGGCAATGTTGACAAGGACAACAACCTACTCAAGAATTCTCCTCATACTGCTGAAATGGCGACATCTGATGAATGGAATTTTCCTTATTCAAGATCTCAAGCGGTGTATCCGATAGCATATCTTAAAGAATTGAATAAATTTTGGCCGTTTGTGACTAGGATTGACAATGCATATGGGGATCGAAACTTATATTGCACTTGCCCGCCGTTGAATGATTATGAGAATAAAAAAATTCAACTATAGAATATTTTAGTATCTTTACAATAAAAATTCAGAAAATGATAAAAAATGATTTAACTCAAAAGTACAACAAGCCTACTATATGGATACATTGGTTGACTACCATCCTAATAATTGTATCGTTCCCTTTAGGAAAATATGTAGAAGAATTAGAACCGATTGACAAACTGGGATTTTTAAAAATTCACGCAATTTTAGGTTTTATTGTCCTTTTCTTATCTATTTACAGGAGTTATCTATATTTCAAATCTCCAAGACCGAAAGATTTAAAAACAGGATCAGTATTTAATGATAAGTTGATTGTTTGGATTCACAATATTTTCTACATTTTACTATTTCTAATCCCTCTTACAGGAATTATAACGATGATTACCACAGGTTATGGTGATGCCCTTTTGACAGGGAATATAAATTTGATAAAACCTCACGAAGAATCTCTACCTTTAGAAAGCCATGAAATCCTAGCGACAATCATGATGCTTACCTTAGCTCTTCATATTATAGGCGTGATAAAACACAAGATTCTTACTAAAGAAAATACAATAAAAAGGATTATATAAATGATATCATAACAAAACGGAGATTTTACATATACCAAATTATACAATACAGAAAAACAGCGTGTATTACTCAGGTCTTGCTAATTATTATTACTTTTACGCTTTTATTTTTTATAAGACTATAATAAATGTACAATTCCAAGAAAGTAATCGTCGTAATGCCGGCATACAATGCATCAAAAACGGTGGAAAAAACCTTCCAGGAAATTCCATTTCCACTTGTTGATGAAGTTATTCTTTGTGATGATGCCAGCAGAGACAATACAGTGGAAGTCGCTGAAAATCTCGGTATCAATCATATAATTGTTCATGAGGAAAACAAAGGGTATGGCGCAAATCAAAAGTCATTGTACAGACGAGCACTAAATGAAGGAGCTGATATAGTAATAATGCTGCATCCGGATTATCAGTATACGCCTAAACTCATTCCTGCGATGTGCAATATCATTGGCGATAATTTATACCATGTAGTATTGGGTTCAAGGATACTGGGCAAAGGTGCTTTGAAGGGAGGAATGCCAATGTATAAATATATAGCAAATAGATTTTTGACCTTTACCCAAAATTTGCTCATAGGCAGTAAATTATCCGAATTTCATACCGGCTATAGAGCCTTTAGCCGGGAAGTATTAGAGGCGATTAATTTTGAAAACAACTCTGACGATTTCGTTTTTGACAATGAGATGTTATCACAAATTGTATACAAAGGATATGAAATAGCAGAAGTCACGACGCCTACAAAGTATTTTGAAGAAGCCTCTTCGATTAATTTCGAGAGAAGTGCAAAGTATGGATTGGGAGTGTTGAGAGTGTCACTAGTACATTTAATATCAAAACTAGGTTTGATATCTTCAAAATTATATAAATCTAAATAATTCCCAATTTAAAAATATTATTCAAAGCCGGCTTTGAAGTCACGCTAGCGCATGCTTTCAAGTCCTAATTTCAGAACAACTGACCCCATACAAACAAAAGATTTAATAATTGTATGAAAATAAGGTAAATAATTGATTTTGGGGTCACCTTAATTCACAATGGGGCAATTATTCTGATATTAATCTCGATTTATTTCCGATTTGGTAGTATCTAAGCCTTTTCGTTTCAACAGCCACCTACCCCATGATATTTTCTTCATTCTTTTGTATCTTGCCTCTAATTGTTTGATCTGACCTTCTTCAACATAATAATAATCTGCATCAGAATTGGGATCTATATCACTATTAGGCAACAGCTTTACCCCTTGAATCCGACCTGTTCTGTCATAAAAATCAAAAGAGTTAAAAAAAATCCAATAGGTTTTCAAAGTCACTTCTTTACCGGGATTTGATGCTTTTAAATAATCAATTATCTCCAATGTATTTTCATCATACCACCATTCTCTTACACTTTTAGGATTGTAAGTATTTGCCAAATGAAAAAATAAAAATGCAGGAATAATAATAGCAATCACATATTTTGGTATTTTATACTTAATCACTTCCAATTTAGCGATCATACTTACTAAAAAGATAATAAATATTGGGTATAAAAACAGCGCAATTCGCCCGTCCAAATCAGGCGTGCGCAATAATAATATCTGAACCTGACTAATAAAAATAGTCGCAACAAAAATCATAAATGAAACTACGATCTTATTTTGAAAAATTTCTTTTAGCCCCTTTTTTAAAACGATAAGCATAGATATATATACAATCCCCAATACAAATAAAAAGATTGTAAAATAACCAATAAAGGATGAATCTACTCCCTCTAATAAACTGTCGCCATATCTCCAATTGTCAATAGAAGTAAGAATCGTTTCTTTAAAAAACCCATTTGAAGACCAAAATCGAAATTGATCCCCTGAAGTAATTTTTTTTATCGGCACAAAAATCAAAAGTAGATATAATATGGATATAATAGCTAAAATAAGAATTCGCTTTAGTAAAATACTCTTTGCGTCCTTATACTTTAACAAAAAATATACACCGGCAATTGAAGTAATTGCCCCCCAATACACTAATACAGTAAAATTAGCATAGCTTGCCAAAACAGCAAAAATTACTGCTTTCCATATACTTGAGTCTTTATTTTTTATAAATCCTGTAATCATATAAGAAGAGGACAATGTCACTAAAGCAGCTGCTAAACCATAACCCCTACACAAACCAAAAAAATCAAGCAGGTAAGGATTAGTAAAAAACAATGCAATACCTGAAATTACAAAGATGCTGCCTTTTGAAAAAAAAGTTTTTAAAACCCTGTACACAGCATAAGAATAAATAAAATAAGCTATAAGGCTCTGTAATCTAACCGCCCAAACATCCATGCCAAATATCTGATAAAATAACTTAGTGAAAATTGTATTCAATATATGATTATTAGGCACAAAGTCAGGATACATTATTATTTCCCAATAACTAAAATCCATATAATTCAAAACAGTCGATACTTCATCATGTGTGATAGGCACAAAAATCAATTTGTAAAGAATCATTGATAAAACAAGCAAGAAAACAAGTATAAATACTGATTTATTTATAAATCTCATAACATTAAAAACTATTTATTTATCAAATAATCGCAAAAATATTAATCCAAAAATCCTATTATTTCTACAATAAGTATACCCCATACATGCCTCTTTTTTTTTATGAAAGGTCAAATATAATTAATTAATAATACTTTATTGTTTTACTCTATATAAAATTTAATATCTATATTTGAGTTTATTTTAAAGTTAATATAAAATCAACAGGCTAATTTTGAAGAACAAATTATCTCTTTTGGCTTTTTCAGTATCAATCGTCGTTATGTTTTACG
>JALSPK010000058.1 GCA_026986005.1 Saprospiraceae bacterium
AAAAAAATATTTTGTTATCCTTGATAACTCTGTTTATTGCATTAACAATCAATGCACAAGAGTGGAAAAAATATTTGCCACGCAACAAAACAAAACAAGAATTGACATTATTTGATTACCAAAAAGCTTTTAAGGAATATGAAAAAGTTTTTAATGCCACTGATGGTTATTATAAATTAAATGGCGAGACAAAAACAGTGCCGGGATATAAACAGTTTAAACGTTGGGAATGGTATTGGAAACAACGGGTGAACTCTTTTACAGGTGAATTTCCAAAGAAAAGGGCTGTTGACGTATTAAATGAGTATAAAAGAGCAAATTCTCAATTGTTTAGTCAAGATATGGCTAATTGGACACAAATACCCCTAGACAATTTTACGAACTGGAATTTAAATCAAGGTTTGGGACGAGCACAGACAATTGCTTTTCATCCTTCAAATCCGGATATTTTTTGGGTAGGTTCTTCCTCCGGTGGACTATGGAAAACTACCGATGGTGGACAAACATATTTTCCGTTAACCGATGATATTGATTATGAAGCGGTACTAAAAATAATAATACCTAATGATTATGAAACTACTCATACAATCTATATATTAGTAGGAGATTCTACCAATAATAGTGTTTGGAACGGTGTTATTGAACAATATGGTAGAGCTATTTTTAAATCGACAGATGATGGTCAAACCTGGCAAAAATTAAGTATTGGACAAACTTATCCTGTAACTCCATTTCCAGCCATGATATTGAGTTCTGCATCATTTCACGTAGATGTTAATGATTCAAATATTTTGTATGTAAAATTATTATATGGTTTTTCTTCGTCACTTCATTATTCGGGCTGGTGGAAATCTGTGGATGGAGGAGATTCTTGGTTTAAAGTAAACCATCATATTGGTTCCGCTTTTCACCCAACGAATTCAAATATTCAATATGATTATTATTATGATTATGATCATCAATGGCATTTCATTAAAACAACCGATGGTGGTTTAACTTGGAGCGGACCAGTGCCAGGTCCAACCTCTAATTCTGTTTATCCCACCCATCATTTTGCTATATCTCCTAATGAACCTGATAGTTTTTATCTGGTAACAGGATACGTATGGAATAACGGCAATACAACATTTTATAAATCAACTGATGCAGGCAACACATTGACTGAAATTAACACTCCTGAATTGTATCAAACTTGTTCGGGACAATCTACCGGGGCATCGGGTTATGGAGCTATTGCTGTAAACCCAAATAATTTTAATGAAGTTTATGTTGGTGCTTATACCACTTTTCATACAACAGATGGTGGTTTGAATTGGAATTGTGGAACTAATGCTCATGTAGATAAACATTTTTTTGCTATTAATCCATTAAATGGTATTTTTTATGAAGCAAATGATGGTGGAATATTTAAAATGGACACTAATGGTACAACTACAAATCTATCTCAATCTTTACCCATTACACAGATATATCGTGTTGGTGTATCTGAAACAGATGATAACGAGTTTATTTTTGGGTGTCAAGATAACGGCACATATTATCATTCGTCTAGTACAAATAGTTGGAAAAAAGTTTCAGGAAATGACGGCATGGATTGTGCAATAGACCCAAATAATGAAAATATACAGTATGCGAGCACACAAGGTGCACATCCGTTTTATAGAACAACAGATAGGTGGCATACAAGAATAGATTTACGACCTAATTTTCCTGCTACATTCGGAGGACAGTGGCTAAATCCACTGGAATTAGATCCGGTTAATTCTGATATTTTTTATGTACTTGGTAATAATATGTTGATAAAGACAACTGATGGTGGTAGTACTTTTAGTGTACTAAATAATGATAGGTATAAATCTTTGTCAGTTTGTTCGGCGAATCATAATATTTTATACGCTTGTGGAGATGATTATTTAAAAAAATCAACTGATGGGGGAATTACATGGACAGATTTAACAGGTTCTTTCCCATTGCAATACCCAGATTTTTGGGATGTTCTTGTAAAGCCAGATGATCCAAACACTGTTTGGGTCTTGTGTCCGCATTCATATCATTCTGATTTTGAACATACAGGCGTTGGAGTATTCAGGTCTATTGACGGCGGACAAACATGGGAAAATATGACACGTAATTTACCAAATGTTCCAGGAACAAAATTAGCTATTAATAAACAAAACACTTCAAATGAAGAATTATATTTGGGCACAATTGCAGGTGGTGTTTTTGTTAATATTGACAATGGTAATTGGATGCCTTATATGAGTGGATTAACACACTCACCAATTACTGACATAGGTTTTTATTATGATAATAATCCAGTAAATAGCAATATAAAAGTGGGTACTTATGGTAGAGCTATGTGGAAAAGCCACGTACTTAGAGGTAAAGTCTTAAGCACTTTTGTTTCGGGTTATGGAACTTTAGATCCTGAATATGGAGGAACATATCAGTTAAATGAGGTAGTTAATGTTACAGCAACTCCTGATTTTGGATGGCAATTTGATCACTGGGAAGGAGATATTACGGGTACAACAAATCCAGTCCAAGTAACAATGGATTCGCACAAAAAAATAACTGCTGTTTTTACTTGTTCCAATGAAATGGTTAATATTCCGGATGTAAATTTTGAACAAGCTTTAATAGATTTAGGATATGACAATACGCTTGACCATCAAATATCAGCTTGTACATTATCAAATATTCAAACATTAGATCTAAGATATAAAAATATTTCAGATATTTCAGGCATAGAACATTGTATTAATCTTGAAGAATTAAAATTGTCACATAACCACATAAGCAATAATATTGATTTTAGTACTTTTCCTAAATTAAAAACATTATGGGTGGATGGAAATAATTTAACAGAAATTGATTTGACTAACAATTATAAAATATATGACCTAAGAGGAGATGATAATAATAACTTAACAAGCGTAACGATGCCACAATACACTTACCCATACTCAATGTTTATGATTTCACTTTCGAACTGTAATATAGAAAGTTTTGATATTAACGATATTGATTTAACGTATAAATTGGATTTATCAAATAATAATTTACACACATTGGATGTAAGGAATGGCAATAATCTTGAAATTGATATTTTTTCAGCAGTTAATAATCCAAATTTAACATGTATTTTTGTTGATGATGCTTCTTGGAGTTGGACACATTGGAATAATAATATTGATTCTACTTCATATTTTGTAGAAACGGATGATGATTGTAATAATTATACTTATACGCCAGGTTATAACTTTGAAAATTATTTGGAAACACACGATGCCAATGGAAATAGTGTATCAATGGGAGATGCTAATAGCTTAGGTAACGGTATTTATAATGACCATTTTGTGTCAAGGAATAAAGTGATGAACGTTTCCAACTTAGATGTTTCTAACAAGAATATTTTTGATTTAACAGGTATAAATGATTTTTCAAATCTTCAAATACTAAATTTGAACAATAATTCTTTAACAAATTTGAATATTTCCAGATTAAATTTATTACAAGAATTACAAGTTGCAAATAACCATTTGGACGGAATTGATTTATTTAATCAACAAAATTTGACAAGTCTTAATATTCAAGATAATAATATTACAAATTTAAATATTACAAATAATCAACAGTTGATTAGTATTAATGCTACGAATAATCAAATACAGCATCTTGATTTATCCGGTAATACATCTTTGTTAAACATTGATGTTAGTAATAATTTATTAGATAATCTAAATATAAAAAATGGGCATAATACAGATATTAATAATTTTAATGCGCAAAACAACTCAAATCTGACCTGTATATTTGTAGATGATGCAAATTACAGTTCTCAAAATTGGACAAATATTGATGCCAATTCACATTTTGTTGAAACCCAAGCAGAATGTGACGCAATTTTAGGAATTAATGATGT
>JALSPK010000059.1 GCA_026986005.1 Saprospiraceae bacterium
GAGGGTTACGATGGTACGATGGGACGAGGGTTACGATGGGACGAGGGTTACGATGGTACGATGGTACGAGGGTTATGATGTGGGCGATGGGACGAGGGTTACGATGGGTACGATGGGGACGATGGATGTGATGGTGCGATGGGGACGATAGTTAAGAAGGGATGAGGATTGTTTTTTGGTGAAAAGTAGTGTTGGTATAGAATTATGGATTGAATATAGTTTTTAATAAAATAAAATAGGATAGATGAATAGTAAAAAACAGCTTTTAGAAAAGATTATGAATAATCAAGAGGTTATTGGGATTATTGGGCTCGGGTATGTTGGTCTACCCTTGGCTGTTAACTTTGCAGAAGCAGGAGTTAAAGTAATTGGCTTTGATAAAAGTCAAGATAAAGTTGATATGATTAATAACGGAGATAATTATATTGGAGATATACGTGATGCAGTATTGCGTGATGTCGTTGATAAGGTGAAACTTGGGGCGACGACAGACTTTTCGAAGATGAAAGAATGTGATGCTCTGATTATATGTGTACCGACGCCTTTGGATAAATTCAGGAAACCAGATATGTCATATATTGAAAGTGCCTGTACAGAAATCGGGAAAAATATGAGTACAAATACTTTTGTTAGTTTGGAAAGTACTACCTATCCGACGACAACAGAGGATTTTATGTTGCCGATAATAGAAAAAGAAAGTGGATTGAAACATGGGGAAGATTTTTGGCTTGCATATTCTCCGGAAAGAGTAGATCCCGGTAATAAAAATTTCCATACCAGAAATACGCCTAAGGTGATGGGGGCAATGACAACAGATGGGCTAGAAATAGGCGAAGCAATTTATAAAAAAGCTATTGATAACATACATAAGGTGAGTTCTCCCAGAATAGCAGAAATGGTAAAAATATTGGAAAATACATATCGTTTAGTCAATATTAGTTTGATCAATGAGCTTGCTCTATTATCAGGTAAAATGGATATTAACATATGGGAGGTAATAGAAGCAGCTAAAACCAAACCTTTTGGCTTTCAGGCTTTTTATCCTGGTCCTGGAATTGGAGGTCATTGTATTCCTCTTGACCCTTTTTATTTGGAACATATAGCTAAAAAATATGATTTTGATCTTAGTATGATTCATGCAGCAGGTCACATAGATATGCGTATGCCTCATTATATGTATATAAAAGTAGCAACTGCCCTGAATAGACATAAAAAGCCTGTAAATGGAAGCAAAATTATGTTTCTTGGTGTTGCCTATAAACCCAATATTGATGATCCTAGAGAATCACCTGCATTGGAAATAATGGATATTACAGCACATAAGGGAGGTGATGTATTTTATCATGATCCTTATATTCCTTTAGTAAAAACTAATGAAGGAAGAGGATTTCAATCAATAGATTTGACTGAAGAAAATTTGAAAAACGCAGACGTGGTAGTATTGACTACCAATCACAGGGAGTTTGATACTGAATTTATTAAAAAATATTCGAAATTGATTGTTGATTTGAGAAATATGATAAAAGAAGGAGGAGAAAACGTGTACAAATTGTAGCGCTAAGGAATATGATAAAGGATATTGCTTCACCTGCTTTGTAGGGGGGCGCTAATATTTTTCTTCCATTTGATTTAGAGATCCTAACCCTTTGCCCTGTTAGAAGGGGAGTTTTTCGTTTAGAGGTCAGGAGATTGGTAATCCTTCATTTTTGATTGATATGCTTAATAGAGCTAAATGTTTTGTACTGGAAATTAAAAATTTCATAGCTACAAAAGTAATATTAAATTCAATTTTGGAATGTTTTCTTGTATACATTAAATATGAATATAAACTTTATGTTTATGATACCAGTAGGATTTACTTTTTTATACTAAAGCACAAAAAAAGTGTTATCTTTGTGGGAAGTAAAAATTATTTGTAAAATTTGTTGAATTTTATTAAAATTAAAACATGAAAAAAGCACAAGATCCGATTGGAAAATTATTAGGACTTAGATATAAATCACATCCTTGGCATGGAGTAGAAATAGGGAAACAATCACCTGAGATAATTACAGTTTTTATAGAAATGGTGCCTACAGATACTGTAAAATATGAAGTTGATAAAGAAACAGGTTATTTGACGATAGACAGGCCTCAGAAATTTTCAAGCATTTTACCTGCGTTGTATGGTTTTATTCCTAAGACATACTGCGGTACATCATTAGCAAAGATTAGCCAAGATTCATTGAATCGATCCGAAATAATAGGTGACGGAGATCCCCTTGATATCTGTATACTGACTGAGAAAGAAATAACTCATGGAGACATCCTTTTGCAAGCTAGGCCTATTGGTGGATTTCGTATGATTGATGGCAATGAAGCGGACGATAAGATTATCGCTGTTTTGAAAGATGATGCTGTTTATGGTGATTACAATGACCTTGATGACATACCGCATGCTGTAATTGAAAGGTTAAGGCATTATTTTCTTACATATAAAGATATGCCTGGACATGTTGAAGGAAATTGTGAAATAACAGATATATATGACAAGAAAACAGCTTTCAAAGTAATAGAAAGCGCTGCAGTAGACTACAAAGAATTTATAAATGAATTAATATTTAGTTAATGTTTTGGTTACCTTTGTTATCGTCTTTTTTACGCTACTATCGTTTGTAACCGCTATTGAAATATAAATGGAAAAAATATTTAATCCTGCGACTATAGCCATTTTTGGTGCTTCAAACAGAAAAGAAAGCATTGGATATACCGTCATGAATAGTATAATAGGAGCCGGATTTGAGGGTGTCATCTACCCTGTGAACCTCAAGCGCAAAAGTGTATTTGGAATAAAAGCCTATAAATCCATAAAAGATACTAAAGATAAGATTGACTTGGCTGTAATTGCGACTCCGTCCGGGACGATTCCTGATATATTGAGGCAGTGTGGTGAATATGGTGTAGGAGGTATCGTTATCCTTACATCTATAGATAAGGGAAACTCAAAAGGTAAAAGAATAGTTAGGAAATTAAAGACTTTAGGAGAAAAATATAATATTAGAATAATCGGACCAAATAGTCTTGGGTTTATAAAACCATCATTAAAGTTGAACGTTAGTGTGACTAATAAAATGGCGTTTGAAGGAAATATCGCGTTTATATCTCAAAGTGTAGGTTTAGCAACAGCCATTTTGGATTGGTCAATTGATGAGAAGGTAGGTTTTAGTCATTTTATCTCAATAGGCTCTAAGGTGGATGTTGGTTTTGGGGATATTATTGACTATTTAGATACTGATTCTCGTACTTCCAGCATAATTATCTATATGGAATCATTGAGTAATGCAAGGAAATTTATCAGTGCAGCTAGAGCTTTTTCAAGAAATAAACCGATACTTGTTCTAAAAGCGGATAATAGTTCGCACAAAGTAAAAATTGAGCTATCTCACTCCGGAACTATAATGGGAAGTAAATTTGCTTATGAAGCAGCTTTTAGAAGAGCTGGAGTTGTCTCTGTAGATACAACCGACAGGCTTTTTAATGGTGCACTTGCTTTATCAAAACAACCTAGACCCAAATCTGATAGGTTAGCAATAATAACTAATTCTTTTGGGCCAGCTGTTTTAGCAGTAGATTTGTTGAAAAGATTGAAAGGACATGTAGCTTGTTTTTCAGATGAAAGTTGCAAAGAAATAAATGAGTTATTAAAAAAAAGAATAAATTGTACAACACCCATTAATTTGTTTGGAGATGCAACATCATTAGATTATAAAATTGCTGCCGATGTTTGTTTGAAAGATGATAATGTAGATTCAATATTGGTTATATTAACGGCTCAATCTCATACAGATCCTGTTGAAATCGCACGAGGAATCATTGAAGTTTCAAAAAAGTATAATAAGGCTGTTCTTTCCAGTTGGATGGGAAGTCAAGATGTAAAAGAAGCTAAGGACTTATTGGAAAAAGAAGGTATACCGACTTTTTTAACGCCTGAAAAAGCTGTATTGACATTTGTAGATATGGTCAAATATTCCAAACTGCTCAATTTGCTCCAAGAGACACCATATGAAATACCCTCTCAATTTGTGCCTAGGACGGCTGAAAACAGAAGGCTTGTAACCTCCGCGCTAGAAGAAAATCGGTATGTTTTGAATGAGTCGGAAGCGACAAAATTACTTCAGAATTATCATATACCGGTAGTCAGAAACCTTTTGGTAAAAGATTCCGGTAATGCAGGTGAAGTTGCTGAAGAAATAGGGTTTCCCGTAGTGTTGAAAATAAGTTCTCCTGATGTCATACACAAATCAGAAGTGAATGGAGTTATCCTTAATATAAATTCTAAAGACGAAGCCGTCAAATCCTATCTGCAAATAATCGATTCCGTAAAATTAAAATATCCGGATGCTATTATAGATGGTGTGTTGGTTGAAAAGATGGTAAAAAAGAAGTATGAATTGATAATTGGTGCAAAGAAAGATCCTGTCTTCGGACCTATTATCTTGTTTGGAATGGGTGGAGTTGTAGTAGAATTATTCAGGGACTTGGATGTCGGGTTACCACCATTAAACATGGCTTTGGCATTAAGGATGATAGAAAGGACAAAAATATATCAATTGCTTAAAGGGTATCGAGGTATGGATGGTGTTGATACAAGATCTATACAGTTTTTATTGTATAAGTTCGCTTATCTTGTAATGGATTTTCCCGAAATCAAAGAAATTGATATCAATCCTTTTGCTATTGATGAAGATTCCGGACTTGTTTTGGATGTAAGGGTAATCTTGGATCATGATTTTATTTCAGGTGCTAGATCGACGGAACCGTATTCACACTTAGTAATATCCCCTTATCCTGCGCAATATATTTATAATATAAAGTTGAAAGGAGATCTGGATGTCACCATTCGACCTATTAGACCTGAAGATGAACCTTTGGAAAAAGAAATGTTTTCCAATCTTTCAAAACAGACTCAGTATTTTAGATTTTTTGGTTATATCAAGGATATCACTCACG
This sequence comes from Saprospiraceae bacterium, assembly GCA_026986005.1. Classification (GTDB taxonomy): domain Bacteria; phylum Bacteroidota; class Bacteroidia; order Chitinophagales; family Saprospiraceae; genus JADJGA01. The sequence continues at coordinate 4,990 of JALSPK010000059.1, forward strand.
AAATGTTGGTAAGATATACGCAGATAGATTATGAAAGGGAAATGGCTTTGATGGCAGAAATAGAAGTAGAGGGAAAGAAAAAAATGATAGGTGTAGTAAGAATAGTTAATGACAGAAGTGATGAATCAGCTGAATTTGCAATTGTAGTTGCAGATCCATGGCAAGGATTGGGGTTAGGTACTAAATTGATGGATTTGATAATGGATATTACCAAGAAAAAAGGGATGAAATCCATACATGCCGTCGTGCTTAAAGACAATGAAACAATGATACAAATGTTCAAAAAGAGGGGGTTTGAATTGAAATCTGCCGACATAAATACATACAAAGCAGAGATAGCCTTTTAATTTATAAAAAAGACTTTTATAGCGATTGCTTCCGGTTGATCAAAATTATTAGTTCCGGTGCTTAGTGCAGTATAAACTCCTGAGCCAACTCTATTCCCATGTAGATCTTGCCCACTCCATATCGCTTGTCCTCCTAATGATTTGGTCTCATACACAATTTTACCGTTTACATCAATTATTTTTACGTTTGCATCTCTTGCAAGACCTTTAAAAGCAATAGAGCCTTCGTAGCCTGGAGAGACAGGATTGGGAAACGCATAAGCGTAACGACTATTTTTTATTTTACCTGCCAAAGTCTCTGTTTTATAACTCAAAACACCTTTTGCCGTTCCAATAACCATCTCACCGGTTGCGTTATTGAATGCCAAATCAGTAATGTTGTTGTCAAATAAAGGGCTATTATTTACCGTGAAGTGCATTAACTCTTCATCTCCTGAAGCTGACAAAATGTATAGTCCGCTTGAGCTACCCATCCATTTTCTGTTTGCTCCGTCTACTTCTATGGCAGTAATATTAACTTTGTCTAATACAAGTGCTGGAATTCCTTCTAATGTTGTTATCTTAATAGATCCTGTGCAATCTCCGTCAAATACACTGGATGCACATTCAAAAACTATCGGTCCGGCATCTGTTCCTACCCAAACATTTCCATCCAAATCCGATTTGATGTAGTTTACATTGTTCGAAGGCATATTGGTGTTTGATTTGGTCAAATGAACTTGTGTATCATCAGTAGGATCGTTGATTGTACCGTTGTAGTTGTAGACAATTACACCGCTATTTACTATTTTTACCCAAATATTATCATTTGCATCAATTTCCATTTCTCCTACATTTGTCGCATTATTAATTAATTTAAAATTATACCATTTTCTGTCTTTAGTGTATACAACTAAAGGTTTTAAAGCTAGAAAATTGCTTACCCAGAGATTATTGTCACTATCAAATTGCATGTCAATAACCCTCTCTCTACTATAATTGCCTTGAGCTCCGTCCAGTTTGAAATTTGTATTCTCTTTGTTGTATATTTTTGTGGTTTCATCGCTTGTATTAAGTTCTAAAATACCGCTGTGATTGGTGCCTACAAAAACTCTGTCATCAATTTGAGATGGTTCTATTGTCAAAAAGTTTTTCATTCCATAGGCTCTGATAGAATCGTTGGAGTCTTGATTGTAGTTATACCAACTTCCTGCTTCAAGAATATAAAAACCGGCACTTGTTTCAACATCTCCAAAGCTAAAATCACTTTTTTTAGCTCCTCCTGAGGAAATATAGATCTTATCTCCTTTAGTTTCGATATCCCAGTTTTCATCAGTAAAGGGCGAATCAATTATTATCTCAGAACAAGCACCTTCAATTCCATCTGTCCATTTTACATTATGCCATAAATCTGTATACCAAATTCTATTATTCTGATCTATTAATACATCTTGAATTATTGAAGCGCAACTGTTTATTTCTTTTATTTTGTAATTTTTGTCAATAAATACTATTTTGGTACGATAAGAATCTTTATTGTATTTTGCAATCACAATGTAGTCTTCAAATGAATTGGCAAACAAACTATTGTAATTATTTTCATTGTTTGTGTAAATGGTATCAACACCATGTTCATCCATTTTAAATAAATTTTCTTTATTTAATACATATATTGAGCTATCAAACTTTAGTATAGAAGTACATTCAAAATCATATAATTCTTTCCATTGTAAAAAATCGGCGGGATTATTGTCCGATTCTTTGTCAATAGAATAAACACCCGCATCAGTTCCCATATACAATGTCTGTCCTTTTTGTGCTATTCCTGTAACGGTATAAGGGGTAAAACAGGTGAATCCAAAATCATATGTTTTTAAATTTAATTCAGTAACACCAAAATCAAACGACAGGTAAGCATAGGTGTCGTCAGAGATATAAATATCATTTACCTCTTTTTGACCTAATAGATTTAGATTGTTTTTTATATCCGGTATTTGATAAGAGTCCTCATCTGTCAATATGTCAATGTTTCCGTTTTTGTAAACTATTATCAGTTGGTTGTTGTATGGGTCATATTTATGATCCAATATTTCAACATCATTTAGTGCATTTATCTTGTCAAAAAAATCAACTGTAAAATCATCTTTATCAATAGAAAATAGAGATGTTTTGTTGGAACAAAATACCTTATTATTTGTCTCTGATAATTTAGCACTTGATTTATAGGAAAGATAAGATTTCCATTCTCCAAATAATAAATGACTTTGGGCAGTTGTTACTGAGGATATAGCGGTAAAAATAACTGAGAGAAAAAAAATAAATTTATACTTCATGATTGAGTTTTTATTCACTTCAATATAACAGAAGCAGGGCTTTAATATTGTTTTATCTTCAGATTTTTTAATATTGATTTATTTTAATGTATCTTCGTTTTTTATATGAATTTATCATTGTTTGTAGCAAGGAAATTAGCATTTGGAGAAAAAAATAGTATATCATCAACTATTATTAAAATCGCTATTGCAGCTGTTGGGCTTAGCGTCGCCGTGATTATTATCTCGGTTTTTATGATAAAAGGATTTCAAACTGAAATATCTGAAAAGGTTTTTGGTTTTTACGGGCATATTGACATCCTTAGTTATGAATCAAGCGATGAATTAAGTCTTTCCCCCTTAAAAAACTACGATGAATATCTTGATGAAATTAGAAATATAAACGAAGTTGTATATATCGATGAAGAAGGGCAAGAACAAAAAACTCATGAAGGCATCAGACACATCCAAAAGTATATATTGTATCCGGCAATAATAAAATCAAAAACAGAATATGAAGGTATTGGGTTGAAGGGAGTTGGGAGTGATTTTGACTTTGAGAGAATGAAAAAATACCTTGTGGAAGGAGTGTTTCCTGATTTTGGCAATCCTTCGGCATTGAAGAAAATAGTTATATCCAAATTGACTGCAGATAGGCTTAATCTGGATGTTGGAGATAAGGTAATAGGTAATTTTTTTAAGAAAAACGACCAGAGGAAAAAAGCATTAAAAGTTGCAGGTATATACAATACCGGGCTTGCAGAGTATGACAAAAAGCTTGCATTGGTGGATATCAATCTTTTAAGGGATATTCTTGGTTGGGGAGGAAAGGATGTTGGTGGTGTTGAATTATTCGTAGATGATATTAATGATATGGATGTATTAAGTGAGTATATACATGTTGAGTTATTGCCGGCAGATGTACAGGCAATTACCATTAGACAAAAAAATCCTATGATTTTTGAATGGCTAGCATTACAAAATGTGAATGAAAGAGTAATATTGATATTAATGCTGATAGTGTCAATAATTAATATGATGACTGCATTATTAATTTTAATACTCGAAAAAACTAATATGATTGGAATCTTAAAGTCAATGGGTATGAAGTCTTGGAGCATAAGACGGATATTTTTGTATCACGGTGCTTATATTGTATTATTTGGTTTGATAGTTGGCAATGTGCTGGGATTAGGCTTTTGTTTTCTCCAAAAATATTTTGGGTTTATAAAACTGGATGAAAGTAGCTATTATCTATCAGAAGCTCCCATTTATTTTGATTTTGGGGCATTATTGCTTATTAACATTGGGACTTTAATGATAACTGTGCTCAGTCTAATTATTCCTAGTTTTTTAATTTCAAAAATTGACCCCGTTAAGGCTATTAGATTCAAATAAACTTGTGTATCTTAGTGCTTCGATTTAAATAATAAATAATATATTATGCAATTAGCAAAACCATACCAACCTGTAAATAAGGTACGTACATTGACTGCTGCTTCTCTTTTTGACGGACATGATGCAGCGATAAATATAATGAGACGAATAATACAACGTACAGGTGTGGAAGTAATACATCTTGGACATAATCGAACTGCCCGAGAAATAGTCAAAGCGGCAATTGAAGAAAATGTACAGAGCATCGCAATTACATCTTATCAGGGAGGGCATATTGAGTTTTTTAAGTATATTTATGATTTGTTAAAAGAAAATGGTGGTGATAATATAAAAATTTTTGGTGGTGGTGGAGGTACAATATTGCCGGATGAAATTAGTGAATTGGAAAGTTATGGAATTGATAAAATATATTCCCCTGACGATGGACGTAACCTTGGACTCCAAGGGATGATCAATGATCTAGTCCGAAAAAGTGATTTTTCTGTTGGGGATATATTAGAGTTTTCTCTTGAAGACTTAGAGAAAGGAGAGAGTCATGTGATATCATCATTTATATCTTCAATTGAGAATTATGCAGATAAATATGTTGATATAATTCAAGATTTGGATGGTAAATGCAGAAAATGTAGCACGCCAATTATCGGAATTACCGGTACAGGAGGCGCCGGAAAATCTTCACTTGTTGATGAAATATTAAGAAGGTTTTTGATAGATTTTCCAGAAAAAAAAATCGGAATTATTTCGGTTGATCCATCTAGAAAAAAGAGTGGGGGTGCACTATTAGGAGATAGGATAAGAATGAATTTTTTGCGTTCCAAACGTGTATATATGCGTTCAATGGCTACACGTGGATCAAATATTTCATTGTCAAAATATATCAAAGAAGCAACTAATGTGTTGAAATATGCTGGATTTGACTTGATTATACTTGAATCTTCCGGTATCGGCCAAGCAGATAGTGAGATAGTGGATTACGCTGACCTAACTATGTATGTGATGACACCTGAGTACGGTGCACCTACACAACTGGAGAAAATTGATATGCTTGATTTTGCCGATATCGTTGCTATTAATAAATTTGATAAAAGAGGGGCTCTTGATGCTCTCAAATATGTAAGAAAGCAATATCGCAGAAATCATAATATTTGGGAAGGTGATGATGAAGATTTACCTATCTATGGTACAATCGCATCTCAATTTAATGATACCGGAACAACTGTATTGTACCAAAATTTGATAAAATTGGTAAATAAAAAAGATGATGTTGATTTAGTTTCCAATATCAACCTCTTTAGTGAAGCGGATAGTTCTGTGATTATTCCTCCTCAAAGAGTCAGATACCTGTCTGAGATTGCAGAAAATAATAGGCTTTACGATAAAAAAGCAGTACAACAAGCTGGTATAGCATCCAATATTTATGCATTATCTAAAGCTTTGAATCTGATTGATGAAAAAGTATTGAAAAATGATTTGCAAAGGCGATACAATATTGAGATTAAAAAATTGTATCCTGAAAATTTAGAAATACTGCTAAACTGGGAAGAAAAGAAGAAACAGTACTCCAATGAAGAATTTGTTTATAAGGTGAGAAATAGAGAAATAAAGGTGAAGACTTATAGTGAAACTTTATCACATAGTAGAGTACCCAAAATAGCAGTTCCAAAATATAATGATTGGGGGGATATATTGAAATGGACAAAACAAGAAAATTTTCCAGGGGAATATCCTTTTACAGCAGGGGTATTTCCTTTTAAAAGGACAGGAGAAGATCCAACACGTATGTTTGCAGGAGAAGGTACTCCCGAGAGAACCAATAGAAGATTCCATTATGTCTCAAGAGGGATGCCGGCAAAAAGGCTTTCTACAGCTTTCGATTCAGTAACTTTGTATGGAGAAGACCCTGATAAAAGACCGGATATCTATGGTAAAATAGGAAATTCCGGAGTAAATGTTTGTTGTCTGGATGATGCTAAGAAATTGTATTCAGGCTTTGACCTTTGTGATCCGAAGACATCGGTTTCTATGACGATTAATGGGCCAGCTCCTACAATGACTGCTTTCTTTATGAATGCGGCTATTGACCAACAGTGTGAAAAATATATAAGAGAAAATAAATTGGAAGATCTGATAGAAGCGAAACTTGAAGAAATATATGATGATAATGGATTGGATAGACCGCATTACAATACAGCATTGCCGGAAGGACATAATGGATTAGGTCTGCTCCTTCTTGGTCTGACAGGGGATCAAGTATTATCTCCTGAGGTTTATAAAGAGCAAAAAGAGATTGCTTTGAAATCAGTAAGAGGTACTGTTCAGGCTGATATACTGAAAGAAGATCAAGCCCAAAATACATGCATTTACTCTATCGACTTTTCTCTTAAGATGATGGGGGATGTCCAACAGTACTTTATAGACAATGGAGTGAGGAATTTCTATTCCGTCTCTATTTCAGGATATCATATTGCTGAGGCAGGGGCAAATCCAATCACACAATTGGCTCTTACTCTAGCTAATGGATTTACTTACGTAGAATATTACTTGGCTCGTGGAATGAATATTGATGATTTTGCTCCTAATTTGTCATTTTTCTTTTCCAATGGTATGGACGCTGAGTATTCGGTAATAGGAAGAGTAGCTAGGAGGATCTGGGCAAAAGCGATGAAGGAAAAATATGGGGCTAATCCAAGATCCCAAAAGCTTAAATATCATATACAGACCTCAGGGCGTTCACTTCATGCTCAGGAGATAGAGTTCAATGATATCAGAACGACCCTACAGGCACTTTATGCTATTTATGACAATTGCAATTCTTTGCATACCAATGCATATGATGAAGCGATTACTACCCCAACAGAAGAAAGTGTCCGCAGGGCTTTGGCAATACAACTTTCTATTAACAAAGAACTGGGATTGGCTAAAAATGAAAATCCTATTCAAGGGGCCTTTATTATAGAAGAGTTGACAGATTTGGTAGAAGAGGCAGTTTTGGCCGAATTTGATAATATTACAGATCGTGGAGGAGTGCTGGGAGCTATGGAGACAGGGTATCAAAGAAGCAAGATACAGGAGGAAAGTTTGTATTACGAAACCTTGAAAAATACAGGTGAATTGCCCATTATCGGTGTAAATACGTTCTTGTCTAAAGAAGGTTCGCCTGTCGAAATACCTGAAGAGGTGATCAGGTCAACAGAAGAAGAAAAAATGTCTCAAATTACTTCCTTACATAATCTGCACAAGGCAAAGAAAGAGAACATCAATGAACAGTTGCAGAAATTGCAATCAGTAGCAATATCGGGTGAAAATATATTTGCCCCACTAATGGAAGCATCTAAATATTGTTCACTTGGGCAAATAACCCACGCTTTGTTTGAAATCGGTGGTATGTATCGCAGAAGTATGTAACACAACTATTTTTAAAAATTGTATATTTTTAGCGTCTGTCTATAAAATCATCGAAATTTCAAAAACAAGTACTTTATAGACAGACGCTGATTAGCAACAACTAAAAATAAATAATTTATTTGTTGTACGATTTTATACCAAATTGATATTAGTCATAGTCAAAGGGTAAGATGTCACTATCCTTCACATTTGAAAGGGTCATTAGAGTCTTGATATGCGCTACTTCATCAATTTGTGACAATGTGTTAAACATTAATCGCTCATAAGTAGGAATATCTTTTGCAACAATTTTCAATAGCAAATCTGCGTCACCTGTGATAATATAAGCTTCCACAACCTCATCTATTCTATTTATTTTTTCGATGAAATTTTCCAATGCATTTGGCTTTTTCCAAAGTAAATTGATTAAAACAAAAGTTCTTACATTGAGCCCCAATATCCCTTGGTCCAATTTGGCGTGATAACTGTTGATGACTCCCGTTTTTTCTAGTTTCTTCACTCTCTCCAATGTTGGTGCAGGCGATAGACCAATGCTTTTGGATAAATCTAGATTTGTGATTTTACTATTCTTTTGCAAAATTTTAAGAATCTGCAAATCTATTTTGTCAAGTTTGTTCTTCATAATATTAATATTTGTTGTCAGGTCAAGATTGATTTTACAAAAATACAAAATAATATATTTCTTTTCAATATTTTACTGAAAATTTAACATTTCATTTAAGTATATTTAGAATGTAACCAAATAATATTTTAAAAATGGCTTTGATTCTATAAAAAATAGAAGAAGTATAATATTGGTTAAACTACAATTTTATTAGTATAATTATATGGTAAAAAGAGGCGGTGCAGAGAAAAAAGGTAAAGGTGTTTTTGATAAATTGATTAAGCTTACCGTAAAGTATTTATCTTTACAAATCACAAATCTAAAAATAGTTAAAAAAATATTTCAAAATATAATATTAAAAAAGCACTAGGATTAGATACTGTACGAAATAATAATACAATTATATTTGATAAGCAAAATTATATATTGAATCGGACTTCTTTTAAATTATTGTATATTTTTTGGTGTGTATTTTTCTTTTGTTTTTTGTTGGATATTTGATTTCTTTGTAGTACTTTTGTTGCGAAGTACGTGGATGTCTTGTTTTATTATAGCTCCCAAAGTTATCTAGGATGTCGTACACATGCTCCCATTTACTATTTTTGTAATATATTAAAACTTATAAAATGAAGAATTTTATACTTATTGTTATTTTTTCGATATTAACTTTTAACTCTTTTGGGCAGTTTTATGATGATTGTGCTACTGCAGGTTCAAACATTGATCCTATAGCCTCAGGGGCGATCCCACATACTGTGAACGGAGATATACCCGCGACAAATAATAATGCGGATTATGACGCATCAGCTTCTTTCGCTAATTATAAAACAGGATTCTATTCTTTTACGGTTGCTACTAATGGATATTACAATATTCATTTCGAAGCGAGTGGAGGGGGTACTGCTACAGGTGATTTGAGTGTAGGTTGGGATGCTGCAGGTGGTGCTTGTCCTCCGTCTCAAACAGACGCGGATGATATCACTACCGGGTTTGATATATCATCGGACTGTGTAAATCTTACCGCTGGTACTACATATTATATCTCTATGGCTTTGGAAAATGGTCATGAAGGTACTTTTTCAGTCACCATTGATAAAGGAGAAGATGTATGTGATGGAGTACTTGAGTCAATGATCGAAGGTACAAACCATGTTGATAATAGTTGTTCAGCTGCTCCTCCTTCACCGGCACCGGGCGGTACTATTTGGACTACTTATACAGTAACCAATGCGGATGGAGCTGACCATATAGCTGTTGATATTTCAGCGGTAGTAAATGGTACGTTAAATCCTCCTCATATATATTCAGTGCTATTGAATGATTGCAGTGGGGATGATGTGACTTCAAGTGCTAGATGTCTGAGTGTTGGTGATATCCTTTATATTGAATCAGGTAATACCGATCCTTTATTTGGAGATTACGATATACAGATAGATCAATATCAACAACCTGTTACCAATGACGATTGTGCTAGTGCATCTGATGCGGGTACATTGACATGTGCTACATCTGTGACCGGAGCTTCTGACGTCAATGCCTGTGGAGGGGGTGAAGAAGATTGTAACGCAAATCCTGTTGAAGGAGTTTGGTATCATTTTGTAGCATCTTCAGCGGTCAATACCTTTGATTTTACCGGAACTGAATTTAGAGTATGGACTGGACCTGATTGCAACAACTTGACAGAATTAGGATGTGACGGAGATGCTGCATTGACTGATGTAGTGGCTGATCCCAATACGATATACTGGGTGATGAAGTGGGGAACCGGT